>CAYOWJ010000188.1:0-7319 GCA_964407625.1 uncultured Lentimicrobiaceae bacterium
TTTACCTGATAATCGGATTTGTTGAGCTGGAGCAAGCGGCTTTCGGTAGGTTTGTAAATGAGGTTCAACAAAAATCCGGTGAACAAAATTAGCGCAAATACCGCTGCAAGAACAAAACCATATTTTACCTGCGCGTCAAAAAGATCGCTTACAACGCCCATTGCCAGTGGCCCTGCGGCAGCTCCGGCAGCCGTAAAAAACAAAATTATTCCTGCAATGGCTCCATGTTTTGGCTTCGGGAAACAACTGATTCCTTTTGAGTTGATGGTTGGATAAACAACCGACATAAAAAGCCCTGACAATGGCAACAGGACGACTGCCAAAGGTTCGTACGAAATACTTCCAACCAGGCAAATCAAAATAACAAATCCAGAAATTGTTAAAACAACATCCCATCTGAAATGGTTCATCATCCAGGCACCCAAAAACCGGCCGGCAGCCCTGAGAGTGAAAAATATCGGCAAAGCATAGGTTGCAATAAATACGAGGCTGCCATCATATTCTTTCATTAAAGTGGGCATCCACACATAAATGGCGGCTTCGACCGTAACATAAAAAAAGGCAGCCATCGAAAAGCCAAGTGCAAACGGGTCTTTGACCATTTTAAACGAACGGCTGATATTGACAGGTTCTTCGGTGGTTTTTTTGGATGCCGGATATTTCACAACACCAGCAATCAAAATGAGTAAAATACAAAGTGTTGCAGCAATTACGTACAGCCATTTCCATTGTACATCGTGCGAAAGCAGGTAGCTAACCAGGAAAGGCCCGATGATGGCACCGACCCCAAAAAATCCTTCAACAGTATTCATGGTTGAAGTATGTTCGCGGTTGGAGCTTGAAATATCGCCAATCAAAGCCAGTGCACCGGTTCTGAAAACGCCGATTGCAGCACCCGAAAACATCAGCAATACAAGGAAAAACCCGAACGAATTGCCGGCTATAAAAAGATATGAACTTACAGCAAACGACCCTAGGCCTAAAATGATGGTTTTTTTGCGTCCGAGTTTATCGGCCAGAAATCCAAGGAAAATTCCGGCCAGAGCCATCGCAGTCATAGGGCCGTAATGAAACAAACCGGCCTCGGTCATGCTCAGTTTAAACTCTTTAATTATTTCAGGAATAATTACACCCACAGCGTCGGTGGTCATGGCAAACATCATAAACATGACAAAGGTCAATGCTTTGAGTATTTTGTTGCCCGATTTATTTGTTGTTGTACCCGTGAAGTTCATAGCTTAGTGAAATTATTTGTTTGTTTACCCAACAAAAATCGCTGTTTGGGAATCCGTTTCCGAAAATACTATTTCTGCTTTCATGGCCGAAAGATTAACTGTTAATTGTGCTTTTGCCGAATCTTTTTTCCAAATAATGCTGAAAAGATGGTCAGGTGTTTTTTCGATCCTGAAATCGCCATCAAACGCCTTACTTTCATTACGTAACCGGATTATTTCGATGAGTTTTTTAACCACCGGCTTTTCAAGGTCGGCAACGATTTCGTCTTTTGAGTAATAATGCCTGTTGATATCTCTGCCAACTTTTGTTTTGGCCAGCAAATCCATATCATTTTTACCTGCCAGAAAACCCATATAATAAATCTGTGGAATGCCCGGCACAAAAAACTGTATGGCCCTTGCGATAAGATAATGGTTGTCGTTTTGCCCCAGGGCATCGTAATAAGTGCAGTTTATCTGGTACAAATCGAGGTTTGATGCAGCAGCACCGGTTGCTTTTAAACTGTTTCCACCGCTGTTTTTATGAATTTGTTTTACGATATTATCTAATTGATCATTTTTAATCAGGCCTGGTTTACTACCTTCCGAAGCCACATCCACGATACCGATGCCATCGTGGGTATCCAAAACAGTAAAAGCGTTGCGGGGACTGATTTCGAGCCATTTTTTAAGGTTTTCAGATGATTTGTTAAAGAGCGTATCAAGCACCAGCACCGGCAGCGCAAAATCGTAAACATAATCCACCTTTTTAGCAATTTCGATTTGAGTCTGAAAATGGGAATGAATTTCTACCAAAACCGAAATTCCTTTTTGATGCGCTTTTTGGGTAAGAGAACCGATAAATCCGAAAGTCTTTTCGGTCATAAAGCAGGAGGTGCCTTCTTCTTTAATGGCATAGCCGGCAGCGTCCAGACGGATCATTTTTATCCCCGATGCCTCAAAAACTGACAGGATATTTTCCAGGTAAGCTTGACCCGCCTGACTTTCGACATCAATATCAATTTGATTAGCAGTAAAAGTTGTCCAGACCAGTTTTGCAGTACCGTTTTCGGGTTTGTAGGTTGTGAAAGGCAAACCCGGCCGTGGCCTGTAAATCTGTAGCAAATCATTTTCGGTTGCACCTGTTGGAAAAACCTTGCCGAAGGTAAGAAACAGGTCGGCATATTCCGATTGATCACCCTTTTTAAGATAATCGGTAAACTGTTCCGATTGTGCCGACATGTGATTTACGATAAGATCGGCCATTACATCCACATTTTTACTCAGGGTTTTAATATCATCCCAATTGCCAAGTCTTGGATCCACTATCAGGTGATTTACGGGATCAAACCCTGCATCTGATCCATCAATTGGAAAATAAAAAGGAAGAATGTGCACACCGCCAAACAAACCAGTTAGTTCATGCACGAAAAGGCTGCGAAATTCGGCGAGATTAGCTGCTCCCAGCCGATCGGTATAAGTTATTAACTGAACCTTTTTATCCATTTTTTTTGATTTTTAAAAATGAGAGGCTCATAATTATTGAGCCTCTCCTTCAATTGAGAAAACGACTATCTTTTATTTTAAAAAGAATAGGTTAATGTTGCGGCTGTAGTTCTGCCGGTTATTGGTCGGGCACGCATGTAGTTTACGCTGTTGTCAACAAAGGCATCGCCTTCCATTTCGGTAAATCCAAGCGTGTTGGTAAGATTGTTTGAATTGAGCCGGATATTCAAACCTTTGGTGATGTTGTAACCGATAAAGGCGTTTACATAAACAAATCCCGGAAGCACCACGTTGTTGTCGTCCTGAGCATAAACTTTTGTGGTACCAATGAGGCTAAAACCAACGTTGGCTTTTCCTTTTAAAAATGAATAGGAAGGATTGATGTTGTACATCAAATCCGGAACCCTTCGTGGTGTGTTTCCTTCTTCGGCGGCAGCAAGGCTTTTCTTAATTTCAGCTTTGGTATAGGTTGCCCCGACAGAGATGTTGAAACTCGACAGGCTGGCGCTTCCCTCAACTTCCATACCCCAGGTATTGAAAGTTTTGTTTATTGCTTTTCCAAACTCTTCGTTCTGTTCCGAAATTTCGGTATAAAAAGCTGTGGCAATGGCCGAATATTTCTGGTTTCTGAATTTAAAACCAAATTCACCCTGGTTGATCTGATCGGCACTTAATCCTTCGATTGTTCCACCTTCGGTGGTGAGGAAGCTCGAATAGAGAAGTCGGTCGGCATTTGCCCTGCCTCCTTTGCTGTATCTGGCATAAATGGCTTTTTCTTTATCGAGCCTGTAATTTGCTCCCAGCGAGTACGAAACATAATCGAAGTCGTAATTAACAATATTTGGATTTTCGTTGTTGAGTAAAGTAACGCTTTCTTCTGTCGGTTCGATGGTACCATCGTTGTTAACATCAACGGCAGCCTGATAATTGCTTTTGTAGCTTCCAATGGCTTGTCCAAAGTCGTAGCGGATACTTGCATCAATGTTAAAATCTTCGTTAACATCAAATTCAACATTGGCGTATGGAGCATCAATGGAATATTCCATGTCGTAACCACGTGTACAGCAATTTCCCCAGAATGGCACTCCATAAGCAGTAAGCCCGTTGTTCGAGTAATACGAATTGTCGGCGCTTGCAATATTCATTAATCTTGGACCATTTTCGCCGCTTACATCAGTAAGATACGATTGCCACAACCAGGTCATTGCAATTCGCTGGTACGCTTTGTAGTAACCCAGGGTAATTTTTCCGTTTCCAATTTCCTTGGTAAGAAAAATATCGTTTGTAAAATTGTTCAGATTGTTCATTTCCACATCAAACGAATGGATTCTCATCAACAGCCCGTTACCGTTTAAATTGCTGATTTGAGATGAAGTAAGCGGCGTTCCGGCATTCGCGCCATTGGCATAGCTTAAAGTATACCCTGCACCGGCCAGGTCGGTTGCGATGGCATCGGCAGCGCCAACCTGTGCCGGGAATGGTGAGTTAAAAGTTCCGCTGATGTTTGCAAGCCGTCCACGTTGTTTCAATCTCCAGCCATTTCCTACTTCAAAATCGAATTCGGTACCAACGGCCATTACCAATGGGTGCATTCCGTCGGCCACGTTGCTGGTACGGCGGTTACCCAGTCCATCAACACCATTCAACAGCAAAAAGCCAGGGCTTTGCAAGGTGTGTTTTGTAAGATCATACCCTTCGATTGATTCATAAGTTGGGTCACCGGCAGTTCCGGTAGCCTTTACCGGCATAGGCATAAAACTGATGGTTTTATCGTTGAGATACTTGAAATAAATCCTGGCATAACCTTTTTCAAATTCTTTAGTAATGTTGGCTTTTATCTGTCCGCCTTTGTTGGCAATAAAACCAGGGTTTCTGGGGCCTTCGCCTTCTCTGAAAAACCCTCCGATATGAAACTTCAGGCCTTCACCAATAGGAGCGCCATATTCAAAATCGGTACGTAATGTCTGGAAATCCAATCCCAGTGTAGTAGCAATTGTTCCACCTGCAACAGTTCCGGTTTTACTGATAAAGTTGATGATTCCCGCTGGCGAGTTGCTGGCAAGTGTTGATGCTGACCCGCCTTTAAGGGCTTCAATCCGTTCAATGGTCATATCGGCACGAAGGAAAATATCGGCATTACCAAAACTAATATCGCCAAATTGTAAAACAGGAAGGCCATCCTCGTGTAACTGAAGAAACTTAGATCCACCCGAAGCAACCGGAACACCTCTTACTGCAATGTTTGCATTTCCTTCACCACCCGATGCTTCCGACCTGATTCCAGGTATCGCCTTAAAAATCTCTGCAGTTGTTATCGCACCAAATTCCTGAATGAACTTTGGTTTTAACGAAGTAAGGGCAGCGCTCGACTCGATGGCCGATTTGCGATTGATAACACCCGTAACCACCACTTCATCCAACCCAAGCATATCAGCATTCATCACAAAATTTAAGGTTGTAACTTCACCGGCTTTGATGCTGATTTCGTGCTCCTGGTTGATGTATCCAACAAAGGAAGCAACAATAATGTGCGTCCCTGCTTCGATATTCTCCAGTTTATAGTTTCCATCCACATCGGTGGTAGTACCTTGTACGGTTCCTTTGATGAGGATTGTAGTTCCAATGAGTGTTTCATTAGTTTTGGAGTCGGTTACGGTACCCTTTAAAGTACCTTTTTGAGCAAAGCCAAATGCTGTCAGTAGTAAAAACTGAACAATTAAAAGTAAACGTAAATGTTTCATTTTTTTAAAGTTTTGGTTAAACATTATTTTTATTAAGTATTTTAAAAAAGAATCTTACAATAAATTGTTTAGCAAAACTATATTAATAAATTGTTAAAAACACAACGTTATTTATTGAAAACCAATAATTTATAACGCAACCGATTCCGCAACCGATTCCGCAACCGGTTGCGGTTGATAACTTTTCTTAACTCCCTGGTTTTTGGTTAAGACTTTTGGAAAGTATTATGAACAAAAGGGCACTATTTTTTTTACTTTTACCGTCACATCAGTTTTGTTTTAAGGTGATGCTCAAAAGTAATTGTAAATTATGTCAAAAGGAAATCCCATTACAATAATGGATATTGCTAAACTTTTAGGAGTTTCCAAATCAACGGTAAGCAGAGCTTTAAAAGATCATCCCGACATAAGTTCTGAAACCAGAGATGCGGTTAAAAGCCTCGCCGACAGCATTCACTACACCCCATGCCAGGTGGCCATTTCGTTACGGTTGCGCAAGAGCCGGGTCATTGGGTTGATTATTCCTAAAATTTATAGTTTTTTCTTCCCTTCGGTGGTTAACGGTATCGAAAGTGTTGCGCACGAACATGGCTATAATCTGTTGATTTTACAATCGAATGAACTGTACGAGAACGAAGTTCACAACACAAACATTCTTTTGGCCAACAATGTTGAAGGTGTTTTGGCCTGCGTTTCGCGGAAAACGAAAAATTTAGATCATTTCAGGAATGTGATAAATTCCGGGATACCCATGGTGTTTTTCGATCGTGTTCCCAGCGGTATTTCGTGCGATATGGTTTTAATTGATGATGTACAGGGAGCCTTCCTTGCCACAAAACATCTCATCAGCAAAGAAAAAAAAAGGATAGCCATCTGCATCGGAAATCCTGATTTACTAATTAGTGTTAACCGCCTTAAAGGTTTTAGGATGGCGCTGGCTGAATTTGATATTCCTTTTTATGACGAATACCTTATTTCGGGAGAATCGCCGGAGGAAGCAGCCTCCGAAACCATTAAGCTGCTTGATTTGCCCACACCCCCCGACAGCATTTTTGCAATTAGCGACCTCACCATGTCGGGAATCATGAGGGAAGTTTACAACCGAAAACTAAAGGTGCCTGATGAAATTGCCCTTGTAGGCTTTTGTGAAGAAGTATTTTGTTTGATGTACAATCCGCAGCTTACCTCGATTCCTCCGATGGGTTCCGAAATAGGAAAAATTGCTGCCGAAAGGTTATTTCAGCATATTTTTAATACCTCCAAAACCAAAATCGCCCCCGAAACCATTTTAATCAACAGCACTTTGGTTGTCAGGGATTCGACATAATTTGTAGGATCAGTTTCCAAAAAATACCCCCCAACCACCAAGGCAGATAATCCTTGTTTCCCTTCTTTTACTAAAATAACCTTTTCGGCGCAATAGCCGCGAAATCAGAAAACCTGTTAACGTTGACTTTTGGCGCAAAAAATGGCCGTAACAAATAATGTCATGCCTGAAAAGTTAAAAAAAACAATGGATAAAATGGCTGAGACCGTAAACCCCCAAATGATTAATCAACCCTGATTTTGGGCTTGTAGCCCATTTCGATGATGGCTTTCATCAGTTTGGCGGGACTGGTCAAAACGGTGTCGTACTCAACAAAAATGATGGTATCGGTCCAGCAGGCAAAATTAAAACTGACACCTTCGATGGCCTTGAGTTTATCCTGTACACCCGAAACCGTGCTCGAATCCATGCCGTAAACCGTAAAAGTAACAGTCGAAATCCGACTGGTATCAATATTGCCGTCATTGTATTTTTCTGAAGAAGCATTAATCTGGTAGGTTGCCGAAAAGAAAGCCATCATCAGCATAACGG
>CAYOWJ010000189.1:0-7239 GCA_964407625.1 uncultured Lentimicrobiaceae bacterium
TAAAAAGGCTCTTTATTTTTATCATCAGGCACTGTCCGGTGCATCTGTTTCATCAAATCTGGAAATGATGACCGAAGTGTCACAAAAACTGGCCGATCTATTTAATCAACAGGGGAATAAAGATAGCGCCTATTTTTATTTAGAAAACTTCACTGTGCTTCACGATAGCCTGTTAAGAATAAAAAATAACCAAAAAATCACCGAATTAACGCTCCAATACGAATTTGACAAAGAGCGGAAACAGCAAAAGCTCCAAAATGAACTTCTCGAAGCCAAACACAATCGTATCGAACTCATCTATTTGCTGGCAATCATTAGTGCAGTTGCTTCATTGTTGATTATTGCCTTCCTGTATTTTTTACAGAATAACCGGATGCGCAGGAAAAACCTCGAGCAACAAATGAATTTGCTCGAAAGGGAAAAACTGTCGAAAGAACTGGATTTTAAGAATAAGGAGCTTACTACCAATGTAATGTATTTGCTTAAAAAGAATGAATTCATTTCGGCCATATCCGATAAACTAAAAAACACAAATCAGGGGCAAAAGGCGGATAATGAAACCATAATTAAAAATGTTATTTCTGAACTTGATAAAAGCATTACCCAGGATACCTGGACGGAATTTGAGGTTCGTTTTCAGGAGGTACATGTTGACTTTTATAACAGCCTCAGCCGGCAATTTCCTGACCTTACCCCCAATGAACTCAGGCTTTGTGCTTTTCTGCGACTGAACATGACCTCGAAAGAAATTTCAGCCATAACCTACCAGTCTTCCGAAAGCCTTAAAACAGCACGTTACCGTTTACGCAAAAAGCTCGGTTTAGACCGAGATGAGAACCTGATTGCCTATCTTACTCAATTATAGTTTTTTAAGTGCTGTTTTAAAACAGCCAATTTTGGTTGTCCCCTTTTTGTTACCCTCAAAAATCAATGTGTCCCCTTATTGTTACCTTAAAAATTAGCTTTTCAGATTATAGAAGTATTTCTTTGTGGTGAATTTTAAAGTTTTCTATTCATATCAAAAGAATGTTGCTTAAATTATGGAACCTGCCGAAAATAATATTAAAACCGGAACGGATTCAAAAATTGATGAAATCATCGAACGATCAAATATTCAGAGCCAAATCCTAAAAAAGGTTCTGACAGAATTAAACAACAGGTCGAAGTTGCTCGAATCCGAAAAAGTTAAACCTTCCAAAAAGAGTAAAAAATGAGATCGAAAATTTATTTTACATCATAAACAAATTACAAACAATTAAAATTGAATGCTATGCAAACAAATTTACTTAAACTAAGCTTAATCGCATTTTGCTTTTCAATTGTCATTAGCTCAATGGCACAGCAAAGTGAAAATTTAAATCGCGGTGAGAACCAGGAAACCACAATCACTAAAAATAATGCTCCTAAGGGTTGGCATAAGTCAATCGAAGAGGTGGTGTTTTACGAAGATTTCTCGGCGGGATTGGATGCCTGGACGGTGATGGGAGAAGGATCAGAAAATTGGGGAATCGTACAAACCAACATGGCAGGTGGGACTATACCTGAAGCGGAGATGAATTATAGCCCTTCTTTTTTGGGAACATCCAGATTGGTGTCCCCAGTTATTAATACCAGTGGATATACCCAGCTGAGTTTATCATTTTTACATTTTATCGATAACTTTGTACAGGGTGGCGGTTTTTGGGTAAGCGTGGAGACAACAAGTGATGGTGGTACAACCTGGAACCAGGTTTGGGAATTAAATATATTAACTACTGAAAACTACAGTGCATTTGAGGTATTGATAGTAAATACACCGGATATCGGTTCAGCAAATTTCCAGTTCTGTTTTAAATTTGAGGATAACAGCTACCAGTTAGACGCATGGGATATTGATAATGTGACACTTGGTGAACAGGCCTCTTTTGATGTTACACCGCTTTCCATTTTCGGACTTGAAAACCTCTTCCATGAAGGAGATGTTGTAAATGTTTCATCTGAGATCGTCAACTATGGGTCTGAAATAGTATCATTTGATGTGATTCTTGAGATTTATGAAGGTTCAAACATTGTTTTCTCATCTACGAAATCAGTATCAAACCTTGCTTTTGGTGAACCAGCAACCGTTGCTTTTGATCCCTGGACTGCAGTTAAGGGTTTCTATAGAGCCACAGTTACCACTTTACTTCCTGGTGATGAGAATCCGGATAATGACCAGAATGAACACTTTTTCCCGGTGGTAGATGCCAATTGGTATTGTGTACCTGCTGGAGACTGCTTTTCTGCTGGTGGTTTTATAACTGGTATAACTGAATTTGCTTTTGCAGGAATTGAAAACATTGACAGCGGTTGTAGTGATAATGGGTATGGTGTTTTCACAAATCTGGAAGGAACCGTTGTGATCGGTTCTGATTATGTTGCTACTGTGGCCGTGGGTTTTCAGGCTCAATATGTAAGTATATGGATCGATTTAAATCAGGATATTGAATTTACACCTGATGAACTGGTGGTAACCGATTTTGAAATGGCAGCGGGCGGTGTTTTTTACGAAATCCCCGTCACAATCCCGGGAAATGGTTTACCTGGATCTACCGTCATGCGTGTTGGGTCATGCTTTTTGCAACCTTCATCTCCCGATCCATGTGCTAATCTTTGGGCAGGTGAATGGGAAGATTATACTTTGAATTTGACAGGCGCATCAATTAACCTCAATGCCGGGGTAGTTTCTATTGATATGGAGCCATTCATCCAGCAAGGCACTGTTATTCCTATGGCTACCGTAAAGAATTATGGATTACAAACGGTTAGCTTCCCGGTGACCTGCACCATCAATGATAATGGTTATACTTCAACCAGGAGTGTGTCTGATCTTGCCCTTAATGAAGAAGTCCAGGTTGAATTTGATCCATGGTCAGCTGAACCTGGAATTTACGATATGGAGGTTACAACTCAACTTACTGGTGATGAAGTGCCTGCAAATGATATCTTAAATACCACCTTCAACATCGTTGAGTATGCTCCGCCAAAAATGGTAGTTGGTGAAGAAGGAACAGGCACCTGGTGTGGCTGGTGTGTAATGGGTATTGTTTATATGGATTCGATGAATATGAAATATCCTGAAACCTGGATTGGCATCGCAGTTCATAATAATGATCCCATGGTAGTAGTTGAGTATGATGCAGGAATAGGACCATTAATTGAATTTGCTTATCCAATGGGCCTTGTAGACAGGACTGTTGTTACTGATCCATCTACATTTGAAGGAGCATTCCTCCAGAGATTTAATGATGTTTCTCCTGCCGGAATTATCATCCAGAATAAATCGTTCAACGAAACTACGAGAGCATTAACTTTTACCCTTACTTCTGATTTTGTTGCACAGGTAAATAATTACCGGTTTAACGCAGTTTTACTCGAAAATAATGTTACAGGAACCGGTGCTAATTATAATCAGGCTAATTATTATTCAGGTGGGACGTTTGGGCCTATGGGTGGTTTCGAATTACTTCCAAACCCTGTTCCGGCCGAGGATATGGTTTACCAGGATGTTGCCCGGGCAATCCTTGGCGGTTTTGAAGGTGCCGAAGGAAGTATTCCCGAAACCGTTTATGCAGGTGAAACACATAGCTATGATTTTTCGATAACAATCCCCGAAGAATGGGATGTGACAAATATCGAAATTGTTGGCATGTTGATGGATAATACAACGGGTAGAATCGAAAATGCCTGCAAAGATGAACTTATTACCGGTGTTCCGGAGGTGTCCGCAAATACAGATTTTACTATATTTCCAAATCCTGCCAAAGATGCATTTACAATTCGTGCTGACATTCAAAATGCCAGTCTTTACATCTGCGACCTGACAGGGAAGATCCTTTTGATGAAGGAAAAAGTAACTGATGGGACCATTGTTAATCTTAGGGATATTAAAAATGGAATTTACGTGGTAAGAATTGTTGAAAATAATAAAGTGTTTAATACTAAAATTGCTATAGTTCACTAATAGTTCATGATTGATTTTGAAAACGCTTTTCCCCCGGTTGATTTAATTATTGACCGGGGGTTTTTTGTTTCAGTTTTTCTCTGGCAACAAATACAATTTGCAAGTAACGTACATCGTGAAAGAAATATTAAATCTGGTTTTGTTGGAATTTATCGCTCGACCGACAACCATCTGATGTTGATTGACCTACGCTCCAAATTCCCAAATCTCAGCGGATACCAGGTTGAAAATGCACTTGTAAAAGCCGATATTGCCGTAAATAAAAACATGGTTCCGTTCGATATGATGTCGGCATTTCCGCTTTTTGCTTATTAAAATTTGAGATCTGATTTCAAATCACACGTCGAAAATGAGATCAACTGTCATCTCATTTTTTTTGCCTTTTTGTTTTTACAATGTTTTCATTTCCACTTGATTTGGATACAAAAACACCCCAGGTTGCTACACTTACAAATTTACTGTTGTAATGAGCCTGGTAATTTTTAATTTTGTGTAAAATTGGGTTAGGTGTATTTAATCAAAAAATAACCCGGCGGGAGGAAAAATGAATTTACGTATTAAACTTACTTTTTTTTCGATATTAATAATTTTACTCGGTTTTACCGGATGTCGAAAAGAGCTGTCTCAGGGTAACCCGGAAGACAAAACCATCCACGATATTCAGGTGAGTGACGGATTTGACTGGAAAACCACCCGGGACATTCAACTAACCCTGACCGGGAATGCCGATGGCATTATTGAGGTGGCAAATGAGGAGGGAATCGCCTATCAAAAAGCTTATCTGACTTCAGGTACGCCTTTACTCATGAAGTTAACTGTTCCTGCTTACGAAGATCAGATAACCCTGAAGTTTTCAGGCCAGGAAGTAAGCCTCGCATTGGATTCTGATATGCTGACTTATCAATTTAACTAAGCTTTTGATATTTTCCATTTTCCGGAGAGAAATTCCTAATGAGGAGACGATAACAATGAAAAAACTGATCATATTTTTGTCTACGTTTATTTTTGCGGCCAGTGTCATCGGGCAACAAACCTGGACCAGCAAAGCAAGCGGAGCATGGTCGTCGGCTACAACCTGGAGTACAAGTGGAGGCGCAAGCGGTGCCCCATCTTCATCTTTAACCAGCAACAGACGTGTCATTATTACCAACGGTTTTGTCGTTACGCAAGCCAGTAACCTGGTTTTAAATAATACTGCCGTTTTACGAATCGAAAATGGAGGAAAATTGCAAATGGGAAATGCAAGCAATCCGGCACGAACATTAACAATGAAAGCAAGTGGTAATTCATTTTACATCAACAACGGTACTTACGAGAGTTATTCGCCTGGGAGCGGAGGTAACATGCTTCTCGAAAAAGGACTCATCGACTGGCAGGATGCCACGGTTTATGTTTCCGGCAATTTTACTATTAAAACAGATGTAAACAATATTTCGATGGTTGATGTTTGTCTGAGTACCGCACAGAATATGTTGTTTGAAGGGGCTGGATCATCCTCCAGTTATGGGACACTCAACAATGTTTATTTGCTTGCCGGTTTATCCGGTACTGGAAATTTTACCATTAGTTCCTCATCTTATCTCACAGTTACTGATATTAGAATTATAGTTGGCTCTCAGAGTGGAAGTGCTGAATTTTTTAGCTCCAGAATAAACGGATCAGTATTTTCGATTTATGGAAATCAAAAGATTTCGGTAAGCAGTATGAATGGTTCTGCAACCCTTAATTATTACTGTGCAAATACCCTGGACCCCAATCTTGACTTTTTTTCAGGCAACAAAATCAATGATTGTGTCATTGCACAATCACAAAGTTGTGCGGGGCTGAGCGATCAGTCTGATTTGGAAGTTGTTAAGCTGTCCTCAGTTGACACGGTTTATGCTGGTCAAAACCTTACTTACTCCATTACGGTCACCAATAATGGACCATCACCTTCGCAGGGAGTAAAAGTTACAGATAACCTTCCAGCAAATATTTCGATTATCAATATCATGCCTTCAACAGGTACCTGGGCTTCTCCAAACTGGAGCATTGGAACACTTGAACCAGGAGCCACAGCGTTATTAACATTTGTAGTAGCACCTGATGATCAGTTCAGCGGCGCTCTGAATAATACTGCAACCGTTACAAGTACAACTCCTGATCCTGTGGTTGACAATAACTCATCAACTGCCACAACTGCGGTGATTTTGCCCACAGCCCCTGACGCCATAAACGACAATGCTTTGACGTTAGTTAATACTCCTGTGGTTATAAATGTACTGGCAAACGATGTTTCAGGAACAGGAATAATTATCCCGACATCCGTAGATTTTATTCCAGGCACCGGGCCAAGTCCCACAACTCAAGGAACATTTACTGTAAATCCTTCGACGGGTGAGGTAACTTTTGCGCCTGTTACCGGCTTTTATGGTTCTGTAACTATTGATTATCAGGTTTGCGATGACTTCGGTTTGTGTGATGTTGCAACCATTGGAGTAAATGTTATTGTCGGGATTTCCAACCTTTATCCAGCCATGGGTTTTGGTACACTGGCCTTCGAGGATCTGTGGCCAAGCAGGGGTGATTATGATTTCAATGACCTCGTGATTGATTATCAATTTGAGATTTTTTCGAATCTGAATAATAATATCGTGCAGGTTGATGCAACTTTTGTAATTAAAGCAATCGGCGCATCACTTCATAACGGATTCGGATTCCAGCTATCAGAGGCCATTGATCCTGACGACCTCACAATTACCGGTAATCAGCTTACCGAAAACTACATTACACTCAATTCCAACGGCACCGAGGCAGGGCAATCGAAGCCAACAATTATTGTTTTTGATGATTCATTTAAACAATTACAACATCCCGGATCGGGTTTAGGGATAAATACAACACCTGGGGCTCCGTATGTTTCACCGGTATCACTTGAAGTCAGCATTGCTTTTGAGCCTGATAAATACAACAACAATATTTTGGACATCAGCAATTTTAATCCTTTTCTGATTGTCAGCCAGACCCGTGGTATCGAAGTGCATCTGCCTTATTTTCCTCCGACTGATCTTGCTGACCCGAATTTGTTTGGTTCACTGCACGACGATAGCAATCCTTCGACAGGCAGGTTTTATTTGACTTCGGCTAATCTGCCATGGGGGATTAACATTTATGATAATTTCGATTATCCGATCGAAAAACAGGAAATCCTTGGGGCGTACCTGAAGTTTGGCGACTGGGCCGAAAGTGGAGGCGTACTATTTGCTGACTGGTACAAA
>CAYOWJ010000190.1:0-7171 GCA_964407625.1 uncultured Lentimicrobiaceae bacterium
TAAAATAATTCGAAATGAATTATGAACACATGGACACGGAGAACATGGCTAAAAAAAAATTACCAGGGTGGCACTGATTAAACTAACAGGCACATTGAGTCCTGGTTTAATTCTCAGAGCCTGACCGAACGCCTCACCCGGGATGGCATTACAACCTGCTTTTTACAAGCTGTGCCTCCGCGGCAAACTACTTCGGCACCACCAAACAGGTATTCGAAATAAAAGGTGAGCATTTTTCTTTACTTTAGCAGACAATTTATTAAGCATCACATATTCCTTTTACATTGAATTATATGAACAACATACAATCGGCCAACGAAACCACTGAAGTCATCGAATTTTCCGACATTTTCGACCTCAGCGAAATTCAACACCTGCAGGATCTGTTTTCTGACGCTACCGGCGTAGCTTCCATTATCACCAGTCCTGATGGCATCCCAATAACCCAACCCAGCAATTTTTGCAGGTTTTGTCACGACCTGGTTTTAAACACCGAAAAAGGTCGGGCCAACTGCTATGAAGCCTTTGCCCTGCATGAACTCCGCGATTCATCTGATCCCGTAATAATACCTTGCGCGGGTGGCGGATTATTACATTCGGGTACCCGGATTTTGTTAGGTGACAGGCATATCGCCAATTTGGTTATCGGGCAGGTGCGCATCCAAAATTCCGATGAAGAAAAGATATTGCAGTATGCCGGCGAAATTGGGGTAAACCAAAACGAATTAAAAAATGCGCTGGCCGAAATTCCTGTGATGCCTTTGGAGCAGTTTTCAAAAATAACTCAATTATTATCAGCATTTTCAAATCAACTATCCGAAAAAACATACGCCAATTTCTGTTTAATAAAACAAGGTGCCAGGCAGAAAAAAGCCGAAGATGAATTGCGGAAAAGTGAAGAAAAATACAGGCTCATTGCCGAAAACACCAGCGACACCATTGCTGTTTTAGACTTAAACCTCAATTTTACCTATATCAGCCCTTCGGTCGAAAAACTTCTTGGATATACCCAGGATGAGTTCCTGCTTTTAAAAATTGATCAGGTACTTATGCCCGATTCATTAAAACAAGTTATCTCATTATTTGAAAAGCTACTGCCAGAGGAAATGGCCGGAATCACCCCAAATGGCATCTACCCAACCATCGAGCTTGAAGAATATCGCAAGGATGGCTCAACAATCTGGGTTGACCTTTCATTTTCATTTCAAAAAAACCAAAACCACCAACCAACAGGAATCGTAACCGTTACAAGGGAAATTACCACGCGCAAACTGGATGAAAACAAATTATTGGAAAGTGAATTTAAATACCGCGGTTTAGTCGAAAATTCGCCAGATGCCATAACAATTTATGTCGACGGAAAAGTTGTTTTTGTCAACAACGCATGTCTCGATTTATTAGGTGCAACAAAAGCCGAAGAATTGATTGGAAAACCCGTCCTGCAGTTTGTTCATCCCGATGATCGCGAATTTGTTATCGCACGCATGAAAAAGGCTGCCAAAGAAACAGGTATTTTACCGCTTATCGAAGAAAAATTTGTGCGTTTAGACGGGTCGGAATTGATGGTGGAAGTAACCGGATTACCTTTAAAATATGAAGGTAAACCCGCAGTGCAATTGATTATCCGCAATATTACCCAACGAAAGCAGCGTGAAAAAGAGTACAAACAGCTCATCGATGGGATGAACGATACTGCCTTTGTAATCAACTTCGACGGTAGGTTTGTTGAAGTTAATAAAACTGCTGAAGAAGTTTTGGGATATTCCAGGGAAGAATTTCTCGGTATGAGCGTGTTTGATTTGGACCCCAGACTAGCCGAAAAAGAAATTATGGGATTAATAGAGAGGATGAAGTCAGGCGAAAGGCAGGTATTCGAAACCCAACATCAAACCAAAAACGGGAAAATTATTCCCGTCGAGGTCAGTTCAAGTCCTGTATTTTTTCATGGAAAGGCAGCCATATTAAGCGTTGCGCGCGATATCACCGAGCGAAAACATGCCGAAGAAATGTTTCAGGACATCATCGATAAAAATCCAATGTCGATTCAAATTGTCGACATCAATGGCTATACACTTAAAGTAAATCCGGCACATACGGCACTTTTTGGCGCAGTTCCTCCTGCCAGCTTTTCGATTTTTGATGATCTTCAAAGTAAAAGTGAGGAACTTAAGAAATTAATCGATCTTGCCAAACAAGGCGAAATAGTACATTTTCCTGATTATTATTACAACGTTCACGATATTTCCGATGACCTGCCGGATAATCCTTTATGGATACATGCAATCCTATTTCCGTTAAAAGATACCGCCGGCAAATTCGACAGGGTTGTTTTGATGCACGAAAACATTACCTGGCGAAAGCAGGCGGAAGCTACGCTCCGTGAAAACGAGCAAAAATACCGCGTCCTGGTTGATAATGCATTTGAAGGAATTGTCATTATCGATCTCGAAGGCAACATTCTGTTTGCAAACAATTCGATCATAAAAACATTTGAATACGAAACCATTGACGGAATACTCGGACAGAATATTTTTAATTATATCGCCCCAGAGTACATTGCCCAAACGATCGAAGATTTTACAAAAGTCATTCAGGGCAACGTTACAGAGGTAGCACAGAGTTGCGGGATTACCTCAAAAGGTAAAAGAATATGGATGGAGAGTATTGGAAAAATTATTGATTACGAAGGGACTAAAGCCGATATGATTTCGATCCGCGACATCACGGCAAAAAAAGAGTTCGAAGAAAAACTTCGTGAAAGCGAGTTAAAATACCGCCTGATTGCCGAAAACACTTCCGACGGAATTTTAATTATTGGCGCCGATACCAAAATCAGGTATGTTTCTCCATCTTATCTGAAATTACTCGGCACAGGCGAAGCCGAAGAACTTACCAAAAACTCGGATGACATTTACTTATTAGTACATCCTGATGACCGGGATATTGTTTTTGCTGAAATTTTTAAAGCCATCGAATTAAAAAAAACCGGATTCATTTATACTTTCCGTGTAAAAAACAAGGCCGGGCATTATATCTGGCGCGAAGACCACGCCAGGTTTATCTACGACGAAAAGGGCAACCATCTGGAAACTTACATCATCTGCCGTGATATTACCGAACGCAAACAGGCAGTTGTCAAACTTCAGAAAAGTGAAGCCCGCTCACGCCGTCAACGCGAAGCTCTGGCAAAACTGGCTGTTGACGAATCGCTTCTGAAAATAGATTTAAATGAAGGTTTTGATAAGATTACAAGAATTCTTTCGGAAACCATTGAAGTCGATATTGCCGGTATCTGGCTCTTTTCGGAGGATGAAAAAAATCTTGATTGCATCGCATTGTTTGAAGATGGAGCAACGAAAAACCCGGCCGGCCATACTCTTGTAATCGAAACCCTCCCGGTTTACTTTAATGCAATCCGCAAAGAAAACCGCATTTATGCCGCTGATGCGCAAAACGATCCCCGCACCATCGAATTGAAAGATTCTTACCTGATTCCTCAGGGAATTACTTCGATGCTCGATGCAGGTATTTTGATAAAGGGAAAGCTGACAGGCGTAGTTTGCTTAGAGCATAAAGGCGAAAAACGCACCTGGGAGGCCGACGAAGAAGCCTTTGCAAGCACAGTAGCTTCGATAATTTCGCAGGCGATGATAAATTCCGAACGCATGAAAACAAAGGAACTCCTGCTCGAAAGCGAACAAAAATTCCGCGAAGTATATAACTCCACCAATGAGGCTATTTTTATTGATGACGCCCTTACCGGAAAAATGATCGACTGCAATGAACGCACAGTAGAAATGTACGGTTACGAAAATAAAGAAGAAATTCTGAAAGGAAATATCGGTGATATCAGCGCAAATGTAGAGCCCTACAACCAGGCAAAGGCACAGTATCATATCCAACAAACCATTAACGTGGGACCTCAAACGTTTGATTGGTTGGCTAAGCGGAAAAACGGCGACATTTTCTGGACAGAAGTCAGCCTTAAAACAACCAAAATCGGTGGCGAAAACAGGGTGCTGGCGGTAGTCCGTGATATTTCTGACCGCAAACATGCCGAACAGGAATTATTTAAAGCCAAACAAAAAGCCGAAGAAAACGAGTTAAAGTTTAAAGCTGCCTTTTACACAAGCCCCGATTCGATTAATATAAATAAACTCGATGGTGAGTATGTCGAAATTAATGAGGGCTTTACCCGGTTGTCAGGCTATTCAAATAAAGATGTAATCGGGAAAAAATCGCTGGAAATCGAAATTTGGGCCATACCTGAAGACCGTGCCCGATTGGTTAAAGGTCTTAAAGAGCATGGAATTGTCGAAAACCTTGAGACAATGTTTCGCACAAAAGACGGCTCGCTAATCCCTGCCCTGATGTCGGCTCAGATCATCAGATTTAACAACGAATCATTTATACTATCGGTAACCAGGGAAATAAGCGAACGCAAGAAATTTGAGCAGGAGTTAATTTTAGCCAAAGAAAAAGCCGAAGAATCCGACCGCCTCAAATCGGCCTTCCTGGCCAATATGAGCCACGAAATACGCACGCCCATGAACGGTATCCTCGGCTTTGCCGAATTACTCAAAGAACCCGAACTTACCGGCGAGGAGCAAAAAAAATACATCGCCGTCATCGAAAAAAGCGGCGAGCGCATGCTCAACATCATCAACGATATTATTGATATTTCGAAAATCGAAGCTGGCCAGGTTAAAGTTGAACTTTCGGATACTGACATCCACGAGCTGTCAGAATTCCTGCTTAATTTCTTTGCGCCGGAAATAAAAAAGAAAGGCCTTACCCTTACTTGCAACTTCCCAAAAACCGAAAATCATCTGATCATCAGCACCGACAGGGAAAAATTGTACGCCATTCTCACAAACCTGGTTAAGAATGCCATAAAATATACCGAAAAAGGGAGCATCGAATTTGGTTTTGTTTCGACAGGCTCAACAACCCAAACCCCGAAAAAAATGGTGAGTGAGGTGGGTGAGCGGAGTCGAACCCCCGAACTCCAATTCTACATTAAGGATACCGGCATCGGTATCCCAAAAGACAGGCAGCAAGCCATTTTCGACCGTTTTGTTCAGGCCGACATCGAAGACATCAAAGCCATGGAAGGGGCAGGACTTGGCCTGGCAATTTCGAAAGCTTATACTGATATGCTCGGTGGAACGATACAGGTTGAATCAGAACAAGGCGAAGGCTCGGTTTTCAGGCTGAATCTTCCTTTGCAGCATAGCGCAGGAAACGTTTCAGCAGGGAACATCCAAAATGACCCTGCAAAGAAAGCGCCCCAAACGCTAAGGGATTTCACCGTTCTTATCGCTGAAGATGAAGCTACTTCAGATTTATTTCTTACCGAAATCCTCAAAGCAGAATTAAAAGAAATTCTGCATGCAAGTACCGGCACCGAAACGGTTGAAATGTTCCGAAAAAACCAACACATCAAATTCATCCTCATGGATATAAAAATGCCGCTCATGAACGGCTATGAGGCAACACGGCTGATCAGGACTTTTAACAAGGACGTCATTATTATTGCGCAAACGGCCTATGCACTTTCAGGTGACCGCGAAAAAGCCCTCGAAGCGGGATGTAATGATTACATTTCGAAGCCTGTTAAAAAAGATTTGTTGTTTTCGATTTTACGACGTTATCTAACAAAAAAGACAAATGAATAAATGGCTCAGATATTATTTTTTCATTTTTGTGACAGGAATTTTGGTTGGTTGCAACAACACTCCAATTTTAAACGAAACCGAAAAAGACTGGCTGAAACTGCATGATAATCTTATTGTAGGAATATCACCCAACGCGCCTCCTTATGAATATGTAAACGAAAACGGGGAAATCACTGGAATCTTTATTGATTTTTTGTCGCTGATCGAACAAAGGATTGATTATAAGTTTAAGAGGGTTTACGAGTCCGATTTTTCGGCCCAGCTTCAAGCCTCCAAAACAGGATTGATTGATGTGCTGATCGAAATTCAAAAAACTGAGGAACGCGAACAATACCTCGATTTCACACCACATTTAATTTCTCACCCACATGTTATTGTGGTAAGAAAATCACAACCTAACATAATCAATATTGGTAATTTAACTGGCAAATCAGTGGCTGTAGTAAATAAATATGCAGTACATGAGTATTTGATGAAGAATTATCCAAAGCTAAATCTGCATCCATTGGTTGATGATATCAGTTGTTTAAAAGCTGTTTCCAATGGTGAAGTTGACGCTTTTGTTTGTCAGCAAGCCTTAGCCATTTATTTTATTGATACCGAAGGCATCAGCAATGTAAAAATTGTTGGCGAAATTGCTTATCAAAACGAACTTGGTATTGCTACCCGAAAACAACTCGATACGCTGAACCGGATTTTAACAAAAGCTGTAATTTCGCTCAGCAATAAAGAAAAGCAGAGCATTTATTCGAAATATCTTTCTTTTATCGCTGTTCCATTTTATAAAGAGTTCAGATTTTGGATAATTATCGTGACGGGCATCCTGATAATCCTGGCCGTTTTTGTGGTTTTTAGCCTGATCCTGCAAAAGCGTGTAGTTCAAAAAACCTTCGAATTAAATCTGGCTAAAGAAAAGGCCGAAGAATCCGACCGCCTCAAATCGGCTTTCCTGGCCAACATGAGCCACGAAATCCGTACGCCCATGAACGGTATTCTGGGTTTTGCCGGATTACTCAAAGAACCTGGTTTATCAGGTGAAGAACAGGAAAAATACATTGCCGTTATCGAAAAAAGCGGCGAACGCATGCTCAATATTATCAACGACATTATTGATATTTCGAAAATCGAAGCCGGGCAGGTGAAATTAGAAATCAAAGATACCGACCTTAATCAGCTTACAGAATTCCTGTTCAACTTTTTCGAGCCTGAAATGGTTAAGAAAAACCTTGCCTTTAATTACAAAGTTCCTCCGGAAAACGACCACCTCATCATAAAAACCGACAAAGAGAAGTTGTATGCAATTCTTGCCAATCTGCTCAAAAATGCCAAAAAATATACCCATCATGGAAGTGTTGAATTTGGTTTTTCGCTGGTTGATAATTCTGTTGTTTTTTATGTTAAAGACACCGGCATCGGTATCCCAAAAGACAGGCAGCACGCTATTTTCGACCGTTTTGTTCAGGCCGACATCGAAGACACGAAAGCTTTACAGG
>CAYOWJ010000191.1:0-7012 GCA_964407625.1 uncultured Lentimicrobiaceae bacterium
GAATTGTTCCCACTGATTTTCGACATCGGTTTGCCGGTTGATTTCACGAATGATTTCTTTGATTTTTTCGTTTTCATCCCTTGAACCATCGATCCTGGCTTGTTCGGCCATTCGCCGGAGATTTTCGAAAACCTCATTTTTATTGGCAATCAGCAGGGTTGCCGATGTTAATTCATGATTTTTTTGATCGATGCTCTGAATCTGCAATTTTTTAATCTCTTCCTCGGCAAATAAAACTTCCTGTAAATGCTGGTTTTTCTTTTCGATCTGACCGATTTTTAATTCGCCGATTTCCAGTTCCCTTTCGAATAAAATGCGGCTTTGCATCAGCGATCTCTTTTTCAGCCGGAAGGCATAAAACAAGGCCATCGAAATTGCGATAAGGGCAATAACCATAATTACTAAAAACCATTGATTTCTGGTTTTTATCTGGTTATCTTTGGTTAAAAGACGGTTCTCCTTTTCCTTTTTTTCGGTTTCGTAACGGATTTCAAATTCGTTGATCTGCCGGGCACTGGCTTCCGAAAAAACCGAGTCTTCGGCCACTTTATAAATTTCGAAATAATTCAGGGCTTCTTCGTAGTTGTGGTATTTTTTGTTCAGTAAATACAGGCTTTTCGCTGCCTCGCTGATGGTTGGTTTCAAATTGATTTTTCTGGAAAGATCGAGGCTTTCGGTAAAACAATTCTTTGCTTTGGCAAATTCATTCATTTTTTCATAGGCATCACCCATGTTTTCCAGAATAATGGCAACCTGATATTCAACATTAAGCAAGCGGAAAGTTTTGAGTGCCTCATTAAAATACTCGATGGCTTTTGGAAAATCGTTCAGCGACATAAATGTAAGCCCAAGGCCATGCAACCTGATGGCGATTTTTAAGGTTGCGTTCATTTCACGGTCAATAGCAAGCGCTTTATTAAAATAATCAATGGCATCCGATGTTTTTCCCCAGGCGAGATAAACTTGTGCAATGTTGCTCAACCGTATGGATAATTTGTTCCGGTTTCCGAGCTTTTCATCAATTTCCAATGCTTTATTAAAAAATTCGATAGCCTTGTCGTAATTATTCCACGATCGGTAAACCATCCCGATGTTGTTGTAATCGGTGGCCATTTCCGATTCGCTTCCCATCAGTTTATCGAGTTCCAGGGTTTGATTAAAGGCCTCGATGGCTTCACCATAACGGCCCATCATTTTGAACGAAACGCCGATATTTGAAAGGTTTGATGCGATTTCAAGCGTATCTTTGAGGATCTTATTTATCTTCAAGGCTCGCTGAAAATAGTCAAGTGCTTTATCAAATAAACCCATTTCCTGATATGAAAACCCAACATCACTTAACCTGCGCATCAGGGTGTCAGGTCGTTGGTTGGGCAAAGCATCCTCGATTTCGACAGCCATCGAATAGGCAAATGCTGCACTTTTTAAGCTATCGAGTTCGTACAAAGCATCACCCTGTATTTTGAGCGCATCGCTGATTAATTCCAAAGCATTCTTGCTTTTTGCAAGGATTTCGGCCTGACGCGCAAATTCAAGCGATTTTTCAGGATCATCGGCCATGGCTTGCCGCGAAAAAAATAACAAAAGATTTGCACGCTCTTTACCCGTTGTGGCTGCAATGGCTTTTGAAATGCTGTCCGGCTGGCTGTTTTGTGCGTTTCCCGGAGTTATATCCGACAAAAAGAAAAGTATAATGATGAGAAAAGGGAACAGGAATTTCGGCATAATGACTGATATTGCTGTTAAACAATTGCTTTTGCTGAAGGGCTTACCCATAAAAAACCTCCATTTTAAATTGGAGGTGAAATTAGGATATTTTCGTAACAAAACTGAAAAACCATATAAAAATGTGGCAAGCCGGTAAATGCGAAGTTTTGAATTTTACCACACATTTTTTTTATGGGATTCGGCTAAGAAGCCATTAAGTTGTTGGTGACTTTTGATCGGGCAGTATTTAATGTCTTATTTTTGAAATTGATGTTTTTTTTCCGAAGAAATTACAAACATCATCCCGATAGCTATCTGTACAAATATCAAATCGAACTAAGTGAGTTTACCCGGTTCTGGTTTTGGATTTTCATCAATATGATTTCGATATTATTTGGGTTTTGGGTTTTGAATTTTGCTTTTCTGCTTTATCCGGGTTAGGTTAAGGAAATGTTGATCAGCGATGGGGTTTCTTCCCGCTCCTGGCTGAGGAAATAAAAATCCCTAAAAAACACAGCACGGCAAATATGATGAATAATACTCTGGCGCTTTGCATGAATTCGATGAGGTTGGTGCCGGATATTTTTGAATTGCCAAGAAAAATATAAAAAACCATCGTAGCAATAGCCATGCTGAAAATCTGCCCCAAAACCCGCATTGTGCTAACCGTGGCAGCGGCAACACCAAGGTATTTTTTTTCGACCGACCCCATTACCGAGTTTGTGTTTGGCGACGAAAATGTACCAAAACCCAGCCCGACAATTACCAGACTGGCAATCAGTAAACCATTCCCTGTATTACTGTCGAGAAAGCAAAGAAAAACAAGGCCTACGGTAATAATTCCCATGCCCAGCGACGACAAAAACCGGGGGTCAACTTTATCCGATAATTTTCCGGCAAATGAGGCTGTGGCTGCCATAACTGCCGGTTGGGTAATCAGAAGAATCCCGGCATCCCTGGGTTGAAGCCCTTTTACATACTGTAAATAAAGGCTCAGAATAAAGGTGATGGCAAAAGTTGCAGCGTAATTTATCAAGGCAGCAAGGTTTGAGAAAGCAAAAATCCGGTTATTCTGAAAAAGACGAATATTTAAAACGGGATGCTCCACTTTCAGTTCATAAGCGATAAAAAGGCCAATCCCAACCACGCCTGATGCTGCCATTAAAATACCGTTTACCTTCGGAAGCATCGAAAATCCGGACATCAATAAAAAAACTGAAATCATATAAATTACAGAACCATGTATATCGAATTTTTCATTGCCCGCTTCTTTCCATTCCGCTTTTACCATGCTTAAAATTGCAATTACGATAGTAATCCCCAACCCAACGCTGATAATGAAAATGCTTCTCCATCCGAAAGCCTGGGTTAAGATTCCTCCAAGTACCGGCGCGGCCGTAAGCCCGAGATAAACAGCCGAAACAACAAGTCCTAGCATTTTACCCCTTTGCTGAGGCGGAAATGCAGAGGTTACAATTGCCATACCCGTACTCATGATCATGGCTCCTCCAATGCCTTGCGAAAACCTGGCGGCAATCAGCATAATTTCATCACTGGAAAGTGCACAAAACAAGGATGATAAAGTGAAAACCATATTGCCGGTTAAAAAAAGTCTCATCCTGCCATAAATATCTCCCATTTTCCCAAACGGAACCAAAAACATACCGGTCGATAAAAGGAACGCCATCACCACCCAACTGCTTTCAACTGCTGACATCCCAAAATCCTGTGCAATGTCAGGAAGTGCAATGTTTACAGAAGCACTCATAAATGCCGACAAAAACTGAGTAATAATAATTACAGCCATCAACACCGAAGTATTCACCTTTGTAGCTGTTGTGTTTTTCATATAGTGCATTATTTTAATACCAAACCCCCAGAAAGCAATTCCGGAAGAACATAACTTCGTTATTATACCGGGCAAAAGTACATTTTTGCCGGGCAATAAAACTTTAATTGTTTTGATGTGGAAGTGTGTTTTCAAACACATGCCGTCGAAAACCCAATCGTGAAAAATTAGCAGTTAAAACATTTTTATGGAGAAATATTTTTTGCTTGACGAGACTATGGAATTTGATCAGGCGATGGAATTACTTGTTGTATTTAAGCTGATATGAAAGGTTGTTCCATGTCCTTTTGTGCTTTCAACGGTTATTCCGGCATGAATAAGGTCGAGTAGTTTTTTTACGATCGAAAGGCCTAAGCCGACGCCTTCAAAAGTGCGTGAAAGTCCGCTTTCTTCCTGCGAAAATGGCTCGAAAAGATGAGATAGGTATTCTTCAGAAATTCCGATTCCGGTATCTTCGATATCAATAACTACCGAATCATCTTTCCTGTAAAGCGATATTTTAACATAGCCTTCAGGTGTAAATTTTATTGCGTTATCAACAAGATCGTACACTGCCTGCATAATGCAGTATTCATCGAGATTAAGGATTGCCTCACCACAATGGTTTTCAAAAATCAGATTGAGTGATTTTTCCTGAGCAAGAATTTTAAATTCCTTAGTCAATGTTTCAAGAACCTGTGCCAGGTTTACATCAGTATATTGAACAGGGAATTCGCCAACCTGAAGTCTCGAAAAATTCATAATCATGTCAACAGTCCGCATCAGTCGTTTTCCTGACATATTGATGATTTCGAAAATATGGGATGCCGATTCCTGATTTTCTTCTGAAATCATATCAGGTAAAAGATCACTAAAACCAAGAATCGAATTCAGAGGTGTGCGTATTTCATGTGAGATATTGGTAATAAAAGCATCTTTTAGCTTGTTTGATTTTTCTGCTAATTCGTTGGCTTTGATCAATGCCTGTTCGGTCAGTTTACGATCGGTAATATCATGAATTACCCCGGTTGAACCTATCAGTTGGTTGCCTTCAAAAAGGTACTGGGTATTTACCAGAATCCAAAACTCATCGCCATATTTTGTAATCGCTTTATATTCTGCAATCAGCGGCACAACTTCACCATTTTTTAATTTCTCCAATTTTTCGAAGTACTCTTTTTGGCTTTCTTTGGCTAAAATCCTGCTGGGACTTAATTGCAACAATTCCTCTTTGGTGTAACCAACATAATTACACATCACATCATTTACCGAAGAAAAATGATTGTTGACATAATCAACTTCATAAATACCGGCAGGAGCATGTTCAAACAATTGCCTGTAACGGGCTTCACTCTGGCTTAATAACTCTCTGGATGCTGCAAGTCGTTTGTTTTCCCTATAGTTTCGTATCCTGAAAACAAAAAAAATAGTTTCGATGAACAGAATAATGAGGGTTACAGAAATGGGTACTGTGAGTGATTTAAATATTTCTGCGCGCCACTCATGAGCGTCAATGTCCATTCCCAGGATGGCTAAAATTTCATTGGTTTGAGGCTCGATAAGTGGTACAATTGCACTTACCCAAATGCCCCATTCATCAGGAACGGGGCCTTCGGTTGCAGGTTTTCCTGAGATGAAAACATTTTTCAGGATTTCTGATGCGTCGGTATATATTTCGCCGGGAGGAGAATTGTCCTCAGATTCTGCTGGCTCTGAATCCAGGAAAAAATAAACTGATCCATCTTCATGCTGCCCCATCAGATAAATAAAGCGGCACAGTGGATTTGCTGAGCGGACCAGGGAAAGTTGCTCTTTTAAACGAAGATAAGCTGGCGCATTAAGATCGTCTTCGGTCGCTGTCAAATTTTGAATGTAACGCCAGTCAATGGCATTTCCGACAATCTGGGCTTCCTGAATCAAATCTTTTCGCATTTCGGAATCTGTGCTGCGCATCGACCAAAGGGCAAATATTACCCCGGCAATAATTGTACAAGCAATAATAATAACAAACTGTAAAACACGAACATTACTGTTAGCCTTTTTCTTGTGCATGTGATGTGTATTATCGTTTGTCATCAAAACAGCCAGTATTACAAAATTTATTTCAAAGATAAAAAAAAGCAACATCTATCATCGCTTCCATTAAAAATATTCTACAAAACCTTTAGCCGGAATTTCTTTTAGCGCAATATTGAAAAGATTTTCGGCGTCCATTGCCTCTTTGGGAAGCCTGCCTTGCAGAATTTCAAAAAAACTTTCCCTTTCATCAGCATCAACCCTGATGGGTGCTCCGCCGGCTTCTTTTGAAAAAAAGATGGTTTTTGTGTTGGTTAGTTTAACACCGATACCTTCATTTAAAGGCTTTTCGTTGGTTATGGCTGTTTGGTAATCAATAAAAACGGGTTCGCCGGCAAGTTGCATTTTAAAGAGAATATCTCTGGTAAGAAAAATCTGATCATTTTCGTCCGACACCAGCCATCCTTCGCCCTGAGGAGCAATATTGAGCAATTGTGTTTTTAAGTTTTCCATCGGGACAGAAATCCCATGCAGGCTCAGTGTCCGGATAAATCCGTTGTCGTTGATTTCTTCCTGCCCGTGTAAAACGAATTGCGCCGCCTTTTTGCGGAAAGCAGCTTTTTGATAGTGATTTTTGTAATGAAATGAACAGTAATTTACGGGTAGCTTCAACCCTTGTTTAAAAATAAAACTGATAATTTCAAGTGCCGCAAGTTCCGATTCGAGCACGGTAACCCTGTGGCCATGCAAAAAAGTGTAATTCCGGTTAAGCAGATTTTTCAGATTGTAAGGAGTTAATCTGATTTGATGAAGGTTAAGATAATTTACCCCCAGGCTGTCGAGTTCGACAACCATGTTTTTTAATTGCCCGGTTTCTTCAGGAATGGCCGGAATTTCGACGGTTACATTTGGAATTTTCCCTAAAGCGAGCTTTAGTTTTTTGGTGTTGTAATCGGTGGCTGTGAGATCAAAACGGATTTCATCGAGGCCGGTTTTGGCTAAGATTGTTGCTTTTTCTTCGTCTAAAAGGGTGCCGTTGGTGTACATCCAGACATAAACCGAGCTGCCAAATTCTTTCTTTATCTTAGTTAAGAAATCAATGGTTTTGTCGAAAGTTAAAAGTGGCTCTCCACCGCTCAAAGCCACGCCTTTAAAGCCCATTTTTTTGATGTAGGCGATGTAATTTTCTGGATTTTCAAAAGTCAGCCCCTGCGTTTCGGGAATGGCGGTGTCGATCTGTGGTGCCGGGCAATAAAAACAATTACAGTTGCAGCGGTTGTTTACAAAGAGGCACGACCAATGGCCTTCGCCACAAAGCCTGCAACCCGGCGAAACGGCATGAGCAAATGGTTTTGTCCCGTTAAAAAGGTAACCAGCCTTCCCTTCGATTTCGGCGATTAGTTGTGAGCGTTTTTCATCGGCTTCGATGGCGCCGTAATACGATGGTTTTTTAAGCTGATC
>CAYOWJ010000192.1:0-6924 GCA_964407625.1 uncultured Lentimicrobiaceae bacterium
AAATCCGGTTACCCGTAATTTTACAGGCACCGGATTTTTTTTATTCCTTCATCCAAATTCAAATTAAGATGGATTTACTTTTTTCTTGCAGCTTTTACCTCATCCAAAGTTACTACACCGCCTTTGTTTCCCCAACTATTCAGGATGTAGTTAACAACGTCAACAACTTCCTGGTCGGTCATTGCAACATTGGTCATAATGCCACCCGGATATTTAATGCCATTAACTGTGATGGGAGTTTTAGAGCCATAAATGGTCTGCACGATGGCACGTTTTTTATCGGCCAATAAAAAATCAGATTTGGCCAATGGAGGAAAAACGCCTGGAACACCCACGCCTGTTGCCTGATGGCAGGTGGCACAATTTCCTTTACCATTATAAATGGCTTTACCGGTTTCCATGGCCTTTGCGGGAACCGCATCCTGCAAAAACTCCAGATCATTTGTTGTGGTGATCCGTTCCGGTGCGGCTTGAATAAAGAGGAAAGCAGCAAAAACTGCAAAACTCATAACGCTAAAAAAACCTACTAACTTTTTCATAATTAATCTATTAAAGTGAAATTTTAAAAGTATTCAAATTACAACATTTTTTAGGGATTTCCTTATTAATTTTTAATTTCTGGTCGCCCGGTGATATCAGATAAACTCCAAGACCCAGGCCTTTCAATACAAACCAAACTCCTAATACAATAATAAAAACAGGCACAAACTGCCGGATTTTTCTTCGTACCGCGGTGGTAAAATAATTACCAACCAACGAAAGACTCAACATCACCGGCACAGTTCCTACCCCAAAAACGGCCATGTACAAAGCTCCTGTAAAAATATTTGCAGAAGCGAGCGACAAACCGATCGCAACGTAAACCGGGCCGCAAGGCAAAAGCCCGTTCAACAATCCAATCGTAAACAACGCAAATTTGGTTTTTGTTCCAAACAAATTCCCTAGCTTATCCTTGATTCGCTCAACCACCGGAAAAACCGGCGATTTTGATGCGAATGATTTAAAAAGCAACGGAAACAATACCGAAAGTATCATCAAGGCTCCAATGGCAACCGAAAGCCATTGCTGAAAACCAGCCATTTTGAATCCCTGGCCAAGCAATCCAAAAACCGCGCCCATCAAGGAATAGGTGATGATGCGGCCAAAATTATAGATGAGGCTGCCAACAGTTCGGTGTGCCCAGCTTTCATCATTTAAAGGCAACGAAATCGCAATAGGGCCGCACATTCCGGCACAATGAAAACCGGTGAGTAAGCCAAAAACCAATGCTGCTATTAATAAATCTAAAGTCATATCTACTATTTTATGTGTACGTCCTGTTCAAAAAAATAGGGTTTGTCCTGGTAGGTCCAATCCACCTGGACAACGTATTTTCCGCGATCAAGCTGAGTTGTTGGAATCAGCTGTAATCCTTCTGCAGTAAGATTGATGGCAAGGAAAATATCCTTTTCAAAATCGGAAGGCCTGTACAATTGAATCTCACCTTTTACCTCACTAAAAATAAAAAGTGAAGGAAAAGCCACTTCAATCAATCCATTTTGGTAACTGATTTTTACACTTTTGGTTAAAAGATGACTGTTGTTTACCTTATCAATTTTGGTCTGATGGGCGAGCTCACGGGGATAATAGTCCTGGTAAACAAGATTGATTTTCTGCTTTACGCTGATATAAACCAGCGTGCTCATTCCGATCACAAAAAGGATGATAACAATGACGATTCCTGTTCCCCAATTAAATTTCATACTATTCATATTCATTATTTTACGCAATTATTAATTCACTCCAACAAAAGTAACTTCAATTTCTTCGATTAATTTCTCTCCCGAATAAATACCAAGTGTTATTGGAATCTTACCTTCTACATCTTTTTCGTCGATATAAACCAGGAAAACGCCCTCGGTTGAAGCTGCCTCTTTTACCATCATTTCGCCTGAAGGCATCATCACTTCACCTTTTGGTGAAATTAATCTGACATCAAGTGTAAATTTCTCGCGCTTCTTATTAACAACTTTAATGTTATAAAGATTGCTGATTTGTCCGTTGGGTTGCTTTTGAAAAAGCAAGCCGGGAGTTCGTAAAATGATTGTTTCGACATCGGAGCGGCTAAATATCAACACACTCAGAAAAATCATAAGTGCTGTCAAAACCGAAATGTAAGCGATAAGGCGGCCATTAAGTTTAATTTTTGTTCCCGTCGAAATTCCGTTTTCCGAATCGAAACGAATTAAACCTTTAGGCTTTCCGATTCGATCCATGATATGATTGCAGGTATCAATACAAGCCGTGCAATTAACACATTCGAGCTGTGTGCCGTTTCGGATATCAATAGCCGTTGGACAAACTTCAACGCAGGCTTTGCAATCGATGCAATCGCCTTTACCAGCTTCACCCCTATCCTCATCCTTCTTATAATTTCCACGAGGCTCACCCCGGTTGTAATCGTAAGCTACCAGGATTGTATTTGAGTCGAGCAATACGCTCTGCAGGCGGCCGTAAGGACAAAGGATTACGCAAACCTGCTCGCGGAACCAGCTATAAACAAACAAAAAGAAACCGGACAGTAAAAACATGGCAATAAAGGCTGCACTGTTTTCGGCGAAAGGCTCACCAAACATAACAAAGAGCTTATCGGTGCCAATAACCCAGGCAAAAAGAGCAGCGGAAAGCATCACCGAAAGCACAATGAAAATGACAAATTTCAATGTTCTTTTCCAGATTTTCTCGAAATCCCAGGCTTGTTTTTTCAATTTCCTTTGTTGTGAGGCATTTCCTTCAATCAGATATTCGATTTTACGGAAAACCATCTCCATAAAAATGGTCTGCGGACAAGCCCATCCGCACCACAATCGACCCAACGAAACCGTAAAAACCACGATAAAAACCACCATCGTCAACATCATTATTGCAAAAAGGTAGGTATCCTGTGGCCAGAAAATCTGTCCAAACAAAATAAACCTGCGGCTGATCACGTCGAGTAAAAAATAGGGTTCACCGTTGAGTCTTACAAACGGCATCAAAAAGACTATGGCCAGCAAAAACCACGACACCACAAGCCTGTAGGTATGCAGTTTTCCCTGAGGTATTTTTGGAAATACGTATTCGCGCTTTCCTTCGCGGTTTATTGTTGAGATACGGTCGCGAAATGATTCATCAAAATTGGTATTCTTTTTCATTTAATCTGAACCTGCTTTCCTGAAAATCTTAGAGTTTTTAAATAAAAATAAAACAGGAATAGCTATAAACCAATAAGTCATAGCTATTCCATCGTTCATTTGTAAGAAATTGCGTTATTATTCAACCATTTCACCTTGCGGTGGTTTTGCGTTTGGCGGATTGCTACCCTGAAGTTTTGCCAGTACATAACTACTCACCTGGAGCATTTGCTGCTCGCTGAGCTGGTCTTTGTATGGCATCATTCCTTTGGCAGCAACACCGTTTTTGATGACTTCAAAAACATCGGTAATCAGCCCTTTTCCATTAATCCAGAATTTATCGGTAAGATTTGGGCCGATTGCATTGCCCTCGCCCAAATTACCATGACAGGTTACACAAAGCTTTGTTTTATAAATGGCTTCTCCGGCTGCAAGGCTTGCGTCATCGTTGAGTACCAGCATAGCCATTTCGCCACTTTCAGACTTCTTATCGGCTACATTTTTATTGGCAACAGCCATATCTTTCTGGTATTCGGCCTCCTGAAGTACGTTGTTTCCCAAAAAATGGTAGTAAGCCACATAAATCACCGAAAATGTAACGGTGATGTACCAAAAATATAAAAGCCACGGTGGTACAGCGTTATTCAGTTCCTGGATACCATCAAATTCGTGCTCGAACGGCTTGCCGTCGTATTTTTCCTTTTTATTATTATTCTCCATGATGAAATTCTTTTGTTTTGGTTAAATCTTCTATTTCTTCAACATCCTTGGTCAGCGGAAGGTTTTCCATGTCTTTTACAAATCCTTTGTCCAGTTTTATGATGTAATAAAAAAGGAACAGGAAAAAGGAAAAGAAAATAAACACCCCGATAATGGGGAAGATGGCCATGCCTTCTGCTTTTCCAAGATAATGACTTAAAATATTCATTGTTAGGTATTTTTAATCAACCAGTTCGCCTTGTGGATCTCTTGCAGGATGAGGGTCGGTGCCTTGTAGCTGAATTACAAAATCTGCAAGCAAATCAACCTGTTCTTTTGTGAAGGCATTTTTCCAGGGTTGCATTCCTTTTTCAAGTTTCCCTTCCATAATCTGGAGAACAATATTCTCACGGGTACCGCCATTGAGCCAGTATTTATCGGTTAGATTTGGCCCGATTGCATTTCCTTCGCCCAATTTTCCATGACAAACAATACAGTTTTTATCAAAGAGAATCTTAGCTTCTGAAGGTGGAACTTCGGCAATTTTTTCTCCGGCATTATCCAAATTTTCTTCCCCGGTCAGGTTTGATAAAGGGACAGGTGGGGCAAGAGAAATGTCTTTTCCAAGCCTGTGCAGATAAGCGATTAAGGCAACAATTTGTTTGGTTGGAGCAACCTCAATACCGGCAGTCTTCAATTCTTCAGAATAGAGTTGTGCCTGCGCCAACAAAACCTGCTCACTTTCTTTATCGAAACCTTCTGGATAAGGAACACCCAGGGTTTGCATCACTCTTATTTTTGCTGGTGTTGAGGCTACATCAACTTCTTTGGTCAGCAGCCAGGGATAAGGAGGCATGATGGATTGAGCGTTCATCCCCTGAGGATTTGCAAAGTGGTTGTAATGCCAGGATGTCGGCTTGTACATTTTTCCGCCAGGAACACCCGTACGAGCCAAATCTGGCCCCAACCTACGTGAACCCCAAAGGAAAGGATGGTCGTAAACAAACTCACCTGCCTTTGAATACTCGCCATAACGCTCTGTTTCGGAACGGAATGGCCGAACCATTTGTGAATGACATTCAACACAGCCTTCCGAAATATAAACATCACGACCTTGCAGTTCAAGGGGGGTGTATGGCTGAACAGTTTCGATGGTAGGAATATTTGATTTTACTACCATCATCGGGATAATTTCGACAATACCTCCAATGAGGATGGCAACCAATGCCAGAATTGTGAAAAGCACAGGCTTTCTTTCTAACCATGAATGAACAGTTTCGCCAAAAATACGTTTTGGTGCCGCTTTTTCCAATGGAGGTGCCGATGTTTCTTCGTTGTCAACACATTTGCCAACTGCAACTGTTTTGTACAAGTTTACAGCCATCAGGATAGTTCCTGAAAAGTAGAGCAAGCCTGCTAAAATGCGGGTATGATACATCGGGATTATCTGTGTAACCGTTTCCAGGAAGTTTGGATATGCCAGGTAGCCGTCGGCAGTAAATTCTTTCCACATCAAACTTTGTGTAATTGCAGCCCAGTAAAGTGGGATGGCATAAAACAAAATTCCAGTTGTACCCAGCCAGAAATGGATATTTGCCAGTTTCTCGGAGTACAATTTTGTATTGTACATTTTCGGGATGAGATAGTAAAACATCGCAAATGTAAAAAATCCGTTCCAGGCAAGTACGCCAATATGGACGTGCGCAATGGTCCAGTCGGTGAAATGGCTGATGGCGTTAACGTTCTTCAGCGAAAGCATCGGGCCTTCAAAAGTTGACATCCCGTAGGCGGTAATCGCTACCACGAAGAATTTCAACATGGCCGAATCGCGAACTTTGTCCCAAACGCCTCTCAGTGTAAGCAAACCATTAACCATGCCTCCCCAGGATGGTGCAATCAGCATCACCGAGAAAACCACACCTAACGTCTGCGCCCAATCCGGCAGCGACTGATATAATAAATGGTGTGGGCCTGCCCAGATGTAGATGAAAATCAAAGCCCAGAAGTGCAACATCGAAAGACGGTACGAATAAACCGGCCTGTTGGCAGCTTTTGGGAGGAAGTAATACATCAATCCGAGGTAAGGTGTGGTAAGGAAAAATGCAACTGCATTATGTCCGTACCACCATTGTACAAGAGCATCCTGTACGCCGGCAAACACCGAGTAACTTTTCCACATCGAAACAGGAATTTCGAAAGAATTAACCACGTGAAGCACTGCAACTGTAATAAAGGTGGCGATGTAAAACCAAATAGCCACGTACATGTGTTTAACACGTCGTTTAATTATTGTCCCGATCATGTTCCATCCAAAAACCACCCAGATTAATGTAATCATGATGTCGATAGGCCATTCGAGTTCGGCATACTCTTTTGAGGTAGTAATGCCCAGAACCAGAGTAAGTGCCGCAGCAACGATAATCAACTGCCAGCCCCAAAAATGTATCCAGCTCAGCTTATCGTTGAACATCCTGGCTTTTAAAAGCCGTTGCAGAGAATAATAGATTCCGCAGAAAATTGCATTTCCAACAAATGCAAAAATTGCAGCATTAGTGTGAAGAGGCCGCAGCCTCCCAAATGAAATGAATTCCCAATTCAAATTAAAAAAGGGAAATGAAAGTTGAAGTGCAATAATCACCCCAACAAGTAAAGCCACAATTGCCCACAAAACAGTTGCGAAGGCAAAGTACCTTACAATTTTGTTGTCGTAAGAAAAGTACTGGTGTTCCATGTTAATTATATTTGTTTAACTGAATAAAATGCCGGATTTATTTGTTGGACGTTGAATTGATCTCCTCGGTTATCTCTTTAGTTGGCGAATTTTCTGCATGTGATTCATCATCAAACAGCATGCGAACCGAAGGCGTGTAGTCGTCTTCAAACTGCCCGTTTTTTACCGCCCATAAAAAAGCGATTAAAAATCCTGTGGCAACAAGCAGACTGATTATGATCAAACCAAAAAGTATAAACATATTAAAGTATCATATTACTTAAATAGCAAAAGTAAATATTTACTTAAATCCTTGTTAACGAATTGTTAAATTTCATGCAATTTAAAGATATTCCAGATAAT
>CAYOWJ010000193.1:0-4086 GCA_964407625.1 uncultured Lentimicrobiaceae bacterium
TTATCCCCGGAATTCCCAATTAATCACCCCTCAAAAAAAGTATAATCGTATTTCAAAATGTATTTGCGGTCAGGTCGCTGGCCGGTGCCACCAACAAATGAACGAACCTCGGTAACGTTGCCGGATTCATCAAAATCGCGCTCGACTTCGTGATTCAGGGTACCATCGCGCCCAAATTCCTTTTGCGATACCGCGTTTCCGGCTTCGTCACGCACAACCTGGGTAGTAACTTTTTTGTGGGGCGTTTCCTCGATGGTTTCGATGAGGTTATTCTTTTCATCGTAAGCATAAAGATGCTTCTCGAGAAGCTTTCCGTTGCCATCGTATTTCAGAAACTTAACCCGGTTTCCATTTTCGTCATATTCGCTCGCCAGGCTTGTTTCGCCATCATCATCGGTCAGCTCCAGACCGACAACCTGCCCTTTTTCATCGTATTCGTAGGTTGCTTCTTTTACAACTTCGTCATCTTCGATGGTTTTCTCGCTGATCAAAAGACCGTTTTCATAAGTAAAAATCTCTTCCCGCTCATTTTCGCCGTCCTCACCAAGCAACAATTTCTTAATTAATTTGCTGTCAGCATTATAATGATATTCGATGGTATCCTTACTGTCGTCCAAATAATGAACAAACTCCTTCGAAATATTACCCTTTTCATCCCGTTCGAAGGTGATTTTTTCTTCAAGTTCATCGGAATCATCAAAAGTTTCTTCGCTGATCAGATGACCTTTATTATCGTATTGATAAACTGTTTTACCTGTAATTTCGCCATAATCACTAAATTTTACATCTTCCAGCAGGTTTCCAAAACCGTCGTACTGGCTTTGTGAGTAAGTAATAGTCTTCTTGTCGCGGAAATCGTCAAAACCAGCTTCGGGCGGAACATCAATTCGCAGAATACTTAAGGCTTGGATTTTCTTCTTCATTTTAAATGATTTTATAATTGTACTTTTTTGTTTTGCTACTTTTGCGGCTTGCAATGATAAACATAATCGTTTAAATTTTCAAAATTTCCTTTTTATGAAAAATCTCAAATATTTATTGATCATCACAGCCGTCATCATGGTACAAAGTTGCGCTCAGAAACCAAAAATCGACTATCCCGAAACAAAGAAAACAGATGTTACCGACGATTATCACGGAACAAAAATCGCCGATCCCTACCGTTGGCTCGAAAACGACACCTCGGCCGAAACCGGTGCGTGGGTTAAAGCCGAAAATGAGGTTACTTCGGCTTATTTATCAAAAATTCCATTCAGGGAGCAACTCAAAAACAGGCTGACAGAACTCTGGAATTATCCGAAATATGGCGTGACTTTTAAAGAAGGCAACCGCTATTTTTATTTTAAAAATGATGGGATGCAAAATCAAAGCATCTTGTACATGCAGGAAAGTTTAGACGCTGAACCCACCGTATTGCTCGATCCTAATAAATTATCTGAGGATGGGACCGTTTCGTTGGGTGAATACGATTTTTCGAAGGACGGAAAATACATGGCTTACGCAATTGCCCGTGGTGGCTCGGATTGGAACGAAATTCTGGTGATGGAAGTTGAAGGGACAAAACAATTAGACGACCATCTTTACTGGATAAAGTTTTCGGACATCGAATGGAAAAATGACGGGTTCTTTTACAGCCGTTACGATGAGCCCAAAGGCAGCGGTCTTTCTGAAAAGAACGAATTTCACAAAGTGTATTATCACAAAGTTGGCACCCCTCAATCGGCAGATCAGTTGGTTTATGAAAACAAGAATTTCCCGCTCCGAAATTATTACGCAGGCGTTACCGAAGACGAAAAATTCCTGATCCTCTCCGAAACCGAGACCACCACCGGTAATTCGCTGTATTTTAAAGACCTCGATAAACCCAATTCGAAATTTGTAGCTGTGGTCGAAAATTTTGATAATGATTATTATGTGATCGATGATGTTGACGGAAAGTTTTTGGTGAAAACCAATTACGAGGCCCCAAAATACCGGATTATTGAAATCGATCCGGCAAATCCTGCCCGAGAAAACTGGAAGACCGTCCTTCCCGAAAAGGAAGAAGTATTGGAAAGCATTTCGCTGGTTGGCGGAAAAATCGTTGCCGAATACATGAAAGATGCTACCAGCAAAGCCTACATTTACGATTTTACCGGAAATTTAATCAGCGAGCTGAACCTGCCTGGAATTGGTACGATGAGCGGCTTTAACGGGAAAAAAGAGGACAACATCGCCTTTTACGGATTTACTTCGTTCACTTTTCCTTCGACGATTTTTAAATTTGATATTGCCAAAAATGAATCATCGGTTTATCGCCAGCCTGAAGTTGACTTTGATCCGAGCCTTTTCGAGACAAAACAGGTGTTTTACATCAGCAAAGACGGCACAAAGGTTCCGATGTTTATCGTCCACAAAAAAGGAATTGCCATGAACGGTAAAAATCCTGCGCTGCTTTACGGTTACGGTGGTTTTAACGTAAGCCTGACACCTTCGTTTGCAACAACAAGATTGATTTTGCTGGAACAAGGTGGGATTTTTGCCATGGCAAACCTTCGTGGCGGCGGCGAGTACGGCGAGGCATGGCACCTGGCCGGAACAAAAGAGCGTAAACAAAATGTGTTCGACGATTTTTATGCTGCAGCTCAGTATCTTTTTGACAATAAATATACTTCGCCGGATTTTCTGGCAATGAACGGAGGCTCAAACGGTGGATTGTTGGTTGGTGCAGCTATGGTTCAACATCCGGAAATGTTCAGAGTTGCACTCCCAGCAGTTGGAGTGCTCGATATGCTGCGTTATCACGAATTTACCATTGGCTGGGCCTGGGCAAGCGATTATGGCAGGAGCGACAACCCTGAAGATTTTAAATATCTGATCGCATATTCGCCGCTCCACAATATCAAAAACGGGACTTGTTATCCTGCAACAATGGTCACCACCGCCGACCATGACGACCGCGTGGTTCCGGCACACTCCTTCAAATTTATTGCCACTTTACAGGAAAACCAGGGATGCAACAATCCGGTTCTCATCCGCATCGAAACAAAAGCCGGGCATGGAGCCGGAAAGCCAACTGCCAAAATTATTGAGGAATATGCCGACATGTACGCTTTCATCTTTTACAATATGGGCATCACACCAAAATATTGATTTAACAAAATCTTAACATTTAGCTCGAGAACCAGCCTGAACAAGGCTGTTTTTTTTTTGTTTAACAACCGATCTGGATTACAATTTAAATTTAAACTTAAAAATTATGAAAAATCTTTTCAAATTCGCACCGCTGTTATTCATTCCGGTTGTTTTTGTCTTTTTGGCCTATCAAACAGGCTCACCGGGAGGAAAATCCGGTTCACCCGGCGATAATGGCAGCAATTGCACGGATTGCCATTCGGGCACTCCTCAAAATCAGGGTAACTGGATAACTTCGAATGTTGGCAGTGGCGGCTATATCAATGGCCAAACCTACACTATTACTGCAACGGGAACAAAAACCGGAGTTGCAAAATTTGGTTTTGAACTTACTGCCGAAGATGAGCTGGGCAACAAAGTGGGGACTTTTACAATCACAAATCCCACCGAAACAAAACTGATAAACGGCAATAAATCGGTAACGCACACGGTAAACGGAGTTACGCCCACCGGCAACACCAAAAGCTGGTCGGTTGATTATAAAGTTCCTGCGGGGATTACCGGCGATGTTACTTTTTATGCAGCTTTTAACGGCGCAAATGGCAACGGAGGTACAAGCGGCGATCAGATTTATCTTTCGCAACTTACCATTAACCAGGATGTGACCGCAATTGATGAATTATCGGATAACCTGAAAATATATCCAAATCCATCGACAGGATTTGTAAATATAGAAATGCCATCTTCAGCAAAAAATACCGGAGCAACTGTTTTTAACAGTGGCGGACAGATTGTTAGAACGCTCAAGCTTCAAAACCAGATAAATAATGTTGATTTGTCGGACCTTTCGAAAGGAATTTACTTTGTAAAACTTGCCGGAAGCGAAAACAATGAAATGACAAAACTGGTCATAAATTAGAAATTGGTTTGTTTTTGTTTTTGGGTGTAAAGTTGATAAAACAATTTTACACC
>CAYOWJ010000193.1:4186-6894 GCA_964407625.1 uncultured Lentimicrobiaceae bacterium
CCCAGATCATCGCTGATTTCCTGCATAGCAGCAAGGCTGATTTCGATGAATTCATCAATGCCGATTCCGGCAAGAGCGCACTCCAGAATTTTTTCCCGGCTCACCGAGGCAGCAAATGCTTTTTCGTGAATCCGCTTTTTGATGGATTTTGGCTTAACACTTGCCAGTTTTTTATCAGGATAAACCAGTGCTGTGGCCGTTATCAGCCCGGTAATGGTTTCTCCGGCAGCCAAAGCATGATGAAAAACTTTCGTACGCGGAATCCCGGTTGCCTTTTCGTTATGAAGTCTGATAGCTTCGATAATTTCGGGATCAACACCTTTTTCTTCGAGAATCCTGGCAGTTTCCAACCCGTGAATTAAAGGATCGGCATTTACTTTTTCCACATCAAGATCGTGCAATAATCCGGCAAGCGCCCATTTACCGGCATCTTCGTTAAGTTTTACTGCCATCGCACGAAGTACGGCTTCGGCGGCGTAACTGTGTTTCAGCATGTTTTCGCCTGCAATATATTCGTGGAGTAAATCCAGCGCTTGTTCTCTTTTCATTTTTTCCTGTTTATTTTTATCAAAAAGTTTTAATCATTCAAAAATATGTAATTTCGGGCATTCACACACAAAACGAAAAATGAGTTGATTTTTTTAAGATCCGTCAAAACAACTTTTTTAATATGATAAATGCACTTTTTATCGAGAAACAGCGGTTCAACCAAATATGGCTGATTGCACTTTTGGCCGGCCTGGCAATCTTCGGTTTTTGGGGATTTACCCAGCAAATACTTTTGGGCAAGCCTTTCGGCGATAATCCCGCAAGCAACCTCGGATTAATCCTTTCGACATTTTTACCACTGCTCATTGTGGCTTTTATTTTTGTGCTGCAACTTCGAACAAAAATTGATAAAAACGGCATCGAGTATCAATTCTGGCCAGTTCACCGCAAAGAACAAATAATTAAATGGGAGGAAGTTTCTTGCGCTTACGTCCGCAAGTACAGCCCTATTCTTGAATATGGCGGCTGGGGTTTTCGTCACGGAAGAAAAGGAAAAGCACTTAACACCTCCGGAAATATGGGACTTCAGATCGAGTTTGTGAATGGCAAAAAACTGCTGATTGGCACCCAAAAACCTGAGGAGTTGGAAAGGGTTCTTCAAAAGCTTGAGATTAAAGGAAAATCTTCACATTGAATTTAGGTTTTTTATGATAAGCCCACGGGCTAAAATCGGTTTTACAGCTATTTTTGCCGGAATCCTGAAGGATTTGCAGACCGGATTTCCATTTTAACAATACATGTTTTTCAATCATTTAAAAAAAAATAACCTTATGAATTTTGATCTTACCGAAGAACAAATCATGATCAAACAGGCGGCACGTGATTTTGCAAAAAGACTCGAAGCCGACGTTATCGAACGGGATTACAAAGCCGAATATCCGAAAAAACATATCAAAGACCTGGCAGACCTGGGTTTTATGGGTATGATGGTTGACCCGAAATATGGCGGTGGCGGCATGGACACGATTTCCTACATTCTGGCCATCGAAGAAATCGCAAAAATTGATGCCTCGGTTGCCGTGATAATGTCGGTTCACAATTCGCTGGGTTGCTGGGGAATTGAGGCTTATGGAACGGAAGCACAAAAAGAAAAATACCTCCCCCAAATGGTGACCGGTGAAAAGATAGGCGCATTCCTGCTTTCGGAACCTGAAGCCGGCTCAGATGCCACCTCTCAGAAAACACTTGCCGAAGATAAAGGCGATTATTACCTGCTCAACGGCACCAAAAACTGGATTACCAGCGCCAGCAGCGGTTCGGTTTTTCTGGTGATTGCACAAACTTATCCCGAACTTCAGCATCATGGCATCAATGCCTTGATAGTCGATAAAAATACGCCCGGCGTAACCATCGGGCCACACGAAGATAAAATGGGAATGCGCAGCAGCGACACCCATTCGGTGATGTTTAACGATGTCATCGTCCCAAAAGAAAACCGCCTGGGTGGTGATGGTTTCGGATTTAAATTTGCCATGAAAGGTCTCGAAGGTGGCAGAATAAGCATCGCTTCACAGGCTGTGGGAATTGCCCGGGGCGCTTATGAAAGAGCGCTTCAATATTCCAAAGAGCGAAAAGCCTTTGGGAAATTGCTGCACGAACATCAAAGCATTGCCTTTAAACTGGCCGACATGTATGTAAAAATCGAAAATGCCCGAAACCTGGTACTCAAAGCAGCATGGCTCAAGGACAACCACAAACCTTACGGCCTTGCCGGAGCCATGGCCAAACAATATGCCGCCGACAGCGCCATGGAAATCACCACCGAAGCCGTCCAGATTCACGGAGGTTACGGCTATGTTAAAGAATACCACGTGGAGCGCCTGATGCGTGAAGCCAAGCTTACTCAGATTTATGAAGGAACTTCCGAAATCCAGAAGATTGTGATTTCGAGGCTGCTTTTGAAGGATTAGTGCAGGTTACGCTATCAAAGTTAGTGTTCCTCTTTAACAATACAAATCCTCAAAAGGGATTAATTTCGATAACCGGGGAGTTTATTACCTAATTCCGGCTTTTCAGGGATTGAAAAAGGTTTCACCTCTCCGAAAAGGTGAAACCTTTAAAACACACGAACCAGCGGCAGCGCCGCGATCCCGATAGCTATCGGGATTTGTAGGAATTTTGACAATCCCAGGATTTTTAAGGTGCATTGGATCGGAATA
>CAYOWJ010000194.1:0-1208 GCA_964407625.1 uncultured Lentimicrobiaceae bacterium
ATCCCAATCGGCACCAACCGTAAACTCATTGCGGAACTGCTGTAAAGGTGCCGGGGATAATGTGCCGTAAATAATTTGCACCTTATTGGTTTCGGCCTTTGAAATGCTGTTACCTTGAAAATCCAGGATCACCGAATCGCCGGAATGAGCAATGTTTTTACCGTCGCGTCCAACGCGGTTTGCCCCAATACAATAAGCCTGATTTTCGATGGCCCTGGCAATCAGAAGTTGTTGCCATGCAAAACTTCTCGTCACCGGCCAGTTGGCAATATAAATTAAGAGGTCGTATTCGTAATTGTTGTTCTGATAACGATTTTTACTCCAAACCGGAAAACGAAGGTCATAACAGATCAACGGCAAAATTTTCCAACCTTTTAATTCGACAATACTTCGTTTTTTTCCGGCAGTAAAAACCTGAAACTCCCGTCCCAAGCGGAAAAGATGTCTTTTATCATAAGTTTCAAAAGTTCCGTCAGGCGAAATCCAAAAAAGACGGTTGAAATAATTTCCCGATTCTTCGATTAAAATGCTTCCGGTAACGGCACAATTAAGGCTAATGGCCTTTTCCTGCATCCAGCTAAATGCGCGCCCATCAGGTTTTTCGGAGATTTTCCTGGGATTGATCGAAAATCCTGTACTGAACATCTCTGGAAGAACCAACAAGTCGGTATTTGGTTTGAGATGTTTTAGTGATTCATCAAACCTGGCTAAGTTAACTTCACAGTTTTCCCATTCGAGTTCGGCCTGTACAACAGCTACATTTAAATCTTGCATAAAATATCGGCGGCTTTTATCAGGGTTTCTTCTTTTTTCGCAAAACAAAACCTAAGGATTTTTTCGTGACTTCCATCTTTAAAAAATGGTGACAACGGGATTGAAGCAATACCAAAATCGGTGGTCAGGCGCTTCGCAAAGGCAAGATCGGCTTCATCCGAAATTTGTGAATAATCGAAACATTGAAAATAAGTACCGTGCGAAGGGACAATTTTAAATCTTGAGGTCTTTAAAAGGTCGAGAAAAAAATCACGCTTTTGCTGATAAAATGCAGGAAGTGACTTATAGTGATTTTCGTCGTTTAGATACTCGGCAATGGCCAATTGAATTGGCGTGTTAACGGCAAATACGATCCATTGATGAACCTTCCTGAATTCATTCATCAGGTTTTCGGGTGCCATCACATAGCCAATTTTCCATCCTGTTGCATGAAA
>CAYOWJ010000194.1:1308-3372 GCA_964407625.1 uncultured Lentimicrobiaceae bacterium
TGAGTTTTGTAACCTGCTGCCAGTTGATTTTAAAACCAGGCATTTCCATCCTGGCGTGTTTGATGGTTCCTCCGTTGAGTTTTACAGCAGGGGCATACGAATCATAGGCTGGTTCAAAAATAATTACCTCATCATTGTCGCGGACAAAGGCCGTTATTGCAGTAAACAGCGCCTGTGTAGCGCCGGCAGTGATCGTAATTTCCTTTTCAGGATCGTAAAAAGCGTTATGATCTTGTTCGACCTTTCGGGAAATAGCTTTACGAAGCTCAGGAATGCCGGCCATCGGGGCATATTGGTTATTACCCTGCTTCATGTAAAAATTTACCAGACCAATTATTTCTTCGGAGATATCGAAATCAGGAAAGCCCTGAGACAGATTAATGGCTCCGTGTTGGTTGGCAAGCTTCGACATTATTGCAAATATCGAATCTTCGGTGTGGGGTTGTTTACTCTTAAAAGTACCTGGAAAAATCATCATGCATATTTTTGGCAAAAGTAAAACTCTTCTTTCAATCTGAAAGAGAATAATATATTTAACAGATTTATTATCGGAAAACTTCATATCCAACTTTGGTGATTACCTCTGAAATGAGCACTTGCAGCTCATGCTCAGCATTAATAATTATTTTAGTGCCTGTCGGAATGTACATTTGCTGCGAATTCCCGCTTCGCTTTGTTTTTTGGCTGCAATGGCCCCAGCTGCTCTTCAATCCGGCAAATGATCGAAGGCTAATGACGATTCCCGTGGATTTCGATTTATTGAAACGCCGGATAAATATTTGGGCAATTTATGTTTCAAAATTAGATTTGTTTAATATACTTTTGCGCCTCAATACACTTTTTTAAAATTAAATAAATGATGAAAACAATTGATAATTTAAACTTTAATGGCATCAAAGCCATCATCAGGGTTGATTTTAACGTTCCCCTGAACGACAAATTCGAAATTACCGACGCCACCCGGATTAATGCTGCAATTCCAACTATCAAAAAGATTTTGGGCGATGGCGGATCCGTAATTTTAATGTCACATCTTGGCCGCCCAAAAACCGGTCCGGAAGATAAATTTTCACTAAAACACCTCATTCCTGCTTTATCCGAAAAACTCGGCCTGCAGGTTAAATTTGCCAGCGATTGCATTGGTGAAATTCCTCAGAAAATGGCTTCCGAATTAAAAAGTGGTGAGGTGCTGCTCCTCGAAAACCTTAGGTTTTACAAGGAAGAAACCAAAGGAGACGAAAATTTCTCGAAACAACTGGCCAGCCTCGCCGATGTTTATGTTAACGATGCTTTCGGAACTGCCCACCGTGCACACGCTTCTACAACTATCATCGCCAACTTTTTTCCCGAAAAGAAATATTTTGGTTATGTGATGGCCGGCGAACTTGACAGCCTCAATAAGGTTCTTAAAGACACCAAAAGGCCTTTTACCGCAGTTTTGGGTGGCGCTAAAGTTTCGGGCAAAATCGAAATCATCAAAAACCTGCTCGATAAAGTTGACAACCTCATTATCGGTGGTGGCATGATGTTTACCTTTATCAAAGCCATGGGTGGAACTGTTGGCAATTCGATGGTTGAAGAAGAATTGATCGAAACAGCAAAACAGGCCATTCTTGATGCCGAAAAAAGAGGTGTAAAACTGCTGATTCCTGTTGATGCTATTATCGCAGATAAATTTGATAACGAAGCCAACCGCAAATCCTGCGATGCAAACCTGATTCCTGATGGCTGGATGGGCCTTGACATTGGCGAAAAAACCCGCCTGAATTTTGCTGAAGTTATTAAAAACTCAAAAACCATTCTCTGGAATGGCCCGATGGGTGTTTTTGAAATGCCCAATTTTGCCGAAGGCACCCGGTTTATTGCCGAATCGGTGGCTGCAGCAACCGATAAAGGCGCTTATTCGCTCATTGGCGGTGGCGACTCAGTAGCTGCCATCAACCAATACAACCTGGCCGACCGCGTAAGCTACGTCTCGACAGGCGGCGGCGCAATGCTCGAATTTATCGAAGGCAAAGAATTACCCGGAGTAACTGCCATCGAAAGTTAGTATTTATCGATTTT
>CAYOWJ010000194.1:3472-6879 GCA_964407625.1 uncultured Lentimicrobiaceae bacterium
TAATTCAGCTAAAATAATTATCTGATGAAAAAAGCCTTCAAAGCATTGTTTTTATGGATCATGGTTATTCCCTTTGCTGCTTCTTCACAAGTGGAATTTTCGCCATTTTACGGCTATTTCATGGGTGGGAGCATTCCATATTATGAGGGTGATCTAAAAATTAACAACAACGATTGCTACGGAATGATTTTGGGGCTTCCTTTGGGTGGTGATGCAAGTTTTGAGATAAGCTACACCGCAGCAAATACCTCCGCCGAATGGAGGCCATTCAGGAAATATGTCAACGAATTCCCCGGCCGTGATTATGGATTAAGTGTAAATTATCTCACAATTTCAGGAGTCAGCAATGGCGATTTCGGCAACAACGTGGTTGGTTTCGCTGCAGTTAGGGTAGGCGCTGCCTGGTTTAAGAGCAATCAGCGCGACATCGGCACGGAATGGTACTTTGCAGTTTCGATGGGATTAGGTTTGAAAATATATTTTAACGATGTCATCGGGCTGCGATTGCAGGGAAATCTTCATATGCCTTTTTATTACACCGGTTCCGGATTATATTTTGGATATGGTCCCGGAGGCTCCTATTCGGGAGTTTATGTTGGTTTAATCCCGTTTATTTTTGAAGGCGATTTTTCGGGTGGGTTAATTTTTGTGATTGGAAACTGACTTTTCAATTCGCATCGTCAGGCCTCGGTTTAAGCGAAATCAAACCGCTTAGACCATTTTATCCAGCTCTTTTTCTTTAATTTTATCCTGATAATCATCCCAGGAAGGATCGCTGAAATCGATATTTTGAATATTGATGAGAATCAGCGGGGCAACCTGGAAAAGAGGCTGATAAAGCAACGAACCTTTTTTATATTCCGATTTCAAAATATGCTCCTTAGTGTCGATCATATTAAAAATAACCAGGAAAATACTTATAATCAAAATACCCTTAAAAACGCCAAAGACGAGGCCAAAAATCTTGTTAATCATTCCCAGAGCTACCAGCGCAGCAATCTTATCCAATAATTTTCCGATTAGTGAAACCAGCAAAACAACCCCAATAAAGGTAATTAAGAAGGCCAGTATAAAAACGTAGCGGTGGCTTATGTGGAAAGTTTTCATTAAAAAACCGGCCACAACATCCGAAAAATAAACAGCAAAATAAATACCCAGCACCAGGGCAGCAAACGAGGCCAACTCTTTGATGAACCCGTTGTTGAAACCGGAAATTGCCATAAGAACAATGGGCAGAATCAAAACTGCATCTAATAAATTCATGGTGGATTATTTAAGTTTTCTGGTCAATTCAGAAGCAAACACAAAATCATTAATTTCCTTATTTTCGGTTTTGAGAATCTGGTTTTTATCACCCTGCCACCAAAGCTGTCCCTGGTAAATAAAGGCAATAAAATCGCCAATTTCGACCACCGAATTCATGTCGTGCGTGTTTACCACCGTGGTGATATCGAATTCTTTGGTAATTTCACTAATCAGGTTATCGATAACATTGGAAGTTTGCGGGTCGAGGCCGGAGTTTGGCTCATCACAAAAAAGGTAAGCAGGATTAAGCGAGATGGCCCGTGCAATTGCAACGCGTTTTATCATCCCTCCGCTCAACTCCGAAGGCATGAGTTTATTGGATTTTTCAAGATTCACCCGCCTGAGGCAAAAATCAACACGCTCTTTGCGCTGCTGTGTATTCATGTCGCTAAACATCAGCAATGGAAATCCAACGTTTTCTTCAACAGTCATGTAATCAAACAAAGCACCTCCCTGGAAAAGCATGCCGATTTCCTTGCGGATTACCTTTTTCTGCTTAAAACTCATCCTCGAAAAATTCCGGTCGTTATAAAAAATACTACCCTTGTCAATTTCGAATAAGCCAACCAGACACTTCATTAAAACTGTTTTTCCCGAGCCGCTTTGACCGATGATGAGATTGGTTTTCCCTTTCTGAAATTTTACCGAAATATCATTCAAAACGAGCTTGTCGCCAAATGATTTGAAAATATTATGAGTTTCGATCATACCAGTAATAATTGAGTGAGTATGAGATTGAAAATAATGATGAGTATGCTGCTGTAAACCACGGCCTTGGTGCTCGCTGCTCCAACTTCGAGCGCACCGCCGCGGGTTTGGTAGCCGTGGTAACACGAAACAGAGGTGATAATAAATGCAAAAACGGAAGTTTTTATCAGCGAATAGGTGATGGTGTAAGGATCGAACCAGTTACGAAGCCCCGAAATGTAATCGGTTGATGTTACAACACCAGTAAAAATGCAGGCAGCCCAACCTCCAAAAAGCGCAAAACCAATGCTTAAAGTAATCAAAACCGGGTTAATAATTACGGCAGCGAAAATTTTTGGTTGCATCAAAAAATTGGCAGGATTTATTCCCATGATTTCGAGGGCATCAATTTGGCCGGTTACGCGCATGGTGCCAATTTCGGAGGCAATGCGTGAGCCAACTTTTCCGGCCAGGACAAGGCTGATGATGGTTGGCGAAAATTCGAGAATGATGGATTGACGTGTTGTAAAACCAACCATGCTCAGCGGTATCAGCGGGCTATCAATGTTATAGGCCGTTTGTATGGCAACAACAGCGCCAACAAACACAGAGATTATCAGCACAATTCCGAGCGAATCAACCCCGAGGGTGATAAATTCAGACATTATCTGGCGGAAAAACAATTTAACCCTGTCAGGCCTAACAAACACCTGCTGCATCAACAAAAGATATTTTCCTAAAATGGAAATCAACTTCATCGGCTATATTTTTTTTGTAAAATTAGAGATATTTTAGTTTTGAGGATAAATTAAATCTTTGAAAGGATTCAAACCTGTGCGGATAGCTTGCTTTTATTCCGTTTCAAACCCAAAAACCTCTTTCATTTTTTCGAAAACCTGAACCCTGACAGCTTCAAAATCCATGGTTTGTCCAAGTTCTTTTGCAAGTGAAGTAACCGATTTATCAGTAAAACCGCAGGGATTGATGTAGTTAAAAAATTGCAGGTCGGTGTTAACATTAAAAGCAAAACCGTGCATGGTGATAAACCTGCTTGCCTTTACGCCGATAGCACAAATTTTCCTGGTCTTGCCCGGAACTCCCGTATCGAGCCAGACACCTGTCGCGCCAGGTAACCTCTCGCCTCTCAGGTCAAAATCTGACAGAACTTTGATGATACTCTCTTCGAGAAAACTTACATAATCCCGAATCCCTAGACCAAAGTCTTCGAGGTTAAGGATGGGATAGCCAACAATTTGCCCCGGGCCATGGTAAGTAATATCGCCGCCCCGGTTGGTTTTTAGGAAACTCACATTTTTTTCCTGCAATTGACGGTTGTTGATGAGTAAATTATTTATTGAGCCACTTTTCCCAAGCGTGTAAACATGCGGGTGTTCGCAAAAAAGGAGGTAATTTGG
>CAYOWJ010000195.1:0-6841 GCA_964407625.1 uncultured Lentimicrobiaceae bacterium
AATTACCAAAGGTGGCGCAAAGCGGATAATATGCTGATGTGTTGGTTTGGCAAGCAGACCGTTTTCGGCCATTTTCACACAAACATCCCAGGCTTCTTTTCCGTTTTTTGGACGAATTACAATTGCATTGAGCAATCCTTTGCCGCGCACCAATTCGATCATTTCCGATTTTACATTGCGTAATTCCTGTCTGAAAATCTCACCAAGTTTTTCGGCACGTTCGGCAAGTTTTTCATCTTTTACAACTTCGAGTGCTGCTACAGCAACTTTTGCAGCCATAGGATTTCCACCAAAAGTCGAACCGTGCTGTCCGGGTTTTATAACCAGCATAATGTGATCGTCGGCTAAAACTGCCGAAACCGGCAAAACTCCACCAGAGAGTGCTTTTCCTAAAATCAGAATATCAGGACGGACATTTTCATGATCGCAGGCCAGTAATTTTCCTGTACGGGCAATGCCAGTCTGAACTTCGTCGGCGATGAATAATACATTTTTGGCTTTGCAGAGATCGTAAGATTTTTTGAGGTATCCATCTTCAGGAACATAAACGCCGGCTTCACCCTGGATAGGTTCAACCAAAAAACCACCAACATTCGGGTCTTCCAAAGCTTTTTCGAGCGCAGGAATATCGTTGTAAGGAACGATTACAAAGCCGGGTGTGTAAGGTCCAAAACCTCCGCGTGCATCCGGGTCGGTTGACATCGAAATAATGGTAGTGGTGCGGCCATGGAAATTACCTTCGCAAACGATGATTTTAGCTTCGTTGGCAGGCACACCTTTTTTATCGTAAGCCCATTTACGGCAAAGTTTTATGGCTGTTTCGTCGGCTTCGGCACCGCTGTTCATCGGTAAAACTTTGTCGTAGCCAAAATAACTGGTGATGTATTTTTCGTAAGGTCCGAGGCAATCGTTGTAAAAAGCCCTCGAAGTGAGCGTCAGTGTTCTGGCCTGCTCAACCAGTGCTTCAACAATTTTAGGATGACAATGCCCCTGGTTGACTGCTGAATACGCCGAAAGAAAATCGAAATATTTCTTTCCTTCAACATCCCACACGAAAGGCCCTTCACCTTTTGCCAAAACAACAGGCAATGGATGATAATTGTGTGCACCATATTTATCTTCTAAATCGATGGCCATCTGTGATGTAAGTTTTTCTGACATATAAAAATCTGTTTTATAAGTATTTAAATAATTTTTTAATGTAAATATTTCAGGCGCAAAGATATGAATAGCCCCGGCAGTAAAAAATTATTTCGTCGGTAATCAGGAATTTATACTTGTTCTAATCAGCGCAAATGTGGATTTTGGATTAGTTTAAAAAGGAAATATTGCCAGATACTGCAAATTATCAGAAATGAAGACGGGGCACACTTTCGCTATCATATCTTTTAGTAATTTTGCGCTGATTTTTTGATTCCAGTCATCTTCAAAAAAAACACTTAAATTGAAAGTTAATCTTATTAAATATCTGAGCGTTGTATTTTTTACACTGCTGATTATTTCATCGGCCTGCGACACTAAAAAGGTTTACGATTCTAATTTTACCTTGCCGGCAGATGGCTGGAAAAATAATTCAGCAGTAGTTTTTAATGATGTTTTGATTTCGGATACGACGGCACTTCAAAATTTCTACATTAAAGTTAGAAATGCCGATGATTACCGGTACAGCAACTTTTATCTTTTTCTTACCACAAAGCTGCCAAATGGCAAGCTTAGCCGTGATACCATCGAAATAAAACTGGCCGGATTAAACGGTCAATGGATTGGAAAAGGATTCGGACATTTTAAAGATAACCAGGTGCTGATCAGGAAAGCGATGCGGTTCCCAGCATCGGGCAAATATGAGTTTACGCTTGAACAGGCCATGCGCGAAGAGCTTTTGACTGGTATCGCAAATATTGGGATAAGGATAGAAAAGCTTTAAAAAAAGTAAAATTCCGGCAGAGAAAACTATAGGTACATGATGTTTTGATAATTGGATAAATGGAACCCGAACGAACGAATTAACCTGAAATTCCTGACCGGCGAAAATCAGGAATACTGCAAATGACCGAAACGATTACCGATACAGATGCCGTTACCGTGCAAAGCCAAAATAATTATTTTTGTCAGACATATTTCAAATTTTACGCGTTTACTGATTTTGCAATTACAGCCAGTTAAACCCGGGGATATTATTGATATTAACGCTCAAACTGCTATATTTTGAAAAAGAAATTAAAAAAGACTTCTAATTTGAAAAAAATCATCCGCATTTTTTGGGGTGTTTTTGCTGCCGCCATTTTAATTATAGTATTTATTTTTTCAGGCATTGCGATGGGATGGTTTGGTTTTATGCCTTCGTTTGAAGAACTCGAAAACCCACAATCGTACCTAGCCTCCGAAATTTACTCGGTTGACGATCAATTGCTGGGAACGTACTACATCGAAAATCGCAGCCGGGTCAATTATAACGAAATCTCACCAAACCTGATTAATGCGCTTATTGCAACCGAAGATGTGCGTTTTGAGAAGCATTCGGGAATCGACCTGAAAGCCCTTGCCCGGGTGCTGTATGGCGCAATCACCGGTCAGGATAAAGGCGGTGGAAGTACCATCACCCAGCAATTGGCCAAAAACCTTTTTCCTCGTGAAGATGACCCTTCGGGAATACAACTGGTGTTCAGGAAATTTAAAGAATGGATTATTGCTATAAAACTGGAAAACCGTTACAGCAAAGATGAAATCATCACGATGTATCTCAATAAATTCGATTTCCTTAACCTTGCGGTGGGAATAAAATCTGCGGCCCGAATTTATTTCAGCATCACACCAGCCGAGCTAAACATAGAGCAATCAGCGCTGTTGATTGGCATGGCAAATAATCCGTCACTCTACAACCCGCTTCGCCGGCCGGCAATTACCCTCGAACGACGGAATTTTGTTTTATCCCAGATGGAAAAAAACGGCTACATCACGCAAGCCCAGCTTGATTCGCTAAGAAAGCTTCCACTTGGTTTAAAATATCAGAAAGCAGATCATAACCTTGGAACCGCTACCTATTTTAAAGAATTTTTAAGGGGCCGCCTCACAACCTGGTGCAAAACCCATCAAAAACCCGATGGAACAAACTATGATCTTTATCGCGACGGGCTGAAAATTTACACAACTGTCGATTCAAGGATGCAGCGCTATGCCGAGGAGGCCGTTACCGAACATCTTGGTCGCGATCTTCAGCCGAAATTTTTTGAACACTGGAGAAGGCATAAAAATGCGCCATTTGTTTTCCAAAGTGATTCGGCTGAACTTGAAGTCGAAAAAATCATGCAATCAGCCATGAAACGGAGCGACAGATACCGAAGCCTCAAAAAGGGCGGTGCTTCTGAAGATTCGATAAAAAAGAGTTTTAACACTCGCACCGAAATGACCGTTTTTTCGTGGAGAGGTGATGTTGACACGGTAATGACGCCGATGGATTCGATCAGATATTTCAAATTCTTCCTTCGCTCCGGGCTGATGTCGGTTGATCCTTCCACAGGTCAGGTACGTGCTTATGTAGGCGGAATCGACTATAAATATTTCAAATACGACCAGGTCACCTCCGCCCAGCGGCAGGTTGGCTCGACTTTTAAACCATTTGTTTATGCCCTGGCCATGCAGGAAGGAGCTGCCACCGGCGAGTTTACGCCATGTACCAAAGTTCCGAATGTGCAGGTGAGCATCGAATTACCCGATGGAACTTATTGGGCGCCTAAAAATGACAATAAGGAAAGAAAAGGTGAGATGGTAACCCTGAAATGGGCTTTGGCCAACTCGATCAACTGGATTTCGGCATACCTGATGAAGCGGTTTTCGCCCTTAGCAGTCATTCAAATGGCCCGAAAAATGGGAATCACCGCAGATATTCCACCGGTTCCGTCCATTTGCCTCGGAACTCCTGACATTTCACTTTACGAAATGGTTGGCGCTGTGAACACCTTCGCAAATCGCGGCATTCATATCAATCCCTATTTTATTACCAAAATTGAAGATAAATTTGGAAACGTCATCGCCCAGTTTGCCCCCGAATCCAATGAGGCTCTGAACGAAGAAACTGCTTATCTGATGCTTAAACTCATGCAGGGTGTTGTCGAATCAGGAACCGGGGTAAGGTTGAGGTCGAAGTACGGCTTCACCAACGAAATTGCAGGTAAAACAGGAACAACACAAAACCAGTCTGATGGTTGGTTTATGGGCCTCACACCTCACCTTACAACAGGAGTGTGGGTAGGTTGCGAGGACCGGAGTGCACATTTCAGGACCCTCCAGCTCGGGCAGGGCGCCAATACGGCTTTGCCAATCTGGGCGCTTTACATGAAAAAAGTTTACGCCGATCGATCCCTGAATATTTCTACAGATCCATTTCCGATGATCAGCAAACCGCTTTCGGTCGACCTGAACTGCGACAAATTAATGATTGATGAACCCGTAGAGGAAGAAACTGAAGTTGAAGAGTTTTAGCAAACTGATTTTTAATGGCTTTCACCTTTCACTTTGATAAATATTTTTTATATCAGGTTTAAATTACTCATTGTTTTTTTTGAAGAATGAAAATATAAATAGTTAATACTGAATGGTTTTAGTTAAAAAACAACTTACTTCAATACTCCTTTGGATTCTTCCTTTAACCTTTGTATTGTTTGGACTTTCATTCGACCGGGCAAAATACTCCAACGACCCCGAATACATTTATTTAATCAACGCGTTGAGTATTTCAAAACTCAGGCCGGTTGGACATATTGATAACCCAGGCACCACGGTGATGGAAATCGGGGCTGTAATTATCAATGTTACTCATTTTCTCAGCCCGTCAGGAGGCAAAGATTTAATGACCGATGTCCTCGAAAGTCCTGACCGTTACATCGGAATTTTAAATGGAGTACTCATTTTTATTATCGCGTTCATTTTACTCTGGCTTGGATTAATCGTTACGAAAAAATCACAAAACCTCTGGGCAGGGCTCATCCTTCAGATTACGCCATTTTTATCCGTCACTATCCTGGAGCAAGCCTGGACAAAGGTTTCTCCAGAACCCTTGTTGATTTTTACAAGCCTGTTTTTATCAGGAATTCTGATCATTTATTATTTCGACGTAAACCGAAACAGCCGGCATTACTTTTTGCTTTTTGCACTGATTTCGGGATTTGGCCTCGCCACCAAAGCCACATTCCTGCCTGTTATCATAATTCCATTTTTACTGCTTCCCGGTGCTTTTCGCAAAACAGGCTATTTGTTTTTTGTGGTTTTGTTTTTTGTGATTTTTACTTTACCAGCCTGGCCCGAATATCAGAACATGTACACCTGGTATTACAACTTTGCCACCCACACCGGAATTTATGGAAGCGGCAATACTGGCATGATTGACGCCAGCCAGTATCTTGTTTCGTTTGGAAAAATCATTCAAAACAACATCCATTTTTCGATTTTGCTTGGTGTTTCGATGGTTACAGTGATTTACTTTTTTGTTTCGTCAAAAAACCGCCAAAAGGTTAAAACATTACGTTTCAGAATTCTGATCAGCCTGGTGATTGCAAATATTGCCGGAATTTTACTCGTTTCAAAACATTATCATGCCAACCATTATTTGGTACCTGAACTTGCTTTGAGCGGACTGACCATTTTTTTTATCATCGAAAATATTAAAGATCTTATCTCAAAAAAAAGCATCGGGAAATACGCCATGCCCGCTATTGTCGGGTTTTTAATTGTTTACCTTCCGGTGAATATTATCCCGACACTCAATAATTCTAATCAAGGTTATCGTGCAACAAACTCCGAATACGAGCATACGATGAAATTAATCGGAGAAAATTACAGCGACTATAAATGTGTTTATTTTTACCCTGTCTCGCTTAATAAATTCTCGGCACTGATGTTCGGGAACAGTTACTCCAAACGAAAAAACCTGAACGAAATCAGGACCTTGTACCCAGAAACAGTTTTTTACGACCACACCCAAAGCCTTTTTAATATTTGGGGTGCCCAGGCTGGAATCGAAGACATTTTAAAAACATTTGGTAACAAGATACTTTTGGTAGGTGGTCCGATTTCAGACGAATCAAAAGAGGATAGCCAAAAAGCCGCCGAAATCACCAATTCCGGATTTCCGATAAAACCCGTTTATCAGGGAAGGACACAAGCCGTCTGGGTTTTCGACACCGTTGCTTATCAAACACTACAAAAACAACAACCCGCCAATTCCTTCGAGCTTCACCTCGATATGGAAACTCCGGAAGAGCAGCAGGCGTATGTTTCGAGTGGCAAGCATTTATTTGCAATTAACAATACACGCAGCAGCGAAATGGCCAGATCGGGCCGGTATTCGATAAAACTCGATAAAAATCAGCAGTTTTCGTTAGACTATACTTTGGAAAATGCCAAACCCGGCGACAATTATAAGATTAAAATCTGGTGTTTCTCCGGGAATAATGATGGTTTTCTCGTTGTTTCATCAAATCCATCTTCCTTTTTTTATCTACAAAACAGCGAAGCCATTAAAACAGACGATAAAGGATGGAAACTAATCCAGTTGATTTTTACCATCCCCGAAAATACAGATAATAAACCGATTAAAATGTATGTTTGGAATAGCGGTTCATCCGAAATGTATTTTGATGATCTGACCATTGAAAAAAAATAGTTATTCTTGCTCAAAATTGCAATATCATGATAAATAACAAAAAAATAGTTGTAGTACTTCCGGCTTACAATGCAGAGTTTACAATAAAACAAACCTACGACGAAATCCCACTCGACATTGTTGACGAAGTTGTTCTGGTTGACGATAACAGCCGCGATAATACCATCGAAGTTGGCAGGCAAA
>CAYOWJ010000196.1:0-6838 GCA_964407625.1 uncultured Lentimicrobiaceae bacterium
GGGAAAACGAGCAGGTGGTTTTTGGCACCTCCCAAAGCCAGGCATCGTTTTAAGTTTGAGGTAGCCCGCCGGTAAACAACTTTGGCGATTTCGGTAGAACCTACAAACGAAACAGCTTTTATTCCGGGATGGTCGCAGATGGCCTCAACCATTTCTTTACCACCATGAACGATGTTTAAAACACCATCCGGGAGGCCGGCTTCCTTGAACATTTCGGCAATTTTGAGAGCTGTGATCGGCACTTGTTCCGATGGTTTTAAAATGACGCAATTTCCCAGGGCGATGATGTTGGGAATAGTCCAGTGCGGCACCATGTGCGGGAAGTTGAACGGGCAGATGGAAGCAACCACGCCCAAAGGCGTAAATTCTGTCTGACAAACCACGCCATCACTCACTTTCAGGATTTCGCCAGTGGTAATCTGCGGAATCGAACATGCAAACTCGGTAAGCTCGATGCTTTTTTCGACTTCGGCGGTTGCTTCACCGATGTTTTTGCCGTTCTCATCATGGATGCTGGCAGCAATTTCGGCAATATGGTTTAACAGGATGTTGTGATAGCGGTATAAAACTTCCGACCGCTTTTTCGAGGTCTGCCCCGACCATCCGGGGAAGGCATTTTTTGCGGCTGTAACCGCCTCATCCAGTTCACTGTGGCCACATAAAGGCACTGTTGAAATCACTTTTCTGTCGAGTGGACTAATCACGTCTAACCGTGGTTTTTCGGTTTGGACAAATTTTCCATTGATAAAATTATTTACTTCTGCGTACTTCATAAAATTCGGTTTTTGATAAAAGAAGCGAATTTATGGATTTTTATGCAGAAACCGTTTATTAGCGCGGTTTTTTTCTATATTAATTAAGCCCGGCGGAACTATTATTTTAGATGGATGGTTTTGTAAATCGAAAATCTAATCCAATTGCCAGACACCAAAATAAAGCCAGTGATTTTAAGCCAGAACGATGAATCAGAAATTCCCGGTTTACCTGATGCCTGATTCTCATAGGTTGTGGATAAATAATGGGCTTATTTTATTCTCAGGATGGCTGGATTTTAACGTTTCAGTTGTGGAAAAATGGTCACACAAACCAATAAACTGCCACAAAATGGCAGAATGTTCCCGCCAAAACGAAAATGTGAAAGACGGCGTGATTGAATTTCATTCCTTTTAAACTGTACAACACGGCTCCAACAGTGTATGAAATTCCGCCAGCCCCCAACCAGATCAGTCCTTCGGCGGATAGGTTTTGAATCAGCGGTTTAATGGCGATTACGATAATCCAGCCCATCAGCACATACATGATTACCGAAAGCAATTTGTATCGTCCGATAAAAAATATTTTAAGGATAATGCCTGCCACAGCCGCTCCCCAGGCAATGCCGAAAATTGTCCAGCCAACCCAGCCCTGCAGCGTAACCAGGGTGAATGGTGTATAAGTGCCTGCAATCAGCACATAAATCGATGCATGGTCGAAAACATTAAGCCGGGAGCGCAATTTGGGAGTTTTCGAATTGTGATAAATCGTGGAGGCGAGGTAGAGTAAAATCATGCTTACTCCAAAAATCGAAAAGCTGACAATCCGCCACGCATCACCAAACGAAACAGCCCGCAACACCAACAAAGGCAGGCAAATCAGGCTCAGGACTAATCCCAATCCGTGCGACCAGACGTTTATTTTTTCTTCCGTTGGTGGATAAAATTTCACCACTGTTTTGGTATTCTTCATTTTTTTAAATATTGTAAAACCGGCCAAAATTAAGCATTAAACAAGGCCGAAATCCTTAGTTGCCTCAATTTATGGTTTGCGTCTGAAGTTCTGGCAGTCGCAAATTTAAAGTGGCGCACCCTGTGTCCAATGGGTGGGATTTTCAGAACCCAAAAACTGCAGGTGTGAATTATGTAATTTTATTAAATGATTGTGTAACACGTTAAAATGCCCCTGCAAGTACCTTTGATCTCTAAATTTTATAAACAAATCTAAAACTTCAAAAATGAAAAAGATTAATTTTCTTGTACTCCTGATGATTTTTTCGTTGAGTGCATCCACCGCATTTGCCTTTACGGCTGAATCGAAATCGACACCTGAAAACCTGGCTGTTCCGGCTAAAACCGAAAATAAATTGTCCGAAGAGGAGATAAACCGCCTGATGAATCGTGTTGAGGAAATTCGTGACATGGATAAATCCAATCTGACAACCATCGAAAAAAGCGAGCTGAGAACAGAGCTTAAGACGATTAAAAAGAATTTGAAAGAAAATGGTGGCTATGTTTACATTGGTGTCGGAACGCTGATTATCATCATTTTACTGATCATCCTTATTGTTTAAAACAACTGCATTTTGTCGATGGCTTTGGATAATCCCGTTTTCGTTTGCACCTATTAAAGGATTTAGCCTGGATAAGGCATGATGGTGTTTGCTGTTAGGACTTTCACTACCACGAAAAACCGAATTATTATCAGATTTTTTAAAGATAAAAGAGTTCTGTCTGGCACGGAACTCTTTTCTCATTTGGATAATCAGAGTCTCAGATTTCTCAATACATTATAAAAGAATTTGTTAACGACGGGGATTAGACTAATCCTGGTTTGCAGGCTTAGGAATGGCAGAATTGAAAATAAATTTCCGAACAATCCTTTCAAAATTTGAAATTCTGAATGAACAGCTTTGGGGTAAATTCCGCTGTAAGCGGATAGATTGTGGGAAGCCTGGTATTGCTGATGTTTTTAAAACTTTGCTGTATATCCGGAAATCGATGGTACAATCTGATAGAAAATAGCAATAAAAAACCTGATTGGTTAAATGATGGGCTAGTTCAGTTAATCAGTAGTTTATGAATTTATTTTCTGATCAAAGTTGGTTTTAAAACCGTTTAAACACATTCAGAAAGTCATTTTTACGAGTGCGGGAAACCAGTAATATTTGGCCATTGCTCATTACGACTTCACCTCCATCGCCGCGAATATATTTTTTTACCAGTTTTAAATTAATCAGGGAAGAATGATGGATGCGGAAAAAGTTGTATTCGCCAAGCAACTCCTCGGCATCACCTAATGTTTTCGAAATAAGGATTTCGCTGCCATCGTGCATAATAACACGTGTGTAGCTCCCGTCAGCAGTGCAATATACAATGTCGTTAATAAATACAAAACTCAACCCGTCGGTTGTTGGCAAGGCAATGGTATCGGGCATTTGTTTGTTCCTGACTGCTGTAGCCATTTGAATCTGGGCGGAGCTTATCGGATTTTGTTTACTTTTTAGCTTTTTGATGGCAACCGATAATTCCTCTTTCCCGATGGGTTTTAGCAAGTAATCGAGGGCGCTGTATTTTATTGCTTTAATTGCATAACTATCGTAGGCTGTGGTGAATATGACATCAAAAAACAGGGTATCAAATTGTGAGAGCAAATCAAAACCGTTCAGTTTAGGCATTTCGATGTCGAGAAAAATGAAATCGGGCTGGTGAAACTGTATTAAGTCGTAAGCTTTTATGGCATCATCGCAGGTGGCACTAACCTTTATCTCAGGGAAATTTGTTTCCATGAGTCTGGATAATGTCCTGATGCAGTGCTTTTCATCATCAATGATAATGCAGTTCATCCTAATTTGCGTTAGATTTATGATGCCATCGCAAAAATAGGAATTATTTACCTGGCAAAATATATTTCATTTTTGGAATATGAACGGAATCTTTGGATTTTCAACGAGAATTGGAGAAAGTACCCTACAGTTAAAGGGGAATCATCAACTCCACCCTGGTTCCGGTCGCCTGGCCATTTTCATTTTTCAAATCAAAAATATTTACCTGTGCACCGGTTGAATTGAGTTTGTTCATCATTTCGAGGCGCTGGGAGGTAACTTTTAAGCCGTGCGATTTGTGGGTGGTCGATTTGATTTTACTCAATACATTGAGTAATTTTACTCAATGAATTGAGATAATTATTATTTTTGTAAAAAATATGATCATGTTTCAGCGTCCATATTATCAAAAAATCGGTGAAAGGCTTGGATTAGAGCGGAAGTTTATCCAGGTTCTCATGGGCCCGCGACAGGTTGGCAAAACAACCCTGGTGAGGCAAATTTTAAACCAATATTCCTTTCCATGGCATTATGCCTCGGCCGATGAAGCTACCCAACCACTGTGGTTGCAGCAACAATGGGAAACAATCCGGCTAAAATTGAGATCGGTGGAAACAACAGAGGTTTTGCTGGTTATTGATGAAATTCAGAAAATTCCGGACTGGAGCAACCAGGTTAAAATCCAATGGGACAAAGACAGCTTTGAAAATATTCCTATTAAGATCATCCTGCTTGGTTCATCACAACTCTTGCTTCAAAAGGGATTGAGCGAATCGCTTGCCGGGCGTTTTGAGGTGATTTATCTTCCGCACTGGTCGTTTACCGAGATGAAGGATGCTTTTGATTTCAGTCTTGCAGACTATATCTGGTTTGGTGGTTATCCGGGATCTGCTGACCTGATTTCTGACGAAAGTCGCTGGAAAGAATACATCCGTCAATCCCTGATTGAATCAACAATTATGCGCGACATCTTATTAATGGCCAGGATTGATAAGCCTGTTTTGCTTCGTAACCTTTTCGATCTGGCTTGTTTGTGGTCGGGCCAGGTGCTTTCGTATAATAAAATCATCGGGCAATTAAAGGATGCAGGAAATACCACAACCCTGGCGCATTACCTTAAACTGCTTGAGGGAGCCGGTATGATTAAAGGATTGGAAAAATATTCTCCTTCCAGAATTCGTCAGCGGGCATCAAGTCCAAAGTTTCAGGTGTTTAATACGGCGCTGATGTCTGCGTTAAGTTCAAACCAGCGAATGGAAATTCAAACGCAACCGGAGATTTATGGTCGCTGGGTGGAATCAACAATAGGAGCACATCTTCTTAATCAATCCATAACCCAACAAATTGATCTTTACTATTGGAGGGAAGGAAACTACGAAGTGGATTTTGTTTTACAGAAAGGAAATAAAACGATTGGCATCGAAGTAAAAAGCGGACGCAACAAGCTTTCTGACGGAATTCCTGTTTTCGTAAAATACTTTGATCCTACAAAAATTTTGCTGGTAGGCAGAGAAGGCATCCCCATTGAGGAGTTTTTAACGATACCCGTTTCTGACTTATTTATATAGCCTGACAGGAAGACTACACCGGAATTATCAACTCAACCCTGGTTCCGGTCGCCTGGCCATTTTCATTTTTCAAATCAAAAATATGCACCTGCGCCCCGGTGGAATTGAGTTTGTTCATCATTTCTATCGCTGGAAAGGACGTTAATAAATCGGATTTGTCACTGCTTAATATTGTCAAGGCTTTTAACGATATCCGGAGTATTTTGAGCAAGTTAATTCTGCTAATTTGCCTTTAGTATGCTACATGAAATTAAAATAAATGCCCTTAGTATGTTACAATAAATTATTATTTTTGCCTTTAGTATATTACACATGTACAGTTAAACAATAGATATTATGGTATTTACAAGATGGGTCGAACATAATTTATTCGAGTGGAAAACCAAAGCCTACCGAAAGCCATTAATCTTACGGGGGGGCCGGCAGGTTGGAAAGACAACGCTGATTAAAAGTTTTGCAAAAACCTACAAGCATAGCATCACATTAAATCTGGAGAAGGAACCTGATCGTGTACTTTTTCAGGATTATAATGACGCAAAAACTATTGTTGAATCGTTGCTATTGTCCAGGAATATTCCATCAAACAGCTTAAATGAAACCCTGGTTTTTATTGATGAGATACAGGAATTACCTGAAGCCATTCAAATGCTTAGGTATTTTTATGAGGAAGTTCCCGGGTTGCATGTTATTGCTGCAGGATCATTATTGGAATTTGCAATGCGCAAGGTTAAAAGTTTTCCGGTAGGTAGGGTTGAGTTTTTGCAACTTTACCCTTTAAATTTTGGTGAATATTTGGAGGCCATCCAACATGAGGCTGCGCTGAACCAGTTGAAAGAAATTCCGGTTAAATCCTTTGCCCATAACACAATGATCGAATTATTTAACCGCTATGCCATTATTGGTGGGATGCCGGAGGTCATAAAAATTTACAAAGAGCGAAATAGTTTGCTTGACCTTCCTGGAATTTATGAAAGTATCTGGGAGACTTATCGGAATGATGTTGAGAAGTATGCCCCAGGTGAACCTGCCCGCAATGTTATCAAATATATTATGTCGGTAGCTCCACTGTATTTGGACCAACGCATAATATTTCAGAATTTCGGAAAGTCGAATTACAAATCGCGGGAAGTGGGTGAAGCCTTGCGGAACCTTGATGAAGCCAGGATAATACAACTTATCTATCCAACAACTGACATGGAGGTTCCCGTAAAGCCAGATATTAAAAAATCGCCCAGACTGCAATTTTTGGATACAGGCCTGGTTAATCATGCCCTGAATATCCAGTCGGATATGTTGGGACTAAAAGATTTGAATTCAGCTTACAGGGGTGCAATTATTCCGCATCTGATCACTCAGGAGTTAATGTCTCTAAATACATACAGCAATAAAAAGCCAAATTTCTGGGTACGTGAAAAGCATCAGTCTTCTTCAGAAGTTGATCTGGTGTATGCCTTTAAAGATAAGGTAATCCCAATTGAAATTAAATCTGGTGGGAGTGGTACACTACGGTCATTGCATCAATTTATCGAGCGGGCAAACCACCCTTATGCTGTTCGTATTTATGCAGGAGAGTTTAAAGTTGAACGAACAAAAACCCCCGGAGGAACTCCATATTTTCTGATGAATTTACCCTACTATCTCGGCACAAAAATCCCTCAGTACATCGAATATTTTTTGGGTAATTACTAACTGC
>CAYOWJ010000197.1:0-2324 GCA_964407625.1 uncultured Lentimicrobiaceae bacterium
GAACCATCTGTGATTGATAAAATGGATTATTTCCCGACCATTCATTTATCTCAGAAAATTACTGACGACGACCAGATTCTGGCAAGCTATACCCGCCGCATCAGAAGACCGGGCGGACGAGAGTTGGATCCTTTTATTACTTACATGGATGCATACAACGTTCGCCAGGGAAACCCTGATTTGCAGCCCGAATACACCGATTCGTATGAATTGTCGTATCAGAAAAGTATTCTGGGAGCTTTTGTTACCATCGAAGGTTATTACCGCGTAACCACCGGGAAAATTACGAACATTCAGAGGCTTCAGGATGATGGAATAATGATGAATACTTTCGAAAACCTGACCAGCGATTTTTCGCTTGGAACAGAGTTGATGATTACGTCAGAAGTAACAAAATGGTTTGAGCTTAGTTTGATCGGGAATATCTATAATTACAGGCTTGATGGTAATATTGACGATCAGAGCGTTGACCAGAACAGCACCAACTGGAGCAGCAAATTTAACGGAACCTTCAGGCTGCCGCAACAATTCAGGCTGCAGTTATCAAGCATGTACAATGGTCCCAGCGTAACAGCACAGGGTGAATCCGAAGATTTTTGGGTGGCTAATCTGGCACTTCGTAAAGACTTTTTTAACCGTAAACTTTCGGCAACATTTTCGATACGCGATATCTTTAAAACTGCCCGGCATGCGATGACTTCTTCAGGCACCGGATTCTATTCGTACGACAGATTCCAGCGCGAAGCGCCTGTTTTTATGTTGAATCTTAGCTATAAGATCAATAACTACAAGCAAAAGCGCAACGGCGATGAAGGTGGCGGTGAGTCCGAAATGGACGACAGTTTTTAGTTTAATTCGACAATTCGACAATTCGACAATTCGACAATTCGACAATTTGAAGATTTGGAAGTTTGGAAATTTCTAAACCATAGCCAATTTATAAAAATAATGATTGAGCCCAGTCTAAAAACTGGTTGGTTTTGGGCTAAAGCCCAGTAAGTGCTTGATTTTTAATTGCCCCGACCTTAAGGTCGGGGCAATTTATGTACTTGATATTCATGGATTTATCCACATTAATGAAATTTATTGACCCTTTTTAGACCTAGCTCATAAATACTTCTACAGACGTATTTTGCAAGTTAAATAGAACCCTGATCCGCCGATAGTCGGATACTTGACGCGGATTTGACGGATCCGCCGGCAGTCGGACAAGTTTTACGCTGATTTTTTTTAAGAATTCTGGCCTTCAAAAAAATAGAATTTTCGGAAGGCCGGGGAATATTATTTTTAAAATTCATTCTGCCATTCAGCAAAAAAAATCAAATATACAAATAGACAAATAGTCTTTTAGTCTAATTATCCCTCAAACAACGCACGCTAAAGCCATACTCCTTACTGCCGTCGTCCCGGTAGACATAAGCCTCGTTGGAATTCAGGTCGCGATCCCAAGCACTCGTAGTGGAGTACTCCGAAGAAGACCACCAGAAGCCGCCGTGGCCAAAATAGTCGAAATCACCACTGGTGTTGCGGAAGCCACCTGGAAGACCTGTAAAACCCGATTCATTGGTTGCTCCTGTATTTGGACTTAGCCAATGGGTCGTACCAGCTTCTTTAAGTTTACCACCTGCAACTTCTTCACCTCCCAAATAGGATGTAAGAATCGTCCATTCTGCATCAGAAGGTACATGCCAGCCGGTGGGTGCTATGTTTCGGCTGTCTTTTACAGCAAACCAATTATAAAGTTTACCATAAGGTGAGCTGCCATTATCATTATCACAATATGCCCCTGATGAAAGATTTGACCATTGATTATTATCAGTTATATTGGGTATAGGGTCGCCATTACGATACTTTGTTGTTTTCAGGTTTTCTACCATCCAGGTTTGCGTTCCGATGGTTACAGTAGTATAAACATTGCCCTCAACGTCTTTTACTGTGTTGCCATTGTTGTTGTCATCATCCTTTTTACAACTGAATGTAAATATTAAAAACACTCCCATTATTACCAATGGGAAAAGTAAAAATTTGGTATTCATGGCTAAATTTTTATCAAAAATACAAACTTTTATTGATGCAGAAAGTTATTCTTCAATAAAAATTTCAGCAGAAATCCGGTCTGCAAAGAGCTTGCCGGCATTGGTGAGTATGATTTTATGATTTTCGATAAAAGCTAATTTCCCCACAATTGATGGCTTGATTTCGCTGAGGGTGTGGTCGTGAAATTCTTTCCCAAAAATGGCTTCAATTTTTTCCAGATCGGTGCCCCAAATTGTGCGTAAAGAAGTCATGATGTATTCGTTGAACTTTTGGATTTTGGTGAGGAT
>CAYOWJ010000197.1:2424-6784 GCA_964407625.1 uncultured Lentimicrobiaceae bacterium
CCTTTGTCGAGTGAAGAAGATTTTACAAAAATCCTGCCTTTATGGTAGTTTTGAATGATGCGCTCGGCCAGCGACAGCCCAAGTCCCCAGCCACGTTTTTTGCTGGTGTAACCCGGATTAAAAATGCTCTTAAACTTCGATTTGGGGATGCCTTTGCCTGTATCAGAAAGATCGATGGTAACATGATCGTTTTCTTCGCTGATGTTAACCGTAAAATGCCCGACATTTCCCATGGCATCCACAGCATTTTTAGTAATATTTTCGATAACCCACTCAAAAAGATGAAGGTTGATGGGCACTAAAATCTGATGTTTGGAACTTAGGTTGGGCGTAATCTCGTAAATAATTTTGTGTGAAGTCCTGGTTTTGAGGTATTCGATCGAGTGATGGATGACCTCGACGATATTTACCGTTTCAAGTTTTGGAATGGAGCCAATTTTCGAAAAGCGTTCGGTGATGTTCTCCAACCTGGTAACATCCTTGGTTAATTCTTTGATGGCTTCGTGTTTTATCCCATCCATTTCCAGGATTTCCATCCAGGCAATCATCGACGAAAGTGGTGTTCCAAGCTGATGAGCGGTTTCTTTGGCCAGCCCTACCCAAACCTGGTTTTGCTCCGATCGCCGGGCTGTGCTGAACATGAAATATCCGATGAATAAAAACAGCGCAATGATGGCCAATTGTACCAGCGGATAATATTTCAACTGAGTCAGCAGATATGAGCTTTGGTAAAAAATGTAGCTTTTACCCTGATTCACAAGGTCAATTTCGATTACATGGTTGTCTTGTTCCATCTCGGCGATGGCCTTTTCGAGGAAGACCGGATCCATGATTTTGTCAGGTGGAATATTCCCGAATTCGATCACATTTCTTTTGGTGCTGTCGGTAATTATTACCGGCACCGATGCCGAATTGATCACGATTTCCGAAAAAAACGACCGCACCAGATCATCTAAAACTGTGCGTAATTCGGTAAAAGGCCTTGATTCCTTGTAGTAGAGGTAGTTTTTATAATTCTGGTAATACCTTGCTTCGATGGGTTGAAAAGCCGAAAATTCCTCTAAAAGTTTTCCCGACAGATAGGGCACCGTATCTTTATCAAAATCAACATTATTCGTGTTGATAATTTTGCCTGATTCATCTGTTAAGATTACCGGAATGGTGTTGTTGGAGCGGATAATATCAACATAAAAGGTCAGGTCGAGGTCGGGATTATCAGTTTTGATGAGCTGTTTATAAGCTTCGGCCAGGAATTTTACCTGTTTCCGGTCCTGCTCTCTCCCCTGTATAAAAAATTCTTCGATGTATTTTACCAGGGCTGTTTTGCGGTGGATGGCGTCGGCCCATAAACGGACATTTTTCTGTTCGTTGAGCGCAACCTTTTTTACGATAATATTGGTGTACCACATGGTAATACCGACAATGGCAATAGCCACTGCAAACAGGATTATCTTCCAACGCTTTTTACGGGCATAAATGTTCAAAAGATGCGATTTTTAAAATATTCATCCAAACGTCAAAACGTCTGGCTTATTATTGTTGGCTTTTTGCCTTGATACTCAAAGAGAATCGGTTCAGATAATAATAATATTTTTGCAGAATGTCTGATTTCCTATAAAAATAAGTTGGGCGTTCCCCAGGTTGGAAACCAGATTTTTAGAATAGAATGAAATTTACAAGATGTAACATCTTTATGAAAAAACATCGGAAAACAAGTCCGTCTTCGAGCGAATTTATCAGGATAATGAAACTGAAAGCCGGCAAGCCGCCGGGCTATCTCGAATATGCCGTAAGCGACCAGGCTGAGAAAACCACCATCAGGCGGTTCAGTTATAACGAAACTTTATATGAACATGAAGAAATCGTTGATGTTGCAGAGCTGGAGGCATTTAAGAAGCCTGATTTTGTGACCTGGATTCAGGTGGTTGGCTTTAAAGATCTTCAAAAACTGGAACAACTCGGAACGATCTTTACGATTGATCCACTGATCATGGAAGACGTGCTCAACACCGAGCACATGCCAAAATCAGAAGAGTCGGACGATCATCTGTTTTTTACACTGAATATTTTGCTGCCCGGACAGGAAAATGGAAATGTAGAAAAAAACCATGTGAGTTTTGTGCTGAGCAACAATTATCTCATCAGTTTTCAGCAGCGAAGCAACGATTTGTTTGAAACCTTTATCACGCGGATCGAAAAAGCCATTGGTAAAGTGAGAAGCCGCAAAGCCGATTACCTGCTTTATCGTCTTGTAGATATTATCGTTGATAATTATTACCTACTTTTTGAACATGTCGAAGCCGGGCTGGATGAAATCGAAGAAGCGCTCATTAACGATCAGGCAGCCAATATGGTGAAGCAAATTCAGACCCAGAAGAAAGAACTTGCATTTTTGCGGCGAAATATTATTCCCGTAAACGAGACCCTGCGTTCGGTAGTGAAAATAGAAGGAAAATTTATTAAAAAGGCAACATTCAGATATTTCATCGACACTCAGGACCATTTAATCCATCTGGTGCAGTCGCTGGAGCTTTATCGCGAAACCATTTCCAACCTCATGGAACTTCAGATGGCCAATAACTCGAACCGGATGAATAGTGTAATGAAAACGCTCACGGTAATTTCGACGATTTTTATTCCGCTCACTTTCCTTGCCGGTGTTTATGGAATGAATTTCGAGAATATGCCCGAACTGCGGATACCATGGGCCTACCCGGCCCTTTTGATAATTATGTTTGTCACCGGAGTCGGGATGTTTATTTACATGAAAATGAGGAAGTGGTTTTAAGTGGAAGAAGGCGTAAGTCATAAGGAAGAAGGCCTTACGCCCATAACTGTAGTGTTAATCCCGGAATGTTTGGATTTTCTATAGCCTGGTCCGCCTGTTGGCGAATTGGGATTTTTGGAATCTCCAACGCAAAGTTGGCAGGGCGTTTACACCCTTTTGTCCATTCGGTGATTCTTTTCCGATGAAGGTCGTAAACGACCTGATGTTTGATGGCTCCCTGACTTATGAAACCCAGGGCTGATGCCTTGGGCTAAGGATTCTTTTCCACGACAAACGTTATTACCATTTCTTAACCTGCCGGTTATGGCCTCACGCCTCAAGCCTTACGACTGCTGACTTTCTTCTTCTTAACCAATTTTAATATGTAAAAACCTCGATTTGTCAAAATAAAGGAATAATTTTACCGAAAATTTAACAAACTAACTTTACTATGAAAAGAATGAAAAATGTATTTTTTGGCGCATTTGTTTTGTTGATGCCGCTGTTGTTTTCAATCGAAAGCCAGGCACAGGTTAAGGGTGATGACGTTAAGGGCGTTTGGCTTAACGAAGACAAGGATGCACATATTCAGGTTGAGAACCGTGATGGCAAATATTTCGGAAAAATTATCTGGCTCAAAGAACCCAACGAACTCGATGGAAAAGCCAAACTTGATGACGAAAATCCAGACCTACAACTTCAAAAACGCCCGGTGATGGGGCTTCAGTTGCTCTCAGATTTTGTTTTTGATGGCGATGATGAATGGGAGGATGGCGAAATTTATGACCCAAAAAGTGGCAAGACCTACAGTTGCTATATGGAATTTGAGGATGATGCAAAAAGCAAGCTCAAAGTTCGTGGATACATTGGCGTGTCGCTGATAGGGAAAACAACCTACTGGACGAGAGTGAACTAAAGATTTTCTTTCGATAAATCGAAAACCCTCAGAGATTAATGCTTTGAGGGTTTTTGTTTTCTATCACATTGATTATAAGAGGCAGTCTCAAAACTACAAAATCTAACCGCTGAGAACCGCAAAGTAATAACGCGGAAAATCGCAGAGGGTTAAATTTCAGAAATATTGCTCTGCGGAACTTTGCGCCTTCTCTGCGTAACTCTGCGTTAAAAGGCTTTTGAGAAAGCATCTTTTTAACCTGATAGGTTTTGTTTTCACAGAAAAAGCACTTACAATCCCGAAATAATAATTTCTTTGACTTTTTGATGAAGATTGGATTTTTCGGTTTCCGAAAGGGTCGAAACATCAATGGCAGGATGAATGGTAAGTTTTATTTTGCTGGCGGTAATAATTCCCCGTTCTTCGACAATTTTGTACGAACCACTTATCGAAACCGGCACTGCCAGTGCATTTGAACCGGTAACGAGTTTAAAGCTGCCAGGTTTAAAGTTTCCCGGAATGGCGTTTCGGCTACGTGTACCTTCAGGAAAAATAACCATCGGATGTCCTTTTTCGATATGATTTATTCCTCTTTCGATGGTGTGAAGCGAGTTACGGAGGTTTTTCCTGTCAATTAAAACACAACCCAATGCACCCATCCAGATGTTGAGGAATGGAATTCTTCCAAGCTCTTTTTT
>CAYOWJ010000198.1:0-6767 GCA_964407625.1 uncultured Lentimicrobiaceae bacterium
ACAAAAGTTACCACCGTGCGGTTGGTGGCTGCGCCCGGGTCGACATCAAGCAGTTTTACACCTTCAACGGTTTCGATCTGGTCGGTGATTTGTTTAATGATTCCCATATCCCTGCCTTCGCTGAAATTGGGAACGCACTCGATAATTTTATTCATTTAAGTATGCTTTAATTTGAAGTTTTCGATTTTGGCTGGCAAAAGTAACCAAGCCTTTTGATTTAGAAAATTTTGATGACCAGATTTATCATATTTCAACAAAAGTTTTACCTTTGTTTAAAATCTCTAAAAGATGGCAAATTACGATGATGATGAAGACTGGAAAGAGTCTGGCATTTCGGTTAAGAAAAAAAATGAAGATGCTAAATACTTCTTCTATATGGTATTAGCATTCATCATTTTTACTATTGGATATTGGGTTGTATCACTTTTAAAAACCCTCATTTTACTGATTTTTCCTTTTTCGACTTATCTTTTGCTGACACTTCTAATTAAGTTCATCTGAAAATATCCTGAAATGAAGAAGAAGCAAAAGAAAATGAAGTTGCCGATAAACCTTGAAAAAGGTCAAAATGAAGGTCTTTTGGTAAATGAACCAGCAGAAATATATGCGAACCAAAAAGCCCTTCAATTTTTTTCGACATTTGAAGATGAAAACGAGGCCACTGCCAGGCTAAATGCCCAACTTAAACCCGAGGATCACCTGAAAAATGCCCATCAGCTAATATTGGCGATTTACGCAAAAGAACTTCAGAATTTGGAACACCCTTACTACAACCTCACATTTGTTATCAAAGATGGAATTCCTTGTTAAGGTTAAAATCAAGACAAAGATTGTATCTCCCCATTCAAAATCACCGTTTCAACCTTGTTGCTGCCATAATAATAAGGCATAAACTGGTACGACGGAATCGGGCTGGTGATAAAAACATTGGCCTTTTTACCCACACAAATACTTCCTAATTCTTCGCTCAAATCCATGGCATAAGCCGTGTTGATGGTCGTTGCGTTGATGCCTTCTTCGGGTGTTAATTTATAAAGAATGCTGGCCATCGAAAGGATGAGCTGCATGTTCCCGGAAGGAGATGAGCCCGGGTTAAAATCGCTGGCCATGGCCACCGGCAAACCTGCATCGATCATTTTGCGGGCTGGTGCATAAACCATGTTCAGGAAAAATGCTGCTCCCGGCAAAATCGTTGGCATAGTGTCGGAACCAAGCATCGCCTGAATTTCAGCATCGCCGGTAAATTCGAGGTGATCAACCGAAAGTGCGTTGTATTTAACACCAACCTGCACTCCGCCAGAATAATCAAGCTCGTTGGCATGAATTTTTGGACGAAGGCCATATTTCATTCCGGCATTCAAAATCCGGTCGGTATCGTCAACCGTGAAAAATCCACGATCACAAAAAACATCAATATAATCGGCAAGTTCTTCGGATGCAACCTGCGGAATCATTTCGTTGATGATCAGATCGACATATTCTGTCGGGTCGGATTTATATTGAGCCGGAATGGCGTGGGCACCCAGAAAGGTAGCTTTGATGGTGAGCGGCGACAAGCTTTTTAGCCGTTTGATTACCCGCAACATTTTCAACTCGCTGTCGGTGGTCAGGCCGTAACCACTTTTGATTTCGACAGCACCGGTGCCCATTTTCATGATTTCGTTCAATCTTTGGAGGGCCGATTCCACCAGTTCGTCTTCCGAAATTTCCTGCATTTTCATCGCAGAATTTAAAATGCCTCCGCCTCGTTTTGCAATTTCTTCATAAGAAAGGCCTTTGATTTTGTCGATGTATTCGATTTCGCGGCTTGCCGGATAAACGAGATGGGTGTGTGAATCGCAAAATGAAGGAAACACCATTTTTCCGGTGGCATCGATCACTTCAAATCCAACAATTTCATTTGCTTTTGCCGTATTTTGAAGTTCCTCCATTTTCCCGAAACCGACAATAATGCCGTCGGAAATCAATAAATAGGCATTTTTAATGGTTTCTAAAGTTGCCATTTCGTTTCCGGAAACTTTAATCCTGGCTTCATGCTCAACCTGCACCAGTTCTTTAATATTCTTAATTAATATGTTCATTTGCGATTTATTTTCCTGCAAAAGTAGCCTCATTTCGTTCAGTAGTTCAAAAAAAGATGCCCGTTTCGGGACGCCAAAATCACGATTTACAAGTCTTGAATAAAAATACTGATCTAAGATTCGTGTTATCAGGTATTTTCAGAAAATTCCAGCACTTTATCGGGTTTCAAAATTGCGCCAATCGATAGCGGGCTTTAATAAAAAAGATGTAAATTTGCAGATTAGAAAATTTATTAGCCATAATTAATATTTTATTCGATTTCAAAACATAAAGTTAATAACATCAAACATTTAACGCATGAAAACCTATTCAAAATTTTTTCCTAAGGTCTTCTTAATGGCAGTGATTGCCATGCTTTTTCTAAATTTCGGCTCCTACGCCCAAACTTACGAAAAGTACTATCAGGACGGACAATTGTATGTTAAATTCAAGGATTCCTATAATCCACAAATTGCTGTTCAGGCTGACAAATCTGTAAAAATGCAGGATGCCACTTATTTCCGCGATGTTATGGATAAATATGATGTCACGGCCATTTCCCGCCCGATCGACATCGATGATCCAAAATTACTTCGCACCTTTCAGCTTTCGATCAAAGACCATTTTAAACTTGAAGAGGCCATTGCTGATCTCATGAAAAAACCTGAAATCGAATATGCCGAAAAAGTTCCGATGCATTATTGCGATTTTACTCCCGACGACAGCCTCTACAACCTGGTAAACGGCCCGAGCAACTGGAACTGGCACTTAGATGTTATCGATGCCGAAGCTGCCTGGGATGTTACACAAGGTTCACCCGATATTAAAGTTGCCATTGTTGACAACGCCATTTGGTCTAGCCATCCTGACCTTGCTGATAAAATTGTTTTACAGCGCGATACCTATTATAACATTAATAACTCAAGTCCACCAAACAGTGGCAGCGCTGCCGACTGGAGCCATGGAACGCATTGTGCCGGTCTGGCAACTGCCATCACCAACAATGGAATCGGGGTTGCAGGCATTGGTTATAATACCAGCATCATCGCAGTAAAATCCTCCAACAACAATCAGGCTAACGGAATTTACATGGTTGCAGGTGTTACCTGGGCAATGAATAATGGTGCTGATGTTATCAGCATGTCATTTGGAGGTTCGAGTTTTTCGACAACCGAACAAAACCTGATGAATACCGCTTACAATATGGGCATTGTTTGCGTTGCAGCATCAGGTAACGATAATGTTACAACCCCACATTATCCTTCAAATTACAATCATGTAATTTCGGTTTCTTCAACTGATGAAAACGATCATAAATCTGACTTTTCAAATTATAATACTTCAGTGGATGTTTCGGCACCAGGTGGCATTGGATTACCTGGTCCAGGCGGCCTTTTGAGTACTTTTTTTGCCAATGGTTCGATGGGATATTATGATTATATTTCGGGTACCTCGATGGCCTGCCCGATGGTTGCAGGTTTAGCAAGTCTTGTTTTATCAATCAACCCAGCACTTACACCAGATAATGTTGAACTCATACTCGAAACGGGTTGTGATAATATTGATGCTGTAAATCCTGATTATATCGGGATGCTTGGAGCAGGTAGAATTAATGCCTTTAATTCGGTCAGGCTGGTACCCTTTCAACCAACGGCTGCTTTTTCGACACCGGTTACGATTATTACACCCGGAACTGCTATAGAATTTAGTGATTTATCAGTTGGAATTCCGAGTTCCTGGACATGGGACTTCGCTGGCGGAACACCTTCATCTTCATCCGACCAAAATCCAACAATAACTTATAATACCCCAGGTGTTTATTCGGTAAGTCTCACTGTTCAAAATGCTTTTGGAGACAATTTAATGACAAAAACCGATTACATCACCGTTTCTGCAAATCCGGTACCCTATGTTCAGTTTTCGGTATCTGATACAACAACCTGCATTTTCACACCCGTAACTTTTACCGACCTCTCGTTATACAATCCAACTTCGTGGAACTGGGATTTTACTCCTCAAAGCTTCATGTTTGTAAATGGCACCACCCAATCCTCACAAAATCCTGAAGTACAATTTCTGACTCCGGGAAGTTATGACGTAATTTTGAGTGCCACCAACGCAAACGGAAACTTTAGCAAGACTTACGAGGGTTTTATGGCCCTTGAAGGAATGAGTTTACCTTTTGAAGAAGATTTTGAAAATGCCACTTCAACAACACTCGAACTTTCAGCCAATTCAAAAGCCATCATTAAAGTTGATAAACGTTCGGCTTTTGAAGGTAATTATGGCCTTCATTTTACAGGAGGCGGCTCATTATCAGGTTGGGTAGGAAGCCCCACAGCAACAACACCTGAACAGGCGTGGGATATAAATGTCGATTTCCAGGCTAGTGCAAGTGTTTGTAATGTTGATGCCACCCAGGTTGACGGCATTTACCTTTTCGTAAAAATGCGCCAGACATTTAGTTTAGGTAACAAATTATCGTGGTTCAGGGTTCTGGCCAACGGAACTCAAATTCCTGATGTTGAAGGCAACCTCAATTTTAATCCGGTTACCAACACCGATCCTTTCGTAACACGTCAATTCAACCTTGCCGATTATGCCAACTCAGCATTTTCGCTTACCCTGCAATCGAGCTGCAGACTGGTTGACTATTTCTATGCCCAGGGCGACAACGTATTTATCGATAATATCGGCATCTACGGAAGCCTTGTTGGTGTTGACGAATGGGTTGAATTGCCATTCGAAATCGTAACCGCTTATCCTAATCCGGCAAACGATGTTTTGAACATCAATTATTTGAGCAACAAAGCCGGTCAGATCGAAATTTCGTTGACAAACGCCACTGGTCAGCAGGTGCTGAACCAGATTTCGGATGTTCAGGCTGGAAATTTCATCCAGACCATTAATACAAGCCGGTTCGTATCAGGGGTTTATTTCCTTAGCATTAAGAGCGATAAGGGAACAACAACCAAAAAGATTATCATTAATTAAGAATAGTTAAAAATTCGATATGATCTGCATAAAAAGCTGATTAGATTAATATTAAAAATTAATTTTGCCGGGCAAAAATAATCAGGGTACGTCATCCTGAATTTTTGCCCGGTTTTTTATTATTTATTAATTTGTTATTAACCAAATTTATTCGATTTATGAAAATTAAAAATCTGCTCTTCCTCCTCACACTGCTGGTTTTCGTGACTTCAGCCTTTGCAAAAAAGGTAGAAATTAACGAAGCTAAACAGATTGCTACCAAATTTTACAATCAAAAATATGTTGTAAACAACCCGGGCACTACTACCGGATTTAACATTATCGAAACTTTTGTTAATAACGAAAACAACGAAGCTGTTACCTACATTTTTAATTTCAGCAATGGCGGGTATGTTGTTGTTCCTGCCGATGACCTCATTTATCCGGTTGTTGGTTTTTCGTTTGAAAGTAAATACAACCCGGAAACCATCCCTGACAATGCTTTGTACGTAATTAGCCAATTTGGCAAACAGGTAACTTATGTAAGAACAACAGATTATACTGCACCTCTGGAAGTCGAAAATGCCTGGAATAACCTCAGATCACCAGAAACTGATGACCTTTCATTTCTTGGAAATGTTCGCGATATGGCTCCATTGGTAAATTGTTTATGGAACCAGGACGATCCCTACAATGCCATGTGCCCGGCTGATCCCAGCGGACCTGGCGGACATGTCTATGCCGGATGCGTTGCAACAGCCATGTCGATGATTATGTATCACTGGAGGTATCCGCAACAAGGAACAGGCAGCCACTCCTACTATGCTTCGGGTTATGGAACACAAACTGCAAATTTTGGCGCTACCACTTACGATTACGATGGAATGGTTGGATCGTCGGATAATACCTACAACGAGATGATCGCACTTTTACAATACCATTGCGGAGTTTCGGTGGATATGATGTACGCTCCCGACGGATCAGGTGCCTATAGCCCTGATGTTGTGCCTGCAATAAAAAATTACTTCGGTTATGCAAGTAATGCCCAGATTCTTTACAAAGGAAATGTTACTACCTGGAAGGCTTATCTTACCCAACAAATGGATATGGAGCAACCGGTTTATTATTCGGGTCAGGATAACAGCGGTGGCCATGCTTTTGTTGTAGATGGCTATCAGCAGCAAACCGACGACACTTATTATCATTTTAATTTTGGATGGAGCGGCTCAGGCAACGGATTTTTCCTCGTTAGTGATGCCGGTGGTTTTAACCAGAGTAATGCCATGATCAGGAATTTTATTCCGGATCCCAACAAATATCCATATACTCCTCCTCAATCACAAACACTTAAATGGTTTAACGGTACTATCGATGATTGCAGCGGACCAAAAGCAGATTACGCCAACGATATAAACTGTCAGTGGCTGATTTCTCCTCAAACCGAAGTTGACTCGGTTACCTACATTAAGCTTACTTTCGAAAGGTTTGAAACCGAATCGAACATGGATTTTGTCAGGATTTATGATGGCGAAAATACCGATGCCCCGCTTTTGGGAGAATATTCGGGCAGCACCCTGCCGGCAGCAATTTCTTCGACAGGAAATAAAATGCTTGTAGTTTTTAATTCGAACGAAAGTGTTACAGCAAATGGTTTCATGGCAACCTACAAAGCTTACATGCCAACCTGGTGCACTGGAATGCAGAATTACACCGAGCCTGAAGGTTCGTTTGAT
>CAYOWJ010000199.1:0-6747 GCA_964407625.1 uncultured Lentimicrobiaceae bacterium
GGAGAAATCCACCGGCCACATTTTTTAATCATCAACTGGGGCACGTTTATCGCAAAATGTGTGCTTTCGACGATGAACATCAAATACGAATTGTTCAGGCAGGATGGCACCCCGCTTCGTGCCACCATTTCGGCAACTTTTCTCGAACACACCGAAAACAAGCTCGAAAGTCTTCTGGCCAACCGTGCTTCACCCGACCTGACGCACGTCAGGGTTGTTCGCGAAGGCGATACTTTGCCTTTGCTCACCTATCATATTTACGGCGATTCATCGTATTATCAGGAAGTTGCGCGGGTTAACCAGCTCGACGATTTCAGGAATCTAAAAGTCGGCGATGAAATATTTTTTCCACCATTAATCACCTGAGGCGAATGGTTTCTATTTTACCAAATAGCACATTAAATACCGGACTGGTAACCTTTACGGTGAAGATTGACGGGCAGGATGTCAGCAGCGACTACCGCATTCTGCAGGTTGATGTTATGCGTGAGGTAAACCGTATTCCGTCGGCAAAATTGATTATTGCCGATGGTGACCCGGCGTTGCAGGATTTTGAGGTGAGCAGTTCTGCCGGTTTTATTCCTGGAAAAGCCATCGAAATTCAAGCCGGCTATGCATTGTCAGAAGAAACCATTTTCAAAGGCATCATCGTAAAACATGGGATAAAAGTCAGCGATTCACAGTCGTCAATGCTGATTATCGACTGCAGGGACGAGGCTTATAAAATGAGTATTGGCAGGAATAACAAGAGTTTTGACGAAAGTTCCGACAGCGATATTATCTCAGGCATTGTGTCGAATTATGGTTTAACAAATGATGTTGACCCAACCACAGCCATCCACGACAAAATAATCCAATACAATGTTTCCGACTGGGATTTTGTCAACCTACGCGCCGAGATGAACAGCTTGTTTGTGATGGTTGATGACGGACACGTTGAGGTTAAAAAATTAGATCCCGGTCGGTCTGCAGTCATGCCTTTATCTTACGGTGCTTCTATCCTCGGATTTGAAGCCGAGATTGATTCGAGAAATCAGTTCAAAGGCATAAAAGCCGAATCATGGGACAGCGCCGGTCAGGAAATTATTGAAATGGAAGGCCAAAGTCAGCCAATTCCGGATCCTGGAAATTTAACAAGTGATGAACTGGCCAATGTTGCCGGTCTGGATTTTCTGATGTTGCGACATTCAGGCCAGATTACCGATGCCGAACTGAAAGCCTGGTCGGATGCGATGCTCAACAGAAGCCGCCTTGCCAGGAATGTTGGCCGGATAAAAATCCAGGGAATTCCTGATTTAAAACCTGGTCAGGTTGTCGAATTACAAGGTTTGGGCAACCGTTTCAACGGGAACGCAATCATAACAGCAGTGCGGCACGAAATCGCCGATGGCGACTGGAACACACGCCTGGTTTATGGATTAAAATTTGAAACATTTGCACAGAATTTTAAAGAAACGCTCCAACAAATGCCCGCCTCAGGCCTGATTCCTGCGGTTCACGGATTGCAGGCAGGCGTTGTGACAGTTCTTGAAAATGACCCAAAAAGTGAATTTCGCATTAAAGTAAAACTCCCGGCAATAAATCCAAATGATGAAGGCCTTTGGGCGAGAATAGCCTTGCCCGATGCCGGCAACAACCGCGGCATGATATTCATGCCCGAAATTGGTGATGAGGTTATCGTGGGTTTTATGCATGATGATCCACGAAATCCGGTTATTCTTGGAATGTTGCACAGTAGCGCTATACCAGCCCCTTTTGCGGCAAAAGACACCAATCATCAAAAAGCGATGGTTACACGGAGCGGAATGAAAATCGCATTTGATGATGAAAAGAAAATCATTGAAATTTCGACGCCGGGTGGATATAATTTCCATCTTGATGAAGACCAGCAAGAAATTTTGCTGGAAGATGCCAACGCAAATAAAATAAAAATGAGCGCCGACGGAATTACACTGGAAAGCAGCAAAGACATCGTTTTAAAGGCTTCAGGAGATGTAACTATCGAAGGTATGAATATCGCGCAAAAAGCCTCAGCACAGTTGAAAATTGAAGGTAGCGCTGGAGTTGAGGCAAAAAGTTCAGGAACAATGGTTATCAAAGGTTCAATAGTTCAAATAAATTAGCAATGCCAGCAGCAGCAAGAGTTGGAGATATGCACGTTTGCCCGATGCAAACACCGGCGGTGGTGCCAATCCCGCATGTGGGAGGCCCGATTTCAGGTCCCGGCTGCCCTACGGTGGTCATAGGCGGAATGCCTGCTGCCGTAATTGGCGATATGGCCATTTGTACCGGGCCTCCCGACAGCATTTCAAAAGGTTCGGCCACGGTATTCTTTGGAGGAAAACCTGCAGTGCGGCAGGGTGATTTAACTGCTCATGGTGGAAATATAGCTGCTGGTTTTCCAACAGTAATGATTGGAGGATAAATGAACGACGATAAAAACATAGCATTTTTAGGCAACGGCTGGTCTTTTCCACCGGCTTTCGATAGAATCTCCCGAAAGGTTGAAATGACTTTTGGGCGTGAAGATATCGAAAGAAGCCTCGAAATTTTGTTGAGCACCCGCCCTGGTGAGAGGATAATGCAGCCCGATTATGGCTGCAACCTCGACAGGCTGGTGTTTGAGCCGTTGGATGCTTCCTTAAAAAGTTACATGGAAGATGTGGTTAAAACCGCCATTTTATATCATGAACCACGAATAAACGTCGAAAAAGTCGGGATTACCGAAACTTCTTCTTTAAACGGAGAAGTGCGCCTGGTGGTTGATTACATGGTCAGAACCACCAATTCGAGGTACAATTTTGTTTATCTGATTAAAAAACCATAAATGGGTTGCATTACACATCAGCGGCATATTTTGAAACGCGACGGGACTAACCAGTTTAACCGGTTGCCCGCGGCATTTGATCCGTCTTTTGTGAAAATTGATGAAAAATCAACCGGCGACCTTTTACAACTGATCACCAGTTTTGCTTCACAGGTTCAGTTTTATAACCGCGAAAACCAAAAGGAAGGTGACTGGCTGGCGTTTTTTGAAGATTTCAGCCGCGAAAATGAGCCACACATCGCGCTCATGCTCACTTTCCTTAAACTTTTCGATGAAGCCCGCAACCATCTCAACGAAATTAGTAAGCGGCATCTGGACTTTTATTATCAGCAATTTCTGAAAATTCAGCAGCGGGGCGCCATTCCCGACAAGGTTCATCTGATTATCGAAACATCAAAAAATGTAACCCAGCATAAATTGGATAAAGGAACCCGATTTATTGGCGGGAAGGATAAAACCGGCAAAATGCTGGTGTATGAAGCCGAAAGGGAAATTGTGCTCAACAAAGCCAACATCAATAGCCTGAAATCTGTTTTTGTTGACAACCAACGACAACATGCCGTTTATGCTGCACCGGTCGCCAATTCCGCTGATGGACAAGGAAAAGTACTTGAAGGTATTGAACCCAAATGGCCGGCTTTTGGAATTCCCCAATCCGGTTTATCGGCTGACAAACGAAACATGATAGACGCAGGCATCGGTTTTGCCATTGCCTCGCCTGCATTCTGGCTTAAAGAGGGCGAACGCACGATAATCATCACCCTTCATCTTACCGAACTAAATGATGGCAGCGGATTAAAGTTAAATACGTTGCTCACTCGCGATTTGAGCAATTCGCTGCTTGCCTTTGCCAGTGCCGAAAAAGACTGGACTGACGCGATGAATGTTGGCGTGGTTTACGATGTTACAACTCAGAATTTAAATCTTACCATCGTTGCCGGCATTGACCAGCCTCCAATCGTGGCTTTTGACAAGAAAATCCACAAGGCAACTTTTGAAACCTTGCAACCTGTTCTTAAAATCCTTGTAAATAATAATCTGGCTAAAAATCCTTACCACTGGCTGCGTTCGCTTCGTTTCGATGAAATCACGATCAGCGTGACAGCAAACGGCATCAAAAACCTTGTTTTACAAAACGAACAAGGCTTGCTCGATGGTGAAAAACCTTTCCTGCCCTTCGGGGCTATCCCAGCAAAGGGTTCAGCATTTTACATCGGCAGTTCCGAGGTTTTCAATAAAAAACTTTCTGCTTTGTCATTAAAGTACAATTGGAAAGATCTTCCCGACAATGCTTCTGGTTTTGCGGGTTATTACACCCATTATCCTTCAAATTATCATTCAAAAATTTTAAATGAGGGCTTTACTTTTAAATTGACAGCCCTGAACAAGGCGGCATGGGCCACCGAGGAGGCTGCAACAGACAGGTTTCTTTTTAATTTAAAGGCTAAAAGGTTTAAAATTAAAGGTCGTGGTGAATATGTTTATTATCAATTGCTTGCCGGAGAAGTTAGTCACACCATTAAAGCTGATGACTTTGATTTTGAACAAACCGAAGATTTTGGAACGTTTTCAAAATTTAATAATTCGACCAAGTCCGGCTTTTTGAAAATGGAATTGGCTGGCCAGGATTTTGGGCATAAAGAATTTCCGGCTGCCTATGCCAAACAATCGGTTTTGGTAAGCAAAGCCTTATTGGCTGATCCGGAAGGAACGCCACCTTCACTGCCAAACCCGCCTTACACGCCGGTAATGGAATATGTTTCACTGGATTACACCTGCGAATCGGTGATTCAGGTCAACGGGAATGACACTTCTGCAGGAAACAGGTTTTTCCACATCGAACCTTTTGGTGAGGCAGAGATTGCAAAAAAAGGTAAAGAAAACGATATTCCGGCTTTTCCTCAATTTTTAAAACAAGGGTATTTTTATATTGGTTTAAAAGATTTAAAACCTCCTCAAAACCTTTCAATTCTTTTCCAGATTGCCGAAGACAGCGCTGATACTGATAAAATTGAAGACGAAAAACAAATAAGCTGGAGTTTCCTGGGCGCAAATGGCTGGCTCGATTTTCAACCAAACGATATCATTTCAGATTCGACCAATGGCTTTATAAAAACCGGGATCATCATTTTTAATATTCCCAAAGAAGCTACAGATAAAAACCTGATTATGCCTGCCGGAATGCACTGGCTGCGGGCTTCCTTCGATGGCGATGTGCGGGGACTTAACCTGGCTATCGGACTATTCACCCAGGCTGTTACTGCCGTATTTACTGATCAGGAAAATGATCCTGCACATTATCAGGATGCATTGCCAAAAGGCAGCATCACCAAATTACTTGTTCAGGACGCAAACATCAAGAAAATTACACAGCCGTTTGCATCTTTCGGTGGCCAGATGCCTGAAGCAGGGATGAATTATCCAACACCTTTCTACACAAGGGTTAGCGAACGGTTGCGGCATAAAAACCGGGCAATCACAATCTGGGATATCGAACGCTTGGTACTCAACTATTTCCCGAACATTTACAAAGTGAAGGCGCTCAACCATTCGGGCGATAAAAACGACATTGCTCCCGGGAATATCACCATTGTAGTTATCGAAAAAATCAGGAACAAAAATGCGGTAAATCCGCTGCAGCCCAAGACCAGCAGGAATACGCTCCACGAAATAAAAGCATATTTGTCCGATTATGTTTCACCCTTTGTGGAGGTTTTCGTCCAAAATCCGATTTACGAAGAAATCCAGGTTGATTTTAAAGTTAAGTTTAAACCAGGCTTTGATCCGGGATTTTACCTGATAAAACTGAACGATGAAATCAAGCAGTTTCTGTCGCCCTGGGCTTTTGAGGAAGGCAAAGACATCGTTTTTGGAAACATCATCTACAAATCGGCCATTTATTATTTTATCGAAAAGAGGGAATATGTCGATTTTCTGATGGATTTCCACATGGCTCACATCAAGCCAAACTGGGGAATTGGCTGCATGGAAATTTTAGACGACTTTTATGTTGGAAAAGACGAAAGCCTTTTTGATGTTGATAAGGCAGCGCCAAAAACGTCAAGGTCAATCCTGGTTTCGGCCAGCGACCATAAAATAGATATTATCGGGAACGAATTTTCCTGTAAATGAGAAAGATTAAGTTTATGAAAAGTAAAATTTCAGCATTATGAGCGAAAATACAAGGCAAAACATCAAAACCTATTTTGAGGATGGTGACCGCCCCACCGAAGAACATTTTAAGGAGTTGATCGATTCGTTCATCAACAAGCTCGACGACGAAATTTATGTGGTTGTTCCCAAAGGGAAAAGCGAAAAACGCGTGGGAATCGGCGTTACGAAGCCTAAAAGCAAACTTGATATTCAGGGTGGGATAAAAATCGGCAACGCCAACGACAAATTTGAAGGTGTAATCCGCTGGACAGGCACCGACTTTGAAGGTTACGACGGTAAAGTGTGGCGCTCACTTACGCGGGATTTAACAGCAACACGCGAAATCTTTATTCCGGAACCACAAATCGAGTGCACCGCCGACCGCCTTTATGCTTTTTGGGGTGGCTGTACCGACAAACGCTTCCTTGATTTCAGCCCGGCATATTGGCTTTATCGCTACAAAAGCCGGATTAAACAGACTTACAAAGACAAATCGAAACGTACCAGGCTAAAACCAAAAAAATGGGCCCATACCGGAAATCTGGATAAAGGCTCGCATAACAATGCCCGGCGTACCGAATTTGCACTCGACCGCACGCCCGGCAAAAAGCAATTTATTGACATGGAGCCGGTAAAATGGTTCAAACCCATCCCAAATAATACCAAAGATGGTTTCTGGATTCCAAAAGGCCAGGGCATAAATCCTGTTCCCGAAAAGACATATTTCAACCGCCGTTTCGAATATTTCAAACTCCGCATCGTGCTTA
>CAYOWJ010000200.1:0-6737 GCA_964407625.1 uncultured Lentimicrobiaceae bacterium
GCTTTCCGGAGTTTTATCAATCCCTGGTAATAATCGAAAACCCCGCGATACCAGCTTTTCCGCTCCCAATCGATCTGATTGATGGAATCGGGCGAATTAAATGAGTTTTCGACGCCTTGTTTTGTCCTCAGAAAATCTTCGGCAGCATGAATAAAAGGCACGCCCTGTGCGGTCATCACGATGGTGTTGGCCAGTTTATCCATTTTAATATGGTCGGCTTCGCTGTCGCCGGGATTTGTAAAATTCAGTTTATCCCACAAGGTGTGATTGTCGTGGCACGAAGCGTAATTGATGGTCTGGAAAGGTTCTTTAGCCCAGGGTTCTTTGGAATAATTTACTTTCGAATAATCCACCTGTGGATGTTGTGTAGAGGCCACCACACCAAATTTGATACTTTCTTCCATCCCGGGAGCGCCGCTTACAAAGCCTTTTGCCTTATGGTCGCTCCAGCTTCCCTTGATTCCGTCGCGGATATCATCGCTAAAAGCTGCAATGCCGTTGAGGCGGGCAGTAAACTTTTTCACGGCCTGTTCATTTTGCGGCAACGGACTTGAACCTGCCGTCCAGCCTTCGCCGTAAAGGAAAATCGTAGGGTCGGTCTGATGAATTTCCTCACGGATTTGGTTCATGGTGGTGATGTCGTGAATTCCCATCAAATCGAAGCGGAAGCCGTCAACGTGGTATTCAGCAATCCAGTGTTTCAGCGATTCGATCATATATTTGCGCATCATCGGCCTTTCGGAGGCGGTTTCATTTCCGCAGGCTGATGCATTCGAGAGCGTCCCGTCGGTGTTGTGGCGGTAATAATAACCGGGAACCTCAAGGCTGAAATTCGAGTTTTCGGTGTCGCTGGTGTGGTTGTAAACTACGTCCATAATCACGCGGATGCCTTTTTGATGCAGGGCCAGCACCATTTGTTTAAACTCCCTGATGCGACTTTCAGGATTGTAGGGGTCGGTTGAAAATGAGCCTTCGGGAACATTATAATTTTGAGGATCGTAGCCCCAGTTGTACTTATTTTCGTCAAGGCGGGTTTCATCAAGACTCTTATAATCGAAAGCCGGTAAAATATGAAGGTGCGTGATTCCCAATTCTTCAAGATGGTCGATGCCGGTTTTTTCGCCTTGCTGACTAACGGTTCCTGTTTCGGTAAGTCCCAGGAATTTTCCTTTATTGGTAATTCCTGAAGTTGGCGAAATGGATAGATCGCGGACATGCAATTCGTAAATGACGATTTCACCGAAATTTGCTAATGCAGGCTTGCTATCGTTTTCCCAATCGTCGGGGTTTGTTTCACTCATATTTACAACGGCAGCCCTCATTCCGTTAACGCCAACGGCATTAGCATAGATTCCCGGTGTTTCATTAAGCCATTTGCCGCCGGTTTTAATTCTGAAGGTATAAAATTTACCCGCCAGGTCGCCGTCGATTTGGAGAAGCCAGGTTCCGTCGGCATCTTTTTTCATCTCTTTTTCCATAACCGGAGATCCACCCAATCCTTCATTATAAAGCAGGATTTTGGCTTTTTCGGCTGTTGGTGCCCAGATTCTGAATTTTGATGATTCGGCAGCATAGGTTATTCCCAGGTCGTTGCCCGAATAAACCGGAAACTTGTCGTAATCTTTTGCATCAATCCTGGGCTGTTGGCTGCATGATGCGCTAATTATCAGCATAATAAATAAAGAAATTGGAATGAATGAATGGTTTTTCATTTTTCTGAAATTAAAAATTGTTGAGCAAAAATTTATTGAAAACATACAAATTTATAAAATTAATGGTTTGCCGGATTGAGGAGCTAAAAGGCAGCTATCTTAAAACAATCCTGCCCAATTCGGCTGAGACTAAAATCTTGTTTCTTAATATTAATTGTTGTGCGTTCATCAGGTCTTCCATTTCGCTGTCGGATGCATGATGCATGGTTTTGAGGTTGTTTTCGAACAGGCCTTCAAGCTTGCGGAGTTTCATCGAAAGGATGGAGTGCATCACAGCCATTTTCAATTTATCCTCTTCACGGGAAACGGTAATTTTAACGCGCTGCCAATCGTGCAATTCATGTTTCGGGATGATTAATGTAGCGGCTAAAGTCGAAATTTCAGGGTTGTTGTGATAGAGAAAAAACTGGTCGTCAGGGATAACCCCGGCATCGAGCTGTTTCGCGGTAAGGTCGAAAACCTGTTTATAAATGGGTGTGTGAAATTCGACTTCATCGTTTTGTAAATCCCGCACGATAAACGAAGCGGTGTCGATACTGATTTCTTCGGTTTTGCCGGCTTCATTTTTCTGTTCAAAAATCAACGGGCGGTTACCAAAAGTCATCAGCAGCCTGATCACATCTTTTTCCTGAAACTCACTCGACATAAAATCGTACTCAGCTTGTTTTTCGGGTTTATAAAGAAACGGGTCACCGGTTTCCGGCGGGGTTTCGGTTCTTTTTTCTTTGAGTTTGTGGTCAAATTCACTGCGCCTGATGCGGTTGAGTTCGTTCATCAGGTTTTGCTCGGCAATGTCCATCAAAGCCGAACATTCCTTGATATAAACCGAGCGTGTAATCTGGTCGGGAATGAGTGCGACGGAACCTACGATTTCCTTGATCAGTCCTGCCTTTTTCACCGGGTCGGACTCAGCTTCTTTTAAGAGAAGATCTGTTTTAAAGAAAATGAAGTTGACAGCCTTTTTCGTGATAAACTCGGTAACCTCGCTGCTGCGATGACTTCTGGCAAACGAATCGGGGTCTTCTCCATCGGGGAAAAGCACGATTTTTACATCCATGCCTTGCTCCAGGATCATGTCGATTCCACGGAAAGAAGCCTTGATTCCGGCAGCGTCGCCATCGTATAAAATGGTGATGTTTTTGGTGTAACGGCTGATCAGCTTGATTTGATCTGTTGTGAGCGAGGTCCCCGAAGAGGCTACCACGTTTTCGACACCCGACTGATGAAGCGAAATTACATCGGTGTAGCCTTCGACAAGATAGCAGTTGTCGGCGCCGAGGATGGCGTTTTTTGCCAGGTTTATCCCGTAAAGGACCTTGCCTTTGTGGTAGATGTCCGATTCGGGGGAGTTTACATATTTTGGTGAAGTTTTTTCGATTTTAAGAATCCGGCCACCAAACCCCAAAACCCGCCCAGAAATATTGTGAATCGGGAAAATCACCCTTCCTCGGAAGCGATCGTAAACCTTGCCATCTTTGACAATGGTGAGGCCGGTTTTTTCGAGATAATCTCTGTTGTAGCCTTGCTGCAAGGCGTTTCTTGTAAAATGATCCCACTCGTCGAGGGCAAAACCGAGCTGGAATTTTTTGATGATATCGTCCCTGAAGCCCCTTTCTTTAAAATAACTTAACCCGATCGACCGGCCCTGATCGGTGTCGAAAAGATTGGTTGCAAAAAATTTCGCTGCAAAATCGGTGGCATGAAAAAGACCTTCTTTTTCGTTCAGTTCCCTGATTTGTTCGGGAGTTTGCTCATCCTCGCTATACTCGATATGATACTTTTTTGCGAGGTATTTCAGCGCTTCAGGGTAGGTAAACTGCTCATGTTCCATGAGGAAGTTTACCGAGTTACCTCCTTTTCCACAACCAAAACATTTAAAAATTCCTTTTTTGGGTGAAACAGTGAACGAAGGGGTTTTTTCGTTGTGAAAAGGGCACAACCCAAGCAGGTTGACACCCCGTTTTTTTAGGGTTACAAATTCGCCTACAACCTCGTCAATACGGGCTGTTTCGATGATTTGAGCTATGATTTCCTGACTTATCAATTTGTATGGTGATTTAAAGCAAAAGTATCGATTAAATTTTTAACCCGTTTTACGAAAATAAGGCTGTAAAATTGTTTGTTTAAAGGCTTTGGCGCTTAAAAATAATGGTGAGAAAGGTTGTTAACAGAAATGCCTGTGTAAAAACCATCACCACAAAGGCAATGGTTGCGCCGATGGAGCTGTCGATCCAGCTATAAAAAGTTTGTTGCCACCAGGAGGTGTTTTGCGCCAGGACAAAATTGTAAAAAATACTGCTCGGAAAATTAATTACAGTCAGGACATCGCTAAAAAAAAAGATCTCATCCGACATTGCACTGATAAATACACTGAAGCCAAAAAGAACAAAAAAAACAAAGGCAAATTTCCTGAAAAAGCTGGTCTTCATCTGAGCACGATTTTTAAAAAGCTAACTAAAAATTATGTTGATGCCTGGGATTTTCATGATTACCTGAAACATAAATCAGTGTATGATATCAAATTTTTGGAGGATGCCTTCGAGCTCGGCGTATTTGAACGGTTTTGTCAAATAACTGTTCATGCCGGTTTTTTCACAGCGTTCGCGATCTTCTTTGGTTGCGTTGGCCGTAAGCGCAATAATAAAGGATTTTTCGCGGTCGGGATTGTTGTTTTCAAATTCCCTGATTTGGCGGGTGGCTTCGTATCCATCCATCACCGGCATTTGAATGTCCATTAAAATAAGCTTATAGTTGTTTTCGAGGGCTTTTTCGACAGCAATTTTTCCATTGGAGGCGATATCAAAACCAAGATTGTTTTTTTGCAGTGTTGCCCCTACAATCTTTTGGTTTAAAAGATTATCCTCGACAATAAGTATGCGTGTTTTTTCAGCCATTTTGTTTTTTTCTTCTTCTTCAAAGGCAATCGAAAACCAAAAGGAGGAGCCTATATTAACTTCACTTTTGAATGAAATGGAGCCACCCATCAGTTCGCAAAGGCTTTTTGAAATAGCAAGTCCAAGTCCGCTGCCGCCATATTCGCGTGCTATCGAAGGATCACCCTGCTGATAGAAATTAAAAAGGCTTGCACTGATTTTTTCAGGCATTCCAATACCTGTATCGGTGAATGTAAATTTAAGCTGAGTGGTTTTTTCTTTTGAAAAATCCTTTTCGACAGCAAGTTTTACAGTGCCGTTTTCGGTAAACTTTATGGCGTTATTCAGCAGGTTGATGATGATCTGGCCTAACCGGAGCGGATCGCCCTTGACTTTTTGAGGAACGTCGGGAAATATTTCCAGGATCAGGTTATTCCCCTTTTCGTTTGCTTTGTTTTCGAGAAGCTTAGTGATTTTTTTCAGCTCATCATTAAGGTTGAACCAGATATTCTGGATTTGAATCTGGTTTGATTCAATTCTGGAAAAATCGAGGATATCATTCAAAATACCCAAAAGATTGGTTGCCGAATATTTAATCACCTCAACATCTTCCAGTTGGTCTTCATCCAGGTTTGTTTGCATCAGCACATCGATCATTCCCAAAATCGAATTCATTGGCGTTCGTATTTCATGGCTCATATTTGCCAGAAACTGTGATTTTGATTTGGTGGCATCTTCGGCCTTTTTCTTTGCAACAATAAGCTCTTCACGACTTTCGACCTCTTTCGAAACGTCGCGCATTACATATTGAAATCCGGTAAGCTCATTATTGGAATCGTACAAGGCCCGGATAATTGTAGAAACAAAAATCTGACGGTTCGTCAGAACATTGAGCGAATGATGTAACTTAACAATAGCGTTGGAAGGCGATAAAAGTTCAATGGCTCTTACAATTTTTTCGCGGTCTTTTTCACTAACCCAATCCAAAAAATTATTGCCTTTTAAATTGTCGAATGTTTTTGTAAAGGCGATGAGCAAAGCCCTGTTGGCAAAAATGATACTATTATTCTCATCCGTGCGGACAATCAGATCGGTTTGATCCTGAACAATACTTTGAAATTCTTTTTTGGATTGTGATAGCTCATTTCTGATTTTGTCGAGCTCGAGAAACACCCTGGCTTTAGTAACAAGGATTTCACGATTAAAAGGCTTGGTAATATAATCAACGGCGCCGGCCTGGTAGCCTTTGTAAACACTTACATGATCAAAGTAAACTGCTGTCAGAAAAATGATTGGCGTATGTTTGTTGCGTTGGATCTGTCTGATGGCTTCAGCAGTTTCATAGCCATTCATTTCCGGCATTTGAATGTCAAGAATGATCAGTGCAAAATCGTGAAGTTTAACCAGTTCTATCGCTTCCCGGCCATTTTGGGCAGAGAAGAACCTGACTTTGAGATTTCTCAGGTTCCCTTCAAGTGTTAACAGGTTATCTTCGTTATCATCAACTAATAAAATTGCAGGGGTATAATTAGCACTCATCCTTCATTTTTTCTTGGGTTAATTAATAAATCTGATGGTAAACAAAAGTAGTATTTTATAGCAAATGTGTCAGCAAAAGGGATTTGTTTTTAAACAAAAACCCTTTTTCTGATGAAAATTGCAAAACACTTAACATAAATTTTGCCAGTAATTAAGAAATGAGGATTTTTGCAGGCTGGAAGCGTTTTTACTGTGATTTGATTTTTTCATGTCAGGCAGCAAAAGCATTCATAAAGAGAAAAACTTCCTATATTTTGGAAACCGGCCTCATAGTTCAAGGGATAGAACGGAAGTTTCCTAAACTTTAAATTCAGGTTCGAGTCCTGGTGGGGCTACTAAAAGACTGATTGCCAACGCATTCGGTCTTTTTTTATGTTATTTTGGGAGCAATCCGGAATAATGTTTTCCTGAGGATGATTTTTGTTTCTGTTTTGCATTGCCCTGGATTTGCCCAAGGTTAATTATCACGGCCAGATTCCCCCGAAAAATCCGTTTTTACTTCTGCCTTTCAGGATAACTTCCTAATCCAGCCCTTAACAGCAACAATGCTTGTTTATTGATTTATCTATCTTTGCCAAAATTTTCTGTAACTTTTTACTGATGGAAACAAATA
>CAYOWJ010000201.1:0-5080 GCA_964407625.1 uncultured Lentimicrobiaceae bacterium
ACTCAACAGTTACAAAGAAAAGTTCCCTTACTATGTGTTAATAAAATTTCTTTTTTTAACTGCCAGGATTTCAGCAGATGAAAACATTGAAGAAGCTAACAGGCAAAAATATAACTTTCGTTATTTTTTCGATGAAAGGATAACAGTTCACCATACCGAAATGATGTATTTCTTACTTTTTACGTTAATCCTTATATCATCTCAAAAAAATGCATCCAGACTCGATGCTTTACATAATATTGTTGAGGAGCTTGAAATTCAGGAGGATCAGAGGCAAATTTTTATTGGAGCAATTGTCATGCAAAAAATTATGGCGGTCACAGAATATCTTGAAGAAAACAACAAAATAAACAGGTAGATAAATCTGATTCAAATTTGATATTATGAACCAACAAGAAGTAAAAAGTCTATTTAACCATCTGAATGACGCCGAGAAGTTGGATTTCCTGAATAAAGCACTCGAAAATTCGACCAGCCTTCAGGAACAATTTATTCAGTTTTTTACAAACAGGAGTGCTTTCCCGAAAGCTACTTCAGAGGAATTTGATAAACAAATTGTTTCAAGAGTCCAACATTACATCTCTCAGCTTGAGGACATCGAACTTGAAGAAACTGACTGGGATAAATGGGAACCACCGCACGATGAATATATCCCGGAATATGAAGCGGCACAAAGAGTTGCCGAACAAGAGGTGGAAGATTTATTCGAGGAATTTAAAAACGATCTTACAGCACTGATTAATAAATGCGACCTCGTCAATTTTTTTGCAGGCTTAGCAGGCCTGGTTATTGCCTGCAGAGATGCTGAAGTTGACGACCCGTATGATAACCTGGGCGATCCTAACGAATTTTTTCTTAATACTTTTAAAGAAATTTCAGAGGAACTGGTAAAGTCAATTGAAACTACTATTTTTCGCCCCGATATAGTTGAGCTTTCGGTCCGATTGGTTTTCGATACATTTAAAAAGGGTAAAGCTGTTGGTTTTTATTCGACAGTACATGACGGTTTGCTTCAATCAGCATTAAAAAAGTGCCCCGAAAAAAGCAATGATCTTTACGACCTGATTGCAGATGATAAATTGGTGAAAGAAATTTTCCCTAAAACTTCGGTATTTATAATGAAAAACAGCAACAAAGGAGGTTCCGGCTGGACAAAACTTGCTGAACAACTAAGCGAATTTGATATTTCAGTAGCTTTGGACTTACTTGAGCACTATCATCAAACCGACAAACCATCATTTTACAGAGTTGCAAAAAAAGCGTACGATGCTTTTCCTCACCAGCTTAACGACTTCCTGTTAACCAGGATTGATGATAAATATGATGTTGGCTTTTCTAAGGTGGTTTTAGAGGGGAAAATAAAATCCGTGCAGAATATTCAGCTTTACCCGAGGCTCAAAAAATTGATGGATGAAAAAGAACTCGAAAATTTCAGAGAGGGTTATTCATCGCGGTTTTATGTTGGATTTTATATTTCGATGCTCGAAGATGATGGTTTATTTGATAAGATCCTCGAAGTTGCCCGCAAATGGGATAATGGTTTAATTGACCTCGATAAAATTATTAAACCAATAGCTTCAAGGTATCCTGCCGAAAGTTTGAAAATTGCCGGAAAAATTATCCTTAAAGAATTAGAAAATAGCCAGGGTAGGGGACTTTACTCCAGTGTTGCAACCGTGCTTCATATTATTAACGTCGGCACACCTCAAAATGACGCTGTAAAACAGTTTGCGGCCGACCTCGTTAAAAAATTTAACCGGCGTTCGGCATTAAAAGAAGAACTTAAAAACAAAAAACTCATTTAAAAATAAATTCAATGGAAAAAGAATTCAGTGTTAAGAGCACGAAAAACGAAATTCTGGCAGCTTACGAAGAGTTGCTGGCCAAAGTAAAAGACCAAAAAAGCGATCAACCCAAGCAAATTCAGGAAGAAACCCGCAAAAAAGAGGTTGTGTTAAAAGCTTCCGAAAATTCGACCGAAGGGATTGTAAATGGGATTGCATCCTTAAAACTAAATGTGGCTAAAGAGTTGGATAAACTTGGTGAGCAACTTACTGCTGAGTATAAAAAATTGGAACAGATTCAGTTGGCCATCAATTTGGAGAAGAATAATCTGGAAGAGCTTTACCAGGTTACCGCCAACGCCGATTCACTGGCTGCCATGCTGCTGGCTCAAAAGGAGAAAAAAGCACAATTTGAGGCGGAGATGACCATCAAAAAAGCCGATCTTGAAGAGAAGATGAAAACTGAACGAAGCAACTTCGACGAAAAAATTGCAGTCGAAAAAGATAGTTTCGAGACAACTATGAAAGCTCAAAAGGAGCAATGGAAGCTGGATCAGGCGAAATGGAACGAGCAGCAGAAAGAGCTGAAAGATTCAACCGAAAAACTGCGTAAACGCGAAGAAGAGGATTATCTGTACAACTTAAAACTAACCCGTAAAAAGGAAACCGACCTTTACGAGGAAAAGAAGGCCAAACTCGAAAAAGATCTCGTCGAAAAGAAGGCTGCCTTTGAAAAAGAAATTTCGGAACGTGAAGCAAAAGTCAATGCTGCCGAAGCCGAATTAAACGAGTTACGCGCCAAAGCATCCGGTTTCCCCAAAGAATTGGAAAAAGCAATTACCACCACCGAGAAGGCTGTTGCCGAAAAACTTACCATGCAGTTTAGTTTCGAAAAACAGCTTACTGCCAAACAAACCGAGGGCGAACTAAAGTTGCGCGAACAGACCATCACCACGCTGCAATCGAAAATTAAAGACCTCGAAGCTGCCAACAAGGAACTTTCGGGCAAATCAATCACAGCCGAAAATACTGTTAAAGACATCGCCATCAAGGCCATCGAGAGTGCGCGCAAACTACAAATTATTGATAAAACCCGCGACAATCAGGAGAAAGATTGATGCTTTTTAATTTCATAATCTAATAAATTCATCATGGAAGACATTTTTAACTTAAACGGATTTTACGATGACGATGGCAACAAAATTGACCCGTTATCTGTCCCTGTGCCAGGCCTTTGCATCTTGTGCAAAAGCCATGACGACACCGACCCGGAAGAAAACCTGCTTTGTCTGATGAACCGTTTCGATCAAAAAGGTGAAGATGATTTTAAATGCGGGGCTTTTGAAAAGAAATAGTTTTTAACGAATAATTTTATAGTAATGCAACAACAAAAATTTTCAGCAGAAAAATATCTGCAGCAAAACGGTCGTAAATTACCTATCGAAAAATGCCTGATTGCTGATCTTTATTACCAAAATCATGGCCTGACCATTTGCCTGATCATACGAAAGCAACCAAGCGGCTATTTCAGCTTTGCCAATTTTATGGTCGACAGAGGTTGTCTTGGGATAAAAGAAACGATTGTCAATTGTAATTTTCCAAGTCATGAAATTGACAACATGCTCGAAAAATTTAGCACGTATGGAGAATTAGAAGAGGTTTCGCCTGTGTATTTTCACAACATGATTTATGGAGCGTTGGATTATGCCGCCGAAAATGGCTTCCAACCATGCAAAGATTTTGCGCTTGCCCAATACCTGCTCAACCCTGAGTTGGTTGATGACGGAATTGATGACATTGAATTTGGCAGGGAAGGAAAGCCTTTTTACATTCAAGGTCCTTTTGATGATGGAAAAAGAATTTTAAGCATTTTAAAAGCAAAAGTGGGAGAGGGCAATTTTAATTTCATTACCGAGGGTAATATGTTTAATGAATAAAAATCATCTATTTCAACTTTACTAAAATAAACCCGTCAGAATTTCTGAACCACAATAGGCACAATAGAGCACATAGAACTTAAAGTAAAAGTACCTGTCAGATTTTTCAATGCTCAATTAATAATAATCTGACTGCTTTTTTAAGATTGAAACTCAACAATTATGTTGAATGCATTCTTTCTATTGTGAGCTATGTGCCTAATGTGGTTTCCTTTTATTTTGGAATGTAGAATTAAAAAATCCCTTGAAGCCATTGCCTAAACTGCGCAACCCGCTCGCGGCTGATAATAATCTGGTCGGGTGGGGGAGGAAGTAACTTCACAATAAGGCGGTTATTAAAGTAAATCTCGGCTTCAACCAATGCCTTGCGCGCAATGATAAACTGGCGGTTTGCCCTGAAAAATTCTTCTGGTTCAAGGCGTTTTTCGATATCTTCAAGGGTCTCTGGCATATTAAATTTCTGCCCGGTGTAAAGCAACGTGTAAACCAGTTGGTTTTGGGTGTAAAAACAGGCCACATCATTGCCGGGCAAAGGCACAATTTTATCTTTAAGATAGATTAGAAATGTAGCCTTCTGCGCTGCCTGGCGTGGACGAAAACTTTTCATCAACTGCTGTACTTCGCTCAATTGCTGCTGATTATACATCAATTTGGTGTTCTGATATTTGATTAAAGCCGCCTGAATCTCGTTTTCCTGGATTGGCTTGAGTAAATAATCAATACCGTTGAGTTTAAAGGCGCGGATGGCATATTCGTCGTAGGCAGTGGTAAAAATTATCGGCAGGCTCATAGCCGTTTGATCAAAGATTTCAAAAGATAAACCATCCGAAAGCTGAATATCAGAAAAGATAATATCAATTGCAGTTGAAGAATTATTTTTGAACCAGACACAGGCTTCCGAAACCGATTCCAATTCGGCAACAATTTCGATCTGGCTGTTTACTGCACGCAAAAGATTCTTCAACTTACGCAGGGCAATGGCTTCATCTTCGATTAATACAACTCTCATTTTTAGTTGGATTTAAATGGTATTTTCACCATAAAATGGTCAGCCGATGCGTTGATTTCGATTTGTTTTCCGATAAGCAGACGGCTTCGTGCATCAAGATTTTTTAACCCGATGCCAGCGCCGGTGGTGTCTTTTTTTAGCGCCAAAGTATTTCTTACCACAAAATAACCAGGCTCTTTATAAAATTCGATTTTTACAGGGTTGTGATTGGACATGCTGTTGTGTTTGATAATATTTTCGAGTAACAACTGCGAACACAACGAAGGAACCATGGCTGTTTCATTTTCATCCAGGTTTATTTCGATGACCAGTTTCTCAGCAAATCTAACTTCCAGCAGGAAAATGTAAGC
>CAYOWJ010000201.1:5180-6658 GCA_964407625.1 uncultured Lentimicrobiaceae bacterium
ATGTAACTGATCGAAAAAACAATCAGATTCCGGATAAATTCATCCCGGATAAAAAATATCAGCGGGAGTTTATGCATCTTCATCCAAACCGGTTGGTGTATTAAAATGGCCAACGAGCATAAAGCGATGTAAGCCAAAAGATTGGTCAGTATTTTTCTAATCAGAGGTTTGTCAACCAAACGCAGGTTGAGCCATAAACTCACAAAAAACATCGCAATATTCAAAACCAGAAAAATGGCAGTGTCAATCAGATGAAATCCGATCTCGCCGGATTCTTTGTGCGAAATGGCAAGGGAAAACGGGGTTAACGATAGCAAAAACCCGGCGATAATGGCGTAAAGCCAGAGATATTTAAAACTTAATGTGTAGTTTTTCATTTCATAGATTCCTGGATAAGATAGTACTCAGAATGAAATTCGATCAGTGCGAATTTTTGAAAGGCAAATGTAATAACAAAGGCTGCTATGGTGAATAATATCCAAAAGAAATCCTGAAATAGCGCATCACTAAAGGTTTGGGGAGTGATTGCTATTTCAGGAATAGTTAAGGATTGACAGCAATAAATATTATTCTTTGATAAACTTTGTAAAATAGGTAGTTACCGGATTAGTTGCTTTCACCACGTAGAGTCCTTTGCTAAAATCGGAGCATGGCACTGTTAAAGTCCCTGAAACATTGCTGATGCTTGTGATGGTTCTTCCCAGCGAATCCATGATTGTTACTTCGAAATCTGATTTTTCGGAAAGCAAAATGGTGACCGATTCTTTAACCGGGTTCGGATAAACAATCAGGTTAAAATTGACAAGACCTTGATTTTCGATCACTGCAGTTGAGCAGCCATCAGCCAGACTTTGGTTAAAAAAAGCAAGGTATTTTGCATCCTGAGCCGTTGAATGCCAGAAAGACCCACCGTGTGCCTGGTTGGCGATAAGTTCGTAAGTATGAGGTAAGCCTTTGGCGGTAAGCAAACTATCGAAAACAAAACTGGAATAGGGAGCTACATTGCAGTCATGATCACCGCAAGTAATAAAAAAGTATGGATCGTTCAAATCAATTTTTGCCATAGGGTCGGCACTGGCAACACGTTCGGGGCAGGTTGGCAAAGCGCATCCGAGCAAAATTGATTCAGGAGAATTTGCTGCATTATGGTTTGCCGATGAACAACCAATTCCTTCGTTACCATCCATGATTAAAAAATTGGTTGGGCCAAACAAATCAACAACTGCTTGCACACGGCTTGTTACGATTGTACTGCCTAAGTGCAGGCCTTCTAATTCGGGAAAATTCCACGAAGTTCCCACCATCGAAACCAAATGTCCGCCGGCTGATTCGCCGATTAAACCAATGCGGCAGGTATCAATAAAATACTGTTCGGCGTGGGCTTTTAAAAACCTGACTGCAGCTTTGCAGTCGAAAATCTGTGCAGGCCAGATCGAATCGCCGCTCAACCGGTAATTAATGTCGGCACAGATGTAGCC
>CAYOWJ010000202.1:0-6637 GCA_964407625.1 uncultured Lentimicrobiaceae bacterium
CATTTGGATCGTCGAGTTTTAAAAACACCAGCATTTTTTTTAAATGATTTCCCAAACCGGCAAAACCTCCCATCAACTTTTTGGTAAAAAACATCATGCTTTCAAATTGTTCTTTGGTTAAAAATTCTGTTTAAGAACTTTCCTGGGTAAATGAGTATTGAAATCAACAAAAACAAATACCTCAAAAGTAAATGATTGGTAATCTGAAATTTCCGGTAAAAAAGGATATGAAAGAAATACAGACGTATCCAGGTTTTGGATGTTTTGGTGTGGAAGATCTGATCTCTGAACTTAAAAGTGGTCTGGATATGACTAAATTTAAGGTTGCTTGTTGAGCTGCCCGGATGCACCCTCATCCGGTACAACGGCTCTGCAAGGTTTGCAAAAGAATGGCCATCGCTGATCATCCTGGCAAAAATCTCGTAATCTTCGCCCGGGAATATTTTCTGATACCGGTACTTCCTGTAAACTTCGCCTCTGGCAAATGCTGTGGGATGCTGAATTCCATGCTCACCTTTCTGAAAAGCTTTCCGGATCATTGCCGGGCTTAAGGGGAAATTGGAATTATTGATGTCGCGCCCCGAACTGCTGTCGAAATAAATTACATTACATCCCAAAACATCAACTTCAGGATTTGCCTCCATGAAATCGTATTGTTTTTGAATCCTTTCGGGAAGCAAAATATCGTCAGGGTCGGCACGCATCACATACCTGCCTTTTGAAGCATCAAGTGCAGCATTTAAGGCGGCAGTTAACCCTCTATTTTTTTCGAAACGAATTACCTTTAAATAATCCACCCATTTAAAACCATCAAGAACCGAAAGTGAATCATCAGCCGAACCATCGTCAACAATGATTAATTCGACTGGCTGAGCAGTTGAGTTTACAACACTTTTAATAAAGTCGGCAAGATACCTGCCATTATTAAAATTGGGCACTATCAGCGAAACGTCGGCCTTTTTGATTTCGCTCATAAAACGTTTTTTAAGTAGGTTTTTAATAAGCGGGAATTCAGGAAAATCTTCAACATCCCGAATCTCATCTGCCTTGATTTATAGCAGGCCTTGAGCCACCTGTCGAAAACAACTGTCACCAGTTCGGTTTGGTTGTAAATATTTAGTTTTTGATTTTGGGAAAGAATCAACCCGAAAAAATCTTCCATTTCATGTAAAACGCGCTCCTCCCCGATTATCTGATCATTCTTTAACAAAAGCAGCAGGTTTGTCATCCTTTCATCGAGGTCGATTTCGAGGGCTTTAAAAAGATATTTGTAAATCCTGGCATCCTGGGCGAGTAACCTATTGCCGGTTTTGTTTGTCGCACTATTCTGATGTACCCGGTAAAACATCAGGTAATCCGGGTAATTGCAGGTTTTTTTTGTTCGCGAAATATCAATCCACATTTTATAATCCTCAACGAGATCGAACCCATCTTCATAAAATTTTTCCGGAACAGCCTCCCGTTTCATCACCACTGCCGATTGTACAAAAAGGTTTTTAAACAGCAGAAAAGCAGGGATTCTTGCAGGAGATTGGGTAAGCTTCCATGTTTTTTTGAGCAGGTTTCCATCTTCGTCGATCAGCCGTGCCCACGATCCAACCATGCCAAAATCAGGATTGCTTTTCAGGAAGCGGATTTGCTTTTCAAACTTGTCAGTTCTGGCCAGGTCATCAGAATCGAAAGGCGCGATAAACCGGCCAACAGCAGCCTTCATTCCCTGGTTCCGGCTGAAGACAATCCCGCCGTTTATCTCATTCTTCAATAACTTAATCCTGCCGTCGTTAAACGATTTTACCACTTCAGCGCTGCCATCGGTGGAGGCATCGTCAACCATGATCAGCTCAAAATTATCGTAAGTTTGCGCCAATAAACTTTGCATCGCATCACCGATGTATTTTTCGGTGTTGTAAAAAGGCATCACAATGCTAAGCTCCGGTTTATCCATCAGTCTTTACCTTGATTTTGGCGTTGCAAGATAAAAAGAAATAATTTACTATGAATTATTGGAAACTATTTTTAATACTTTTGGTCAAAATTTTAATCGTTTTTGACCTGACAAGGGTCAGTTTTCGGGGTAAAAATACATGAAAAAAAACCATAAAAAAGTCACCGGCACCTGGATCGAAAATCAACTTTTCCAATTTTATGTACTTGCAGGTGTGCTGATTATCCTGCTGCCGGTTTTTTATCTTAATCATGCCATCGACACCGTTTTGATGCCCCGCCTGTTGCTGCTGGATTTACTCCTGCTGGTTTTCAGCATTTTCCTCCTCCTCAAGGGCCAGATAAAAGCAACTGACCTTTCGCTGCTTCGAAATGCGGTTTTGGTGGCCAGTTTTTCGTATTTTCTGATTACGGCCGTTTCTTTGGTTTTTGCCCTTAACCCACATGAAGGATTTTTTGATGTTGTAAAAACATTCAGTGTTTTTGTACTCATTTTTCTGCTATCCACCTATTTCACCAAAACACCCGATTGGGCCGGAATACTTGCCAAACTGATGTTGTTTGCCGGATCGGTGGCTGTATTGATCGGATTTTACGAATACCTTACTTTGGTGGTTGGGTCAACAGAACAATTCCTTCCGGACGGGCGGGAAATGATTTACGCAGTAAGAGGATTGATGGCGCATAAAAACCAGTTTTCGGATTACATGATGTTGCTGTTGCCTTTTTTGATGTATGGTGCCATTCGTTTTGAAAAACTTTTGAAAGCGGGTTTTATCGCCTTAATCGTGATGATACTTTTCCTGATTATTCTGCTGCAAACGCGCTCAGTCTGGGTTGGGATTATCATTTCGACCGTTGTGTGTGTTGCCGTTCTTTTGATTTTTTACCGACAATTTTTACTGTCGAAAAAAAGCAGAAACATCATTGCCGTGGTTTCACTCGCCATCATCTTAACCTTTACCGGAATTATTGCTTTTGGCGGAAGACAAAATTATAACTCCTACCTGGCAAAATTAAGGAGCATCGCAAGTCCGCAGGCCGGAAATAATTCGTACCGCCTGAAAGTTTGGGGGGCTACCATCGAAATGATCAGGGATAATCCCGTGGTGGGCGTGGGAGCCGGAAACTGGCAGCTCGAAGTTTCCAAATATCTGCCTGATCTTAATTTTCTACAGAAAGAGATGAACTGGGGCCGCCCGCACAACGATTATTTATGGGTCCTATCGGAGAAAGGGATTTTTGGAATCATGCTCTATTTATTGATTTTCATCATCAGCTTTATTTATTCATTCCGGATAATCCTTGGAGAAAATGATGTTAAAATTAAGCTGATCACCTTGCTTGTCATGGGTGGATTAATTAGTTACATGGTTGTTTCGTTTTTCACTTTTACTTACGAAAGAATTGACCATCAGGTTTACCTCGCCATTTTTATCGCTGCTATTGCCTCCATTTATCAACAGCAAAAACCTGCAAAACCATTAAAATTTAACAGATATGCCTTTTCGATACCTGTTGCGTTGATTTTATTATTGGGTTCGGTTTTTTCTTTCGCTACTGTCCGGCAGGAAATTCATCTGAAAAATGCACGCACTTTTTTGGATGCCGGCAAATGGAAAGAATCGGTTGAGGAAGGGATGAAAGCAAGAAACTCCTTCCGGAATATCGACCCGGAAGGCATGCCGGTTGATTGGGTAATCGCACAGGCCTATGCAAATGCCGGGGATCACCAAAAAGCCATTGTATATTTCGAATCGGCTTTGCAGGCACACCCCAATAATTTTGTGGTTTTAAATAATGTTGGTAAATCTTACTTCCTGGCCGGCGACCTTCAAAATGCAAAAAAATCATTTGAAACAGCATTAACCTACCTGCCAAATTTTACCGAATCGCTTGTGAACCTGGCCTCCGTTGAATATACCCTTGGAAATAAACAAATTGCTCATGATTTATTGATTAAAATCCCAAAAAGGGCGGTTACTCCGGCTATAAAACAAAATATCCAGGTATTGGAAAAAGAATTGAAAAAAGCGGCACGTCAGGCTGCAAGAAAAGCTGCCAGAGAGGCTGACAGAGAGGCTCAACGTAAACAAAAAGCAAAAACCAACAATGAAAAAAAACAATCCAAAAATAAGTAACGCCCACGCTAAAAGCGCCCTGGCAATTAACATTGATGAAATCCGGTTTTACCTGCTTTTAACCTTTTCGGTGCTGATATTACCGCTTTTATATGCAAAAACCGCGCTCGACCCTTCCCTGATGCTGAGGTTGCTGGCACTTGATATTATACTTCTGGGAGCTGTTGTTTTTGAGCTTGTTAAACCAACTTTTACGCCGAATAACTTTTCGGTATTAAGACACTGGATTTTCGCCGGACTGCTGGCCTATTTCCTGATTACACTCGCATCCATGCTTTTAGCAATTAATCCGCGTGAAAGTTTTTTCGATATCTCCAAAACCTTTGCGATCTTTTTGTTAACAGCATATTCGGCAATAGTTTTTAGCCAGACTGCTGACTGGCACAACAAATTGCCAAAATTTGTCATCGTTTCGGCATTGATTTCCTGTTCAATCGGGTTTTATCAATATTACGACCGGGTGATGATGAACACCGTAAAAATCCTCGAAAACGGAGAACCTACAATTTACCTGGTGAAAGGACTAATGGCACATAAAAACATCTTTGCAATTTCGCTGATGCTGATGCTGCCATTTGCCGGTTATGGGATTTACAAATACCGGAAAGGCTGGAGATTGGCTTCTATCCTTGCTTCAGTGATGGCAATCGTGATTATTATCATTCTCCAGACCCGTTCGGTTTGGGTAGGATTTTTTATTTCGGCAGGTGTTTTTACAGTGATGCTTACTGTTTTTGGCAAAAAATTTAATGTTCAGCCAAAAGTCCGTTTGATTTTATTAACAGCGATGGTGGCAGGTTTTCTGGCAATTTCATCGTTGATGTTATTTGGAAACAAAAACACCAAAAACCCTTATCTCAGGCGGCTTTTATCGATAACCTCAACCGATGTTTTCGACAGCGGTTTTCGTTTGAAAATATGGGCAATCAGCACCAAAATGATTGAAGACAAACCAATTACTGGAATTGGTGCCGGAAACTGGAAAATAAAGTCGGTTGAATATTATAAGGATTTTGATTTTACAAAAGACCAGCTTAACTGGATCAGGCCGCACAACGACTTCCTGTGGGTTTTTACCGAAAAAGGCATTTTTGGATTTTTACTGTTTCTCGGTTTATTTGGCCTCACCATTTTTTATATGTTCAGAATTTTCCTTTCGTCAGCAAAAACCGAGTATAAGATTTTTACCTTGTTTATGATGGCAGGATTAGCCTCCTATCTCACCGATTCGTTGTTCTCCTTTCCGCTCGAAAGAATCGAAATCCAGGTTTATCTTTCGATGATCATGGCTTCCACAGTTGCAATATACCATCTTCAATGCCAGCAAAAACCGCTCAAAATCAACCAGAACCTGGCCTTTGCCCCAATCGTGATAATTCTGCTGCTCTCGGTTGCTTACAGTTTTTCGGCGCTAAGCCTCGAATATAAAGTAAGAAAATCCAGAAATGCACATTCCCGCTCCGACTGGCAAGGCATGCTCGCTGAGGCAAAAACCATGAGTACTTTTTTCAGGAATATGGATGCCGAATCGATGCCTGTGGAGTGGTACAGTGGCCTGGCTTATGCAAGTTTAAACGATCTGGAAAATGCCAAAATCCATTATCTGAAAGCCCATCAGGCTAATCCTACAAAAATTGCCATCCTGAATAACCTCGGACAAATCTATTTTAAACAGGAAAATTTTGATGAAGCCAAAGTATGGTTCCTGAAAGCCCTCGCGATCCTGCCCAATTATTTCGAGTCGAATGTTAACCTTTCATCGACGTATATAAAACTTGGCGACTACGAAAATGCGCTCAAAACGCTGAATAAAATTCCCGAAAACAAAAGGGATGAGCGGATTCAGAAAATCATGGTTTCCGTCGAAAAAAAAATACAGCAAAAGGAAGAGCAAAAATAGCCGTGCTTAAACTCTTAGCCCGTCCCGGCTTTTTTTGAAAATCCATCACTTATTCCGCGGGTCTTCATCAACTGCTAATTTTTAATAATCTTTTCTGATTTAACAGCTTTACCTGTTTTATCATTGATCTTAAAGATGTACAATCCGCTTGTGAAGTCGGTTAGATCAATAAAACTATCGGCATTAAACAGTTTTTCGGAATGCACCAGATTGCCATTTACATCGGTAATTTCGAGCATAGCTCCCGAAAGTTGCGGATCAATCGAAACGAAAACTCTGTTGCCGGCAGGGTTGGGATAAATATTGACCTGTGACAACGAACCAGGTTTAAGTTCTTCCTGGCCGGTTGCCAGATCTTCACAGTTCACCTGTACAAACTGCAGTGCACCGTTATTGTCGAGTTTGCCGCGCCAGCAATTGCCATCCGGCGATTTCATGACTATCCCCCTGTCAATATCTTCGATAAAGATGTCACCGTTGTTCACCTGCAGTTTGGCAACGGGGTTGTAAGTATCAACGCCAATATTCCCGTTTTCAAAAACATAATCCATGTCTGTCGGCGTCGAAAAGGTCATATCTGATCCTATTTTTGCTTTAATGGAATGCTCATCATCGGCAAAGGCGATTGAGGCAAAATTACTTGAACCAGAAG
>CAYOWJ010000203.1:0-6623 GCA_964407625.1 uncultured Lentimicrobiaceae bacterium
TATCAATGATCAGGTTAAGGTCGAAGGTGCGCTTCGCTCCGAAGTTCAGATGAATATCAAACGATTGATGGACATCGGTACATATCGCGGAATTCGTCATCGTTTAGGGCTACCTTTGCGTGGACAATCCACAAAAAATAATGCCCGTACTCGTAAAGGACGTAAAAAAACTGTTGCCAACAAGAAGAAGGCAGCTAAAGGTTAATAGATGATTTCACATTTTTTCAGTTTTCAGAATTTAGAAAGTCTAATCTAATATGGCAAAAACAGCAAAACCAAGAAGTACAAAGAAACGGGTCGTTAAGGTTGAACCTTATGGAAGAGCCTACGTGAGTGCTTCGTTTAATAACCTGATCGTAACACTTACCAATAACGCAGGACAGGTAATATCATGGTCTTCCTCCGGTAAGATGGGGTTCAGAGGTTCTAAAAAGAACACCCCGTACGCAGCACAAACTGCATCGGAAGATTGTGCAAAAGTAGCATTTGACCTTGGCCTGAGAAAAGTTAAGGTATTTGTTAAAGGACCTGGCTCCGGAAGAGAATCTGCAATCAGAACATTGCATTCAGCCGGTATTGAAGTTACCGAGATTAACGACATTACACCTTTGCCTCACAACGGTTGTCGTCCTCCAAAACGCAGACGGGTATAATTTAGTCGAAATTAGCAAACTTAAAAGCAAAAGATAGAAATGGCAAGATACATTGGGCCAAAAACAAGAATCTCAAGGAAATTTGGTGAACCGCTTTTCGGCGCCGACAAAAATTTCGAAAAGAAAAATTATCCACCGGGACAACATGGCATAAACAAACGCCGGAAAAAACCGTCAGAATACGGTATTCAGCTTGCTGAAAAACAAAAAGCCAAATACACATACGGTATTTTGGAAAAACAATTCAGAAATGTCTTCGAAAAAGCAAGCAGCAAAAAAGGCGTTACTGGTACCGTTTTACTTCAGCTTATCGAATCACGTCTCGACAATGTTGTATATCGTCTTGGAATCGCTCCAACCCGTTCGGCAGCCCGTCAGTTGGTTTCTCACCGTCACATTACTGTTAATGGAGAGCTGGTAAATGTACCTTCTTTCTCATTGCGTGCAGGTGATGTTGTTGGTGTTCGTGAAAAATCAAAATCTCTTGAAGTTATTCTGGATGCTGTTGCCTCAAGAGCAAACAGGTATTCATGGCTGGAATGGGATCAGGATAAAATGACCGGAAGGTTTATGTCGTATCCTGAAAGAGCTGAAATCCCGGAAAATATCAACGAGCAACTTATCGTGGAGTTGTATTCTAAGTAATATTCAGAATTATTAAAAAATTAATAACCCAAAGGTTTAAATCATGGCAATTTTAGCATTTCAAAAGCCGGAAAAAGTGATCATGATCGAATCGGACGACTACAAGGGGAGTTTTGAATTCCGCCCGCTGGAGCCCGGATTTGGTATCACAATTGGAAACGCTTTGCGCAGAATCCTCCTATCATCTTTGGAAGGCTTTGCCATCACAACAGTACGCATTGAAGGTGTTGAGCAGGAGTTTTCTACTGTAAAAGGTGTTGTTGAAGATGTAAATGAAATTCTGCTAAACTTCAAGCAAATCCGTTTTAAGAAACTTGTTGATGATGATAGCAGTGAAAAAGTTCACATTGTTATCTCTGGACAGGAGTCTTTCAAAGCAGGCGATATCAATAAATATTTGTCAGTTTTTCAGGTGTTAAATCCTGAAGTTGAAATCTGTACAATGGAACCTTCTGTTAAGCTTTCAATCGAAATTACCATTAACAAAGGCCGGGGATATGTTCCCGCTGACGAAAACAAAGTTTTAAACGCACCAATCGGTACCATTTCAATCGACTCTATTCATACTCCCATCAGGAACGTGAATTATTTTGTAGAAAATTACCGCGTTGAGCAAAAAACCGATTACGAAAAATTAGTTCTCGAGATCAATACCGACGGTTCAATTCAACCTAAGGACGCACTTAAAGAAGCTGCTAAAATTCTCATTCATCACTTCATGCTTTTCTCAGACGAAAAGATTACCCTCGAAACCGAAGAAAAGAATGTTACCGAAGAATTTGACGAAAGCTCCCTTCATATCCGCCAGTTGTTAAAAACTAAATTGGTCGATCTCGATCTGTCAGTCAGAGCATTAAATTGCTTAAAAGCTGCTGATGTTGAAACGCTTGGAGACCTGGTTTCCTTTAATAAAAATGATCTGCTTAAATTCAGGAATTTTGGTAAAAAATCGCTTACTGAACTTGAAGAACTTGTAAAATCCAAAAGCCTGGAATTTGGAATGAATGTAACAAAATACAAATTAGACAAGGAATAATTGAAATGAGACACGGAAAGAAATTTAATCATCTTAGCAGGACAAGTGCTCATCGCAGAGCGATGTTATCCAATATGGCGGCTTCACTCATTCTGCATAAAAGGATCATGACGACTGTTGCAAAGGCAAAAGCTCTCAGAATATATGTTGAACCTCTGATTACAAAATCAAAAGAGGATACAACCCACTCCCGCCGAATGGTTTTTAGCTACCTACAAAGTAAGGACGCCGTAACTGAACTCTTCAGGGAAGTTTCGACCAAAGTGGCTAACCGCCCGGGTGGATACACCAGAATTATCAAGATGGCTAATCGTCTTGGAGATAATGCTGAAATGTGTATGATGGAATTGGTTGACTATAATACATTACTTCTGGGTAGTGAAACCCCTGCCGGAAAAACTGCAGCAAAACGCAGAAGAAGAGGTTCAGGAAAAGGTTCTGCATCGGAAGAAACAACAGTAACTACTGCCAAAACAAAAAAAGAAGTGGCAGAAGTGAAAAAGGAAGAAAAGGTTGAAGAAGTTTTAGATTCAAAAGTATCGGAAACCGAAACAGACTTAGCTGTTGAAACCAATGAAGAGGAAAAGAAAACAGAGTAATCTTGTTCAGATTTATAAATAATACGTTAAAGGATGAAGCATTCATAAGGCTTTATCCTTTTTTATTTAACAGATGTATCCAATTAAATATCTTATAAAATGAGTACAATTAACAATATTCACGCACGTCAAATTCTGGATTCTCGTGGAAATCCAACAATCGAAGTTGAAGTAATCACCGATAATGGCGTAATTGGCCGTGCTGCAGTGCCATCTGGCGCTTCCACAGGCGTTCATGAAGCCATGGAACTTAGAGATGGTGAGAAGGAACGTTACATGGGTAAAGGCGTTCTTAAAGCCGTTTACAATGTCAATTCAATCCTCAATGAAGAGTTGCAGGGTCAGTTTGTTCTCGATCAGGTTGAAATCGACAAACGAATGATCGAAATTGATGGCACAGCTAATAAATCAAACCTCGGTGCCAATGCAATTCTGGGAGTTTCGCTGGCTTGTGCCCATGCTGGTGCAATCGAAACCGGACAAACCTTGTATCGCTATCTTGGTGGTGTTGGCGCTAAAACGTTGCCAATCCCGATGATGAATATTCTCAATGGCGGTTCACATGCCGATAACAGCATCGACTTCCAGGAATTTATGATCATGCCGGTTGGTGCTCCTACTTTTGCTGAAGCTTTGCGCATGGGTGCCGAAGTTTTTCATAACCTGAAAGCAGTTCTCAAAAAAGGTGGCTATTCGACCAATGTTGGAGACGAAGGCGGTTTCGCACCTAACCTCAAATCGAATGAAGAAGCGATAAAAGTTGTTTTACAAGCCATCGAAAAAGCCGGTTACAAACCAGGTGTCGATGTTTTTATCGCACTCGATCCTGCTTCATCTGAATATTTTATCGAAGAAGAAAATGTTTACCATCTGAAAAAATCGACCGGCGAAAAACTCACACCAACGCAAATGGTCGACTTCTGGAAAAACTGGGTTGATAATTACCCGATTATTTCGATCGAAGATGGCATGGCCGAAGACGATTGGGCAGGCTGGAAATACATGACCGAAAAAATGGGTGACAAAATTCAGCTTGTTGGCGATGATCTTTTTGTAACAAATACCCAGCGTTTACAGCAAGGTATCGACAAAGGCGTTGCTAATTCGATTTTAATTAAGGTTAACCAGATTGGAACACTTACCGAAACTATCGACGCTGTAAATATGGCTTATCGTAACGCCTACACAGCCGTTATGAGCCATCGTTCTGGTGAAACTGAGGATACTACGATCGCCGACCTCGCTGTTGCTTTAAACACTGGTTTAATCAAAACCGGTTCAGCCAGCCGTTCCGACAGGATAGCAAAATATAACCAGTTACTTCGCATCGAAGAACAATTGGGAAATGCTGCCTATTATCCTGGCAAGGACTATAAATACGCAAAATAAATTCAAAAATCTGAGCTGCCCTGGATTGGGCAGCTCTTTTTTAAACCTTTAATATTTTTTATCATGAACAAGATCAATTTCTTTTTACCGGTAATCATCTTCATTTTATTTCGGTTAAATGGAGCTAATGCCCAGGAATGCCGCATGTTTTTCCCTTCAACCGAGGGAACCGTGATCGAAATGACTCAATTCGATAAAAATGGCAAGCCCACATCTTACTCAATCCAAAATGTTATCAAAAGAAATGAAACTGCTAAAGGATTGACTGTTCGCTATCAGCAAACCTTAAAAGACGCCAAAGATGATAAAACGTTCACCAACGAGATGGAAGTGAGATGTGAAAGTGGTAAGTTTTATGTGGATATGACTGATTTGTTTAAAGGTATGAATCTCGAATCGTATCAATCATCTCCCGAGATGCAGGTAACTGTTGATGGCGATGCGATGTTTTACCCTTCTGATCTTAGTCCGAATTCAGTTTTACCTGACGGGAAAGTAACAGCAAAGATCAACACCAGCGGTTTTACGATGTTAACGATGTATGTAAATCTTTCAAACCGAAAATGTGTAGCCATCGAATCGGTAACAACCCCGGCCGGGACTTTTGAATGTTACAAAATAACGCAGGATGTCGAAGCAAAAGCAATTGTAAAAGTGCTTGCTACCGATATTACCTGGCTTGCTGAGGGTGTTGGCGTAGTTAAAACGGAGAGTTATGATAAGAAAGGAAAGCTCATGGCTTCTTCTCAAATGACGAAATTTGAAAAGAAATAATTTTTGTTTTTGATAGCTCCTTTAACGGGGCTTTTTTTTGTCATTTTATTATTAATTACACTTCGATTCAATATGATATTATTTTTGCTGCCATGTCGTTCATCTGTAAATATGTTTAAATATGTTACCAATAATGGAAGAACATTTCAGTAAATTCAGGAAGAATGTTGTCGGGATCGACCAGACTTTCCAATCTCCATATGGTGAAAAACAGATCATTTACGCCGACTGGATTGCCAGCGGAAGGCTTTACCGGCCAATCGAAGATAGAATAATCGAAACCTTCGGCCCATTTGTTGGAAATACCCACACCGAAACCAGCGAGGTAGGGACTTTGATGACAAAAGCCTATCACCTTGCCCAGAAAAAAATAAAGGAGCATGTTAATGCTGGACCAAACGATGTAATAATCACTGCTGGTTCGGGGATGACTACCGTGATTAATAAGTTCCAGCGTATTCTGGGCTTCAGAGCTATGAGTAGAATGGACAAATTGGACTGCCTTCCTGAGCAGGAGCGCCCGGTAGTTTTTATCACCCACATGGAGCATCATTCCAACCATACTTCCTGGCTCGAAACTATTGCAGATGTTGTTCAATTGAAGCCCAATAAGGAATTACTGGTTGACCTGGATGAGCTTAGAAATGAACTCTCAAAATACAAGGAACGGAAAATGAAAATTGGTTCATTTACGGCCTGTTCAAACGTTACCGGAATTTCAACGCCGTACCACCAAATGGCGCGCATCATGCACGAAAACGGAGGACTGTGCTTTGTCGATTTTGCAGCTTCGGCGCCTTATGTTGATATGAATATGCACCCCGAAGATCCCTTACAGGCACTCGACGCGATCTTTTATTCGCCTCACAAATTTTTGGGCGGGCCAGGAACTCCCGGCGTTCTCATATTTAATTCGGCCATTTATCAAAATTCGGTACCTGACAATCCGGGCGGTGGAACGGTGGATTGGACAAATCCATGGGGAGAATTTAAGTACGTTGATGATATCGAAGTTCGTGAAGATGGTGGTACTCCCGGCTTTTTACAAACCATTAAAGCCGCTTTGTGCATTGATCTGAAAAATAATATGGGTGTCGCAAATATGCATCAACGCGAAAAAGAACTTGTGAAAATTGCCTTTGAAGAAATGCTTAAAATCCCGGGATTGCACATCCTGGCTGACAATGTTCAGGACAGGCTTGGTATTATTTCCTTTTATCTCGATGATGTCCATTTTAATCTTGCCTGTAAATTACTAAACGATAAATTCGGGATTCAGGTGAGGGGAGGATGCGCCTGCGCCGGGACTTACGGTCATTTTCTGCTCGACGTGAGCCATGACAAATCAAAGCAAATTACCGACCTCATCAATCATGGCGATTTATCCAGAAAACCAGGCTGGGTGAGGCTTTCGATACATCCTACCATGACTACTGACGAACTGTATTTTACCATTGATGCCATCAAACAGGTACAATTGAACCATCAAACCTGGGGAAAGGATTATCTATATCTCAATAAAATTAA
>CAYOWJ010000204.1:0-6611 GCA_964407625.1 uncultured Lentimicrobiaceae bacterium
AACCAACGTTCGGATCATTTCCCGTAATCCCAGCCGTGAACGGCTGGGCTATGGAAACCCTGATACCTGAGATGTTTCGGTTTACCATGTTCCGTAGCCCGGGGTTTCAACGCCGGGATTAAAAAACGCCCGAAACCTATACCAAAAGGGCGTTCTCGCCCTTCATTAATCAAAATGAAATAAGCATGATTAAAATAATCATTAATCACCCACTGGAATGATTATTTTAATCATGCGATTCCATCTGACAATTAAAAAACAAATTATAAACAGATGAAAAATTATATTTTTTTGAAAATGGTGTAAGCGCCCCGAAACAATCCTTTCATGTTATTTTTTCCACTCAGACGTAAACGTCCTTGCAAAAAAACGATAAAAAAACCCCGCTCTTTCGAGACGGGGTTTCAATTTCAACATTTATTAAAAGATTATTTAACGACGAGTTTTTTGATATGGGTGATGTTATTAACTTCAATCTGTAAAATATAAATCCCGGCGGTTAGCTGACTGATGTCAATAATCTGCTTTTGTCCAACGACCTGACGCTTCATTGCAGGTTGTCCGTCAATCTTGAAAATTTCAAGCGTAACGTAAGCAGATTCCCCACCCGGAAACCGGATCGAAAACTCATTCTTTGCCGGATTCGGCAAAATCTGGATCTGTTCACCCAGAGGTGCAGCGGATATCCCCGTCGCACTCATTTCGACACTTTTAACTGCTGATAATCCGTTTTCGCCAAACAATGCATTATTATTTGGATAGGCCATTTCGAAATTAAAGTTTAAAAGATACTCATTTTCGGTTGAATTTCGGAGAAGCTTAAAAATCAATTGCTCATTTTCGTCAAAACCTTCTTTCTCGACAGTCGTTGGATCGTTGCCGAAAAGTGTCAATGCTGTGGTTTCATTTTGCCAGACGGTCACACCGAAGCAACGACCATCCTGATCATAAGCACCAATAATGTCGCCATGGATAAATGTGTGGCCGACATTTGCAGGAATAGCAACAATGTGCGTGACCGGCGTAGTGACCAGGTTAAATTCCGACAAATCCAACAATTCCGAAGGCTTGGCAGCAGACTCCTTCAACCCACATTCAGGGTAAGTAATTTCCTCATAACTGCCCATCATCACATAATAGGATTTTCCGGGTTCAAGCGTCCCCAGTGTGTTGATTCCCATTCCGGGCCAGTAAAGATTCCAGCCGGCTACTTCCTTGACAAGAATCACATCGTGGCCGGCAAAGAAGTCTGCTACGTTCACACTACACGCTGATAAAACGGGAATCAGGTTCCATCCGCCATACAGATAAAGGGTTTTGAATTCTTCAGTATCACCAACAATGTTGAGTTGAACCGTATTCGCTACCTTCACCATGTAGCCTGTTTGGGTGCTCCAATACGCGATTGTGTTGATATTTTCTCCCGGCCAATAGACACCGTAATCACTTTGCAAAATGATCAGATCAGAAAGTATAGGAAGGAACATGGATTCAACATTGGAATCATAAGGAATGAGATAAGAAGAAATCCCGCTCCAGCCCTGAGGTATTGAGAGTTCCATCACGGTGCCTGTTACAGTAAGCGTTACAGGAATAACTATGAGTGGTTGATCAGGATCATTACTGTTGATGTTGATGTTGGCAGTGTAAGTTCCCGGAAGGAGATTCTGGGAATTAAACATCGCATACAGATAATCCCACGAACCAACCCCAATTGTGCCGTTGTATGGAGTTACCTTTAACCAGAAATTATTCGATAAATCCAACGCATATTCAAAAGCATTTGGAAGCAGATTGGCATAAGTCAAACCTCCAGCATAACCCCACTCCAGGGTCATACCCGTAGCGATGACAGTTCCACTCCCAAATTTATATTCTACCAAAGTTGGATTACTCAATTCATCAACAACGATCACACTGGCATCAACCGGCAGATTTTCGAAAGATTCATGACTGGCATGGAATCCTGTGTAAGGTGAATAATTCCCTGCGACAATGGGATGCAATGGATTATTTACATAATTATTTTCACTTAAATATTCATCAACACGGGTTTTCATCTCCCCGGGGAACATCAATTCAGGAACCCTTTCCGCTGAGTAGGTAGCACTATGCATTAACATTGTTCCACCCATCGAAACAAAAGTTGAAAATTTGGCGAGGTTGCTTTGATAAGCCAGATAGAACGAATTTGGTTGATTCGACTCAAACACAAGGATGTTATATGGAGCAAGATCAATTGTGGCCATATCCGCAGATGAGGCAACAGAGACCGTTGCGCCCAGTGCTTCAAGTATTGGAACATTTACATTAAAACCCCAGGCAAGATTATCCCTGAAGATTAATACGTTGCCCGATGCTGTTCTCGATGGATTTAAAAATGGCTTTGATGCAACCTGATCTCTGCCAGGAACATTACTCGACGTTTCAACAGATGAGCTTGCGAAACCAGGCTCAGGCATTGGGAACGTTGATGGAGTTTTATTATTTCCGGTAATTGTAACACTATAATTCAGCGGACCTGAACCGCTGGTGTTGCTAATTAAGGGGTATTGATAAGCAATCTGGTTTGGCTGCAATTCCTGCTCGAGGAAAGAAGGTGATACCTCAATATTTGGGACACCAATCCATTCAACTGCTGCCGGTCCGGCAGCAGAAGACTCGCCCCAGTAATAATGGGCAGTTACCGCATATTCATAATTGCCATGAGCGGGCAGGTTATCCAAATACGAGGTTGAAGTGGTTGAAGTATACCACCATCCGTCACGATAAATGTAAAATTCTGTAAAATAACGGTTTCCGGATTTACCTGGTTCATCGTAAATTCTTTTTGGTTCATTGAAAGGATTGATTTCAGCCTCGCCAAAACATTGGGCACCGGTTCCTTCCGAAACAGTGCCCTGCTCTGCGGTCATTTGCAACCCATCAGAAGGTTTCATCACCATATTTGGGGTAAGCGACACATTGTCCCACAAGACTTCATTTGTGCCAGTATTACTATCGTAAGTACAAAGGTTAACATAACCCGAAATAAAGGTATTATCGGTGATGCTGTTTACATAATTACCGTTAATGTAAATATCAATCAAATTACCATTTACACTAATCATGACAGCGTTTACTATTCCTAATCCCGTATTGATGAAAGGTGTTGATGTCCAGGGGATCAGGTTACTTTCCGTGCCATTCAGTTCCAGCCATGCACTATACGACCCCGCAGTATTAAAAGCAACCAGATACCCATTTACAGGATAACTGTATGATATAAAACCATCTGAACGGATAAATGTCCCGATTGTAAAACCACTTGTAATGTCACTCTGAGTCCTGACAAAGTCAAACTCTAAGGTAAAGTCGTTGTAAATGGCATCATAATAAGTACTTGCCCAGCCTTTGCCGGAGCCATTCATTTTCAGGTTTCCGTCAGAAACCGAAAATCTTGAATCGGAGAAAACAAAATTATCGGCTACGCCATCTTCAAAATCTTCAAAGAAACCGTCGGTTGCAAAATAATCCCAGTTTAGGTTTACTTCACCGGTTTCCTGATTGAGATCAGCAGTAAGGTTTGATGGCGGAACTAAATGATTTTGCTGGGAAATATTCAAAACAAAATCACCAAATTCATCAGCAGATGAAATTTTTACATAATAGGTCCCTGGGGCAAGTACATTAAAATTAAGCTGGGATTGAAGAGATCTTTCCCCTGTTTTAGTTTGCGCTTCAGAACAAGGGTAATCATCATTTGCATTTACAAGTGTGCCAACGCAATCGGAATAAATTTCGAGGTAAGTATTAAAACTTGATCCGCAAAGGGATACAGACACATTTGGAACGTAATCATTAAGATTGAAACTGTACCAGACTTCGGAATAGAAGTCCAGATATCCGTATTGCTCAGGGTCATTAACAAATCCATAATCAAAAGCTAAACCACAACTTGAGCCGATTTCACTGTCAGTAACCGTTAAATCAACCGGCAAATTTACGATTGGGTTGTAAGGGTCGTTACTCGAAATATTTACGGTAGCATTGTATGTGCCAAGGATGAGATTATTTGCATCAAAGGTAGCATCAACGTAATAACCCCAACCGGGTGGAATTGTATAGCTATAAGACCCGAGTGAAAGCCAATTCTGCGTGTAATCATAAGTAGATACATAAACATCGTCAATAAACCATCCGGAATAATTATTACCAAACTCATCCCCGGTGTCGAAAAAAAACCTGATCTGAATTTCCTCCCCGGCATAAGCTGACAGGTCGAGAACACTAAATACCCAACCATTGCTGTTACCACTTGGCGCAGTACCCCTGGTTCCTCTCAGAGGATTCCAGTTCATTCCACCATCCGTCGAAACATCAACCATGCAATAGTCCCAATTCTCCTCGGTATTGTAGTTCTCATAAAAAAAGAGGTAAACTGTTCCGAATATTCCGGTCAAATCAATCGGAGGGCTGATCAGTGCATTCGAAATCAATTCACCGGTTTCATAGTTTCCGTTCACTTCATCGGCACACCACCAGCTTGTTGTCGGGGTGTTGTAGTTCTGAGAAGTCTGATGCCATAAGTCGTTGGCACTGTTACCTGTGTAGTCAGCAACACTCCAGCCGTTTGAACCACTCTCCATATCATCATAAAAAACAGTGTAAGAGTCTTTAATGGCCTCTTTCAGCATTTCCACCGACTTTGGGTTGCCATTGGCTTTAATGTCTGTTTTTTCTCCATCCGGCCCGCGAATTCCATCTTTTGGTGAGGCCAAATTAGCGGGTAGCTGATAATCTATACTGAGGTCAGCTATAAGGTCTCCATCTCCAAAATTGATGACCACAAAGGATTTCATATTTGTTTCACCAGTAGCCAGGGTATCCGAAAGATGATCAGGATCCAGATAGATGGATGGGAGTCCCTGGTCAGCATCAACTTTCAGCCAATATTCACCGGTTTCGCCATAATTTCCCTGAATAAGAACATAGTAGGTTCCTGCGTCAAGATAGGGAATGTCAATTTTTGACTGAATCCCCACATCTTTCGGATTTTTCGCCACACAATCAGCATCATCGCTATATCCAACGACATTCCCATCACATTCATCAAAAAGTGTAAGTTGAGTATCAAAGTCGGAATCACAAAGCGACACAGACACATTCTCGGCATTATTCAGTAATTCGAAGTAAAACCAGATTTCGTCATCAGGATTATTGATCGTTCCGCCATACCAGTAATTCAGGTTCTCCATGTATGATGCATCATAACAATTACTTGCCCATCTGCCTCCGGTAAGATGTTCCGCCTCAGCATTGATTAAGGCTGACAATTGATTGTTGTTTGCAAACCCATCCGAAAAAGCATTAACAACCGCATTCTTAATAGGGTTTAGTATTATTGCCGGGGCTATATTGATTCCATTATCAAATTGGGCCAGGGTGGTTGATCCCTGCAGCGCAACGATTTCAGTACCATGCATTATCGTCGGATTATGTGCAGTTATCGAAATCTTTTGGTTCAGGGATTCGATCGTTTCCATGAAGGAATTGTCAGTAATCGTTAAGGGTTTTGTCCCATTGATTTCAGAAACATATTCCAGTCCAAGCGTTTTGAGCAAAGGATGGTTGGGATAAGCAGACAAGTTTGGTAATGAAAGAATCAGTTTTCCCTCCCCATGTTTCAGAAAATCATCAAGATGATTTAAGATTTGGACATTGGGTATTGACCCTAACGGGGCATTAACGATAATAAAATTCCAACCGCCTTTGCTGAGTTCCGTGTCAAACTCCCGCCATGAGGGAACAGTTTTGTAGGATAAAACAGTAGCCGACAAAACCTCTTCAAAACCTGAAACAGAAAAACCGGCATTCTGCCCTTCCAGATGCAGGATATTTAACCGGTCAAGTTTCTGGTCACCAATCTTAATCACCTTATCTGGGGATTTCTGGCTTGTCGCAACTGCTTGCAAATGCGGATGCGATTCAAGGAGTTCTTCAAGAGGAATTGCTTTAATGTTGGCTCCTGCCTGGGGAGAAACCTGGGCAAAGGCACCCGGTAACATTAAAGACACAAAAACAAATAGTAAAAATTTAAACGTTTTCATAAGCATTAGGTTTAATTATTATTGAAATTGTGATTGAGTAAACTTTAATCAAAATAACCAATTTAAAAAATGAAAGTTTGTATAAACCAACTTTGATATTATTATTTTATGAATATTTAACCCATTAATCGAAAAGTGTTTTACCTCCGTGCAAAAAAAAACCCCGCTCTTTCGAGACGGGGTTTCAAACCTAACGTTTTATGAAAAAAGACTATTTAATGACAAGTTTGCTAATTTGGGTGAAGTTGTCAGTTTTGAAATTGACAATGTAAACTCCAGCCTCCAAAGAACTTGTGTTGAATGAAGTACGCGTAGTAAAGATTTCCTTTGCAACCATGCGGCCTTTGGTGTCAAAAACTGTTAGTGTAACTTTTTCGTCGGTTAAACCGGCAAAAGTGAAATGTACAACTTCATTGGCCGGGTTTGGATACATCTGAAATACATCGGAAACCTGATTGCCAGTGCCAGTTTCGAGCAAGGTTGCTTTTACGATGGCGGCAAATGAGTTCGAGTAATAATTGC
>CAYOWJ010000205.1:0-6608 GCA_964407625.1 uncultured Lentimicrobiaceae bacterium
TAGCAAACTTGGACGGACACCGCATCGGACGGAAAAAACGGCAGATGCTTACAAATAGCACTTAAACGCAGCCGCCAGCCATCGCTCAGGAAATTAGCCTGAACCAAGGTCGGTGTTGTCCAAAACCAATCCCCCAAACCTCCTAACGAAAATAAAAAACCCTGTCAGCATCCAAAGGAACCGACAGGGTTTACATATTTTACGCTTCGCCTATTCGTATTTGTTGATGGTCAGCAAGTACTTCGCCTGCTTAATCTGGTAATTGCATTGCGCTTCGGTAAGGTTGTTAACAGCCTCCTGATAAGCAGCCTGAGCCTCCAGCAAATCTGACATTGCTGAAACTCCGGCCTTGTAATTTGAATTGGTGACCTTTAGATTTTCCTTGGCCTGATCGACTGATTTTTGCGACGATCCAATCTGAAAAAAGGTTTCGTCGAGTTCGTTTTTAGCCTGCTCTATTTGCAGCGCCATCAGTTCGGATGTTTCGGCGAGTTTATATTGGGCGCTTTCGATTTTGGCCTTGCTTTGTTTTATTTTATGACTTCCTTCCCACCAGCCGGAAATTGGAATACTTAAGGTTGCAAAAGCGAGGGCATTGGCCTGTGTGTTTTCCATCATATCGGTGTAAAGGCCGGCAACGCCAACCGAAACCTGCGGCAGGTTTTCGCCGACAAGCATCTTTTTCTGTAACTCCTCAGCATAAATGGCCTTCTCGAGTATTTTGTATTCGTTGCGGTTGGTTACTGCCGTTCCGGGATCCTGGAGGTACATTTCAGGAATGGCTGCTTCCGGCAACGGACTGTTTAAAACCAGGCTGCTGTCGTAACTTATTCCGATATGCTGGCACAGTGCTTTTTTACAGAGGGTAATCGCGTTGGTGAGTTTTAGCAGGTTTACTTCCAGCTCATTTTGCTTGAGCTGAATTTTCAGAAGGTCACTGCGCTGCACCAGTCCTGCTTTTGCCGCAGAAGTAACATCCCGGTTGAGGGTATCGAGCATCTGCCGGTAACTATCCAAAGTTTTTAGCTTTTCGTTAAGCGTAATTACGGTCCAGTAAAGCTCGTCAGTTTTTACGAGCACATCGGTCACAGTCATGGCTTCTTTCTCCTGACTGATTTCATACCCGGCATTTGCCAGCTTGTTCCCGTTAATTATCCGCCCACCCGAATAAACCGGCTGTGCAGCCATCACAAAACCGATGTTCATGTAATCGAGCAGGTTTAAATCGATTGGAGGGACGTAGGCAAACTGGGTAGCAAGTTCGATATTTGCCGGATTGCCGTCGTAAACCGGGAAGTTCATCTCCGGTGTAGAAGTTTTGATCAGATAATCATTCATCTTCACTGCACTGATTCCGGCACTCACCTTTGGGAAATAACTGGTGTGAGCGCCCTTCTTGAGCTGTTCGGATTGAAAAACCTCACTTGCGGCAGTCTTGATTTTATAGTTGTTAACGATGGCAAGCGATTTACACGAATCGAGGCTGAGCGATTGTGCGGCTGTTCGGGATGGGATCGAACTGAGCAAAATGGCGCCGAAAGCAAACCAGAGCGCAAACCGTTTTCCCGGAACCGACCAGAATCCTGGCTTTTTTGGACGGTCGCTGTAGGCCAGCCAATACAAAACCGGTAAGATGTAAAGCGTGAGTACCATCGAAAAAATCAAACCAAAACAAATGACTGTTCCCAGCGGTCCCCAAAGTGGCGAGCGGCTCAGAATCATCGGGATAACGCCGACGGAGGCTGCCGCAGAGGTGAGGAATATCGGGCGCATCCTCCGTTTTCCTGCTGCTATGGCTGCTTCAAGCACCGGCATTTTTGAATTTTCGTGCAGGACGCGGGCATAATCAATCAGGATGATTCCGTTACGCACAACCATCCCGCAAAGGCTCGAAATTCCTACAAAAGCAGTGATGCTGAAAGGATAACCCATCAGTTTTAATCCGATGGCGGCTCCGGGAAGCGTCAAAAGCATGGTCGACATGATCAGGAGTGATAATTTTTCTTTCTTAAACTGGAACAGAATGATGAAGAAAATAAGCACGATGCTCAGGCCCAGCGCGATGGTCATCGGGGTAAATACTTCTACCTGGCCTTCAAAATCGCCACCATAACTGATTGATGTACCCTCAGGAAGTTTTAATATTTCGATCTGCGGCCTGAGTTCGTCAAAGATCTTTGCTGCTATGCCATTCTTATCGTTATCGATAAAAATGGTCAAAGTTGGTATTCCGTTACGATGGACAATTGTTCCTTCTGTCCATTCGGGCGATAAGGTTGCAAAGGAGCGCAGGGGTGTTGCCGAAAAACTATATGGCGAAGTTATAAACTGGTCTTCGACAGTTTTGATTGTTTTCTCACCGCTAACTTCTTCGGTCAGCCGCACTTCGACGGGATAATCGTTTTCCCAGATCGTCGTCAGTGGAAAACCATCAATACCAACCATCAGTGAGGTTGCGACCAATCCTTTCGAGTAACCCATCCGGTTGGCTTTGTCGCGGTCGATGTTAACCTTGATCGATTGCAGTTTCTGATCCCAGTCGGTGCGCGCCCAGGCTATATGTTGGGTCTTTTTCAGAATGCTGTCGATCTGTGCCTCAACGGTCCTGATGTCTTTAACCGAGTCGGATGAAATCCTGAACTCAACAGGTGCCTTGTTGAGTTGAAGGGCAAGAATTTTGAACTTGATATGGGCGTTTTCGAATTTATCGGCATATTTTTCACTGTAGTCGTCAACAATGGCACGGGTGGCTTTATCCGAAACGGTGTTGATGAGCAATTGCCCATAGTTTGGAGAAGGCATATTGGGCGCATAAGCCACCTGGAAACGTGGAGAACTGGTGCCGACAAAACTGGTAACATTGGTTACACGTTTGTCCTGAAGCATCAGTGTTTCCAAAGTGTCCATCACTTTTGCGGTGCTTTCGAGTGATGAACCTGTCGGGAGATAAACCTCAATGGCGAACTGATTACGTTCGAGTTCGGGGAACAATTGCTGGTCGGTGTTTTTGAGCAGAATCCCCGCCAGTGCGACGAGTACAATACCCGATCCAACGACCCATGCAGGATGTTTGAATGTTTTTTCGAGAGATTTATCAAACCAGCCCTGAAGCCAATCCAGGAAGGACTTTCCTTTCCCCGGTTTTTTGGTGGTTTTTAATCCCTTCTTAATAAAAACAAAATTCAGGAATGGAACCAGCAAGGTGGCCACAAGTATCGAAACAACAAGTGCCGTTGCAACGACAATCGGAATGGTTTCGAGAAATTCGCCGGCCGTGCCCGGGATCATCAATCCAAGGGGGACGTAGGTTGCGATAATGGCCAGGGTTGCCGTGAGGATCGAAACGAAAAGCTCCTTCGCACTCTCGATAGCTGCATGCCAGGGCGAAATTCCATGATCGATTTTTTCGACATGGTTATCAATCACCACAATCGAATTGTCAACAATCATCCCAAGTACAAGGATTAATGAAGCCAGCGAAACTGTGTGAAGTTCAACGCCGAAAAAGTATAGAAAACCCAGCGTGATGAGCACCGAAATCGGCACGGTGATGCCCGCCACACCTGCTACACGCATTGGGAGCAACAGCATGGTGACCAATATTACCGCAACGATGGCTATCAGAAATTCATTCATGAAATTGCTCACCGAATCATCCACATATTTCGGTAATTCCGAAATTTTTGAAATTGTTATGTCTTCAGGACAACTTTTTTGGAAGGTGGCAATGGCCTGATCGACATCTTTTCCATACTGAACAATATTATTACCCGGCTGCATCTCGAGCGAAAGCAGGATTGTTTTTTTGCCGTTCTGGCGGATATAATTATCAGGATCCTCATACCGGCGCTCAATGGTGGCAATATTTTTAAGACGGACAATATTTCCGCGCGGATCGGAATAGACGATCTGATCGGCCAGATCTTTTTCCGATTCAAAATTAGATGGAAGATGCAGGGCCAGATTGGTTTCGCCATCTTTCAAAACACCCGCATAGTTAATCATTCCGTTGGTCATGTATGAGCCGAGCAATGAAATGGATTTTATGTTGTATTCGTTGAGCAGTTCAGGCCTGACGTTGACAAAGATTTTTTCTTTTTGTAAGCCAAAATGCTTGATTTTTGAAGTGGCTGGTATTTTCCGGGTTTCGGCTTCGAGCTTTTTCAGTTGCTCTTCCATTTCTTTATAACTCCTGGTGTCGGATGAGAGCGTGATGAGCAGCGCCGAGGTATCACCAAAATCAGCGTTGGCAACCAGGGCAAGCACGCCCGTTGGTAAGGTCATTTTGAGTTCGGCAAGGCCATGTTTGAGTTTCGACCAGAACTGATCGGCATTTTTTACATTATCATTTAATTCGACAAAAATGTACATGATGCCTTCTTTGGAGTGCGAATAGGTCTTGGCTTTCTTAATTTCGGTATAGCCAAAAATGTAGTTTTCGACCGCACGCGTGAGTTGTTCTTCAACTTCGGTGGAAGTTGCCCCGGGATAAATTCCAACAATAACTCCCTGGCGGATGGTAAACTGTGGAAATTCGTTCCTTGGCATTTTCATCAGCGCAACCACGCCAATGATCATAAAAACCACGGTAATAATGATGACGATATTCCGGTTCCGCATGGCGGCTGCGATAATATCCACTTTATGTCGTGCCATATTAAAAGGAAATTAAACTGTTATCTGTCAATTTTTCTTTTCCTTCGGCTACGATGGTTTCACCGGGATTTAAACCACCGGTTACTTCAATTCCGGTGCCTTGATAGTTTCCAGTTGTAATGATCTGTTTTTTTACCCTTTTCTTATCAGAAGAAACGACAAATACATAAGGTTTTCCATCAGCATCGGTGCTCACAGCATGAGATGGCACGATCATTTTATTCGCCGCCGAACTGAGCGTGAGCTGCACATCGCACACCATGCCCGGTTTAAGTTCGAGATTGGTGTTATTAACCGTAATCTTTGCGCTGTAAGTCCGGGAAATCGCATCAGCCAAAGGACTGATATTGGTGATTGTCCCGGCGAACTGTTTTCCGTCGAGCGCAGCAACCGTGAAGCTTGCTGTTTGTCCCTTGCGGATTTTACTGATTTCATTTTCGGGGACTGATATTTTTACAAATACCGTCTGAATTTTTATCAGTTCGATGGGTGCGTTGATTCCGCCGATGGAGGATTGCCCCGGTTCGATGTTTCTTTTCCCGATAACACCGGCATCCGGCGAATAAAGATCGCATTTTTCGAGGTTGTTTTTGGCCAATTCAAGCGCTGATCTGGCCTGTTCGAGGTTGGTTTCCATCTCGACCCATTTTATCTCCGTAAGACTTCCTTCATCATACACCGTTTTTAGCCGGTCCCAGGCATCTTTGGCTTGCTGGTATTTCGAAAGGGCAATCTGGTGCATATTCGTCATGTCCTTGTTATCCAGGCTGGCCAGAAGCGTTCCCTTCTTAACAAAATCCCCTTCTTCGACATAAATATTTTTTATTGTTCCCATGTTTTGAAACGACAACGGGATGGTTACAGACGGCTCAATACTTCCGCTGTACCTTAAAAGGCTTTCGTTTGACGAAGTTGTAACCTGGATGGTTTTTACCCTGATGGTTTTGTTTTCGGGCTTTGTTCCGGTTGCCTCCTGATGATTTCCACAAGCTGATAAAACAGTTAGTAATACGAGGAAAAATCCCCAATGATTTGCTTTCATGTTTTTGATTTTTTTCTTTTGTCAACTATCCGACAAAATTGGGATTTGATCAAAACATGTTGAGGCAAAAAATAGCCGAAACGGACAAAATCGGAGGTGAAAGCGTAATTTCAGTCTTCCTGACCACTTAAAAATTTATATCGCACTATTTTCAAATGAAAAAGACACTATGAAGTTTTGGTGCCGGTTCCTAAGAATTTGTAAATCCGGAATGTTGAAGTCCTTCAGATTGCTAAATTCTGTTAAGTTTTTACCTGGGGCAGCGCCCCGGGAATTAAAATCAAAAAAATCCCATCAGGTTGTAAGCCTGAAACAAGATATTTGGAATTTATCAAATGAGCGGCAAATCAGCCAAAGGTTCAATATTTTACTCAGCGCAGTGAATGTAATATTGCACCGTGGTGGGGTCGTATTCCAGCAAAGAGTTAAGTGCAGTACCAAAATAACCACCCACCACATAAATTTTTGTACCTATGCCCACTACCCCAAAGTAGGAACGGGGCGTCGGAATGTTTGATTTTGAAATCCATTCGTTTGTTGCCGGGTTATAAACTTCGGTCTGGCTTGTGTATCGGTAGGAATCACCACCACCCAAAACGTAAATTTTATTTCCGGCAACAACACCCGAACAAGCCGAACGATACGTGTTCATCGGATAATAAGTTGTCCAGGTATTTGTAGCAGGCGAATAGACTTCATTGGTGTTCAGAACATCAGTTCCCCAACCTCCAATCGCGTAAATCAGGTCGTTTAAGGATGCAATGGCAAAATCGGTTCTGGCAGTGGTCATGGCTGTTTTTGTAGTCCAGGTATTTGTGGCCGGATCAAACATTTCATTCGTGTTTAAAGAAGCCCCATTGTAAAAACCTCCGATAAGGTAGATTTTTTGAGAAACCACCGCTGCGCTGCA
>CAYOWJ010000206.1:0-3245 GCA_964407625.1 uncultured Lentimicrobiaceae bacterium
GTGCAGGTAGCCATCGTGATTGGTGGTGGAAATATTTTCAGAGGGCTGCAAGGAGCAAGCAAAGGAATGGACCGTGTTCAGGGCGATTATATGGGCATGTTGGCCACCATCATCAACAGCATGGCTTTACAGGGCGCACTCGAAGGTTGTGGTGTAAAAACAAAACTCACCGGCGGTTTGGCCATCGATCCGATTGTTGAAGAAACCAGCCGCAAGCGGGCCATCGAATATCTTACCGAAGGCAAAGTAGTCATTATCAGCGGCGGGACCGGCAATCCTTATTTTACCACCGACTCAGCCTCAGCTTTGCGCGCCATCGAAATCCAGGCCGACGTCATTTTAAAGGGAACCCGTGTTGATGGAATTTATACCGCTGATCCCGAAAAAGATCCAACAGCTACAAAGTTTGATACGCTTACTTTTGATGAAGCATACGAAAAAAAGCTGAAAATCATGGATCTAACAGCTTTCACCCTCTGTAAAGAAAATAACCTGCCGATTTTGGTTTTTGATATGAATACCCGCGGAAACCTGTTAAAAGTTGTTGCCGGCGAAAATATCGGAACCCTTGTAAAATAAGGTATTTTGACTGGAGAAAAAATTGTCCTTTATCGTAATTCAAATCAAAGTTTTATATTTGCAGTCCTAACACAAAAAGATATCATTTATGACCGAAGAAAGTCAGTTTGTTCTGGATGAAGCCAGCGAAGGCATGGAAAATGCAATTTTGCACCTCGAACACGAATTTCAAAAAATCAGGGCGGGAAAAGCCAGCCCCGATATGCTTCAGGATGTCCGCATCGATTATTATGGTGTGATTACACCCATTGGCCAGGCGGCCAACATCAACACACCTGATGCACGCCTCATCGTGGTACAGCCTTTCGATAAAAGCATGCTTACCGTGATGGATAAAGCCATCCAGGCCGCCAATCTGGGATTCAACCCGATAAATAACGGTGAAGTTCTGCGCATTCAGGTGCCGCCACTCACCGAAGAAAGGCGTCGCGTTTTGGTAAAACAAGCTAAAAAGGAAGCCGAAGAATCAAAAGTTGCCATCAGGAACATTCGTCGTCTCTCGAATGACGAAGCCAAGCAACTTAAAAAGGATGGCATCGCCGAAGATGAAATCAAGAAACTCGAAGATGATATTCAGAATCTTACAGATACCTACATCCGTAAAGTAGATAAACTACTCGAAATTAAGGAAAGAGATATGATGGCGGTTTAAAATTTTGAATTTCGAAAAATACAGGGCAGTTTCATTTTTTGAGATTGCCTTTTTTTATTTTCTCAACTTAAGCATTGAGAACAAAGGAATTAGTATCTTTTCAATCAAAATATTTCTAAAAAAATCAAAAAAAATTTGACCACAAGATAAACCTGTTCTATATTTGACCAGTTGGTTAAATCAATTAGTTTAATCAGTAGGATAAATCAAATGGTAAAATAATGAACGAACATCAATCAAATGCTGAACAATTAATCCTGCAGGCTGCCCGCAAGGTTTTTATCGAGAAAGGTATGGAAGGCGCCAGGATGCAGGAGATTGCCGACGAAGCCGGCATCAACAAGGCTTTGCTGCATTATTATTTCAGGAGCAAGGATAAATTGTTCCAGGCCGTATTCCTGGAAGCCTTTCAGAAATTCCTTCCACAAATCGAGATGCTGATCAATTCGGAGCTACCTTTTATTCAAAAACTGGAGATTTTCATCAACAATTACATCACCATCATTATCGAAAATCCATACATTCCCGGGTTTATTTTACATGAACTTACGCAAAATCCGCAGCGGATGGCTGAACTGATGAAAAATCAGGTGGTCGTGATGCCCGAGTTTTTGAAACAGCTCCAACATGAAATCGAAAATGGTGTTTTAAAACCATTCGACCCAAGGCAGATTCTTATCAACTCGCTGGCGCTGTGTATTTTCCCCTTTGTTGCACGCCCGATTATCCAGGCTGTGTTTTTTGAAGGTAATTCCGAAAATTACAATGTCTTTCTCGAACAGCGGAAAGTAAGTGTATACAATTTTATTAAGAGCGCAATTTTTATCGAAAAACCATAAATAGTTAGTAAAATGAATATTAGCAAAAAATCAGCAATCACCATTTTAATCATGCTGATTGTTTTAAATCTTAAAGCTGAAGCGCCTGACACGCTCACCCTTGATTATTGCCACAAGCTGGCCGTGGAATATTATCCGCTTGCCCGACAAAAACAGTTGCTGGCTGAATCGACGGGTTTGAAAAATGACAATGCCGACAAAAATTACCTGCCACAATTTGATGTCAATGGCCGGGCAACTTATCAATCGGACGTTACCAAAGTTCCCATCAGTTTTCCGGGTGTTTCGATCCCCACGCCCGACAACGAAGTTTACGACCTTTATCTTGGCCTCAACCAGCTTATCTGGGATGGAGGCATTACCCGCGAACAGAAAAACATCGAAAATGCCGATTTGCAAGTCAGTCAGCAGCAGGTGGAGGTTGAACTTTATAAAGTTAAAGAAAGGGTGAACGGCCTTTTTTATAAGATTTTGCTCTACAAAACCAGCAAAGAAGCGCTGCTTATCAACCGTCAAAATGTTGTCGAAAAGTTGAAAGAACTTACTTCGGGAATCGAAAACGGAATGGTGCTTCAATCGAACGGTGATGTTTTGCAGGCACAGATTCTTCAGATCGATCAAAGCATTATCGAGATTGATGCCGAAACCGGCGCAACCTATAAAATGCTTGGCGAAATGCTTGGGATCGAAATTCCTGTTTCAACATTTTTGCTGCTTCCCAATCCTGTTATCGAAACCACAACTTACATCAATCAGCGGCCTGAATATTTGTTGCTGGATTTGCAGAAAAATAAACTCGAAATTTCGAAAAGCCTCATTACTGCAGCTAATATGCCGAAGTTTTCAGGTTTCGGAAAGCTGGGTTACGGCAAGCCGGGCCTCAACATGCTTTCGACCGAATTCGACAGCTATTACATGGTTGGCGTTGGTTTATCGTGGGACATTATAAATTGGAACAAACCGAAAAACCAAAAAAAACTACTCGACCTGCAACAGGGAATCGTTGAGACACAAAAAGAAGCACTCGATTTAAACGTGAAAATCCAGGTTGATGATGACCTCGCTCAGATCGAAAAATTCAACGCGCTTATCGTTAACGATGAAAACCTGATTATTTTGAGAGAAAAAATAACTAAAACAGCTTCATCTCAGCTTGACAACGGGATAATTACTTC
>CAYOWJ010000206.1:3345-6597 GCA_964407625.1 uncultured Lentimicrobiaceae bacterium
GAAGGAGATTTGCTGAAAGCCGGACAAATCATCGGCTGGATCGACACCACCGACCTGTCACTGAAGAAATCACAGATGTTCGCCCAAAAGGATGCCATTACTTCTAAAATCGAAAGCCTGGAGGCTCAGATTGCCGTTTATCAGCAGCAAAAAACCAACGTGCTGCGCGACAGGGAGCGCATCGAAAAGATGTTTCAGGATGGCGCTGCCACGCAAAAACAGGTGGACGATGTCGCCGGCCAGATTGACGTGATCGACAAACAGATAAAGTCGGTAAAATCGCAGGAGAATTCTGTTTACAGTGAGGCCGCGACGGTGCAAAAACAAATCGCCCAGGTTGAAGAATCCATCAGGAAATCGACCATCCTAAATCCAATTGAAGGTGTGGTTTTGACGAAATATGTTGACGAACACGAAATGGCAACCCTGGGAAAATCGCTCTATAAATTAGCCGATCTGCGCGAAATGAAGCTGAAGGTTTATGTGAGCGGCGACCAGATTCCGCAGGTAAAAATCGGGCAGGCTGTCGAGGTTTTGGTAGATCAGGATAGTGAAACCAATCGCAAAATGACCGGAACTGTAAGCTGGGTAAGCGAAAGCGCCGAATTTACTCCCAAAATTATCCAAACAAAAGAGGAACGTGTTAACATGGTTTATGCGGTAAAAGTGTTGGTTAAAAATGATGGCAGCCTTAAAATCGGGATGCCCGGCGAAGTGAATTTTTAAACATCAGAATAATGAATCCAATTTCGGTACATCATTTATCAAAATCCTACGGCAACACCAAAGCCTTGAATTCGGTAACTTTCGAGGTTAACGAAGGCGAAATCTTCGGCCTGATTGGCCCTGATGGCGCCGGAAAAACCACTTTGTTCAGACTTCTGGTTACCTTGCTCTTGCCCGATAGCGGCTCAGCCGAAGTGTTGGGTTTCGATTGCGTGAAAGATTACAAAAAAATCAGGAAGTCGGTGGGTTATATGCCGGGCCGGTTTTCGCTTTACCCTGATTTATCCGTCGAAGAAAACCTGAGTTTTTTTGCAACCATTTTCAACACCACCATCAGCGAAAACTACAGCCTGATCGAGGATATTTACAAACAGATCGAGCCATTTAAAACCAGGCCAGCCGGAAAACTCTCGGGCGGCATGAAACAGAAACTTGCCCTTTGCTGCGCACTTATTCATAAACCAGCCGTCTTGTTTCTGGATGAACCTACAACCGGTGTTGATGCCGTTTCGCGCAGGGAATTCTGGGAGATGCTCCGGAGGATAAAAGCACAGGGAATAACCATTTTCGTTTCGACACCCTATATGGACGAGGCCAGCCTTTGCGATCGCGTAGGTTTGATGCAGGGCGGCAACATTCTGAGTATTGATACGCCTGAAAACATTATCCGGAAATTTCCGCACAGGTTGCTGGCAGTCAGGTCGGCAGAGACTTTCCGCCTCATCGGTGACCTGAGGGAATGCGACAAAATCAACACGGTTTATCCTTTTGGCGATTTTTTACATATCACCCCAAAATCCCCGGATTGCGATATCTCCGAACTTAAAGATTATCTTGAAAAAAAAGCGCATCAGCATATTAAAATCAGTGAAATCAGCGCCAATATCGAAGATTGTTTTATGGATCTGATGGTGGGACAAAACGAAGAAAAACAATGAAAACAGTGACTGAAAATATTATCGAAGTCGAAATGCTGGTTAAGAAATTCGGAGATTTCACAGCCTGCCGCGACCTTACTTTTGAGGTTAAGAAAGGTGAGATTTTCGGCTTCCTGGGAGCCAATGGCGCCGGAAAAACTACCGCTATAAAAATCCTTTGCGGTCTCTGGAAACCTACTTCGGGCAAGGCTTTAGTTGCAGGATTCGACGTTTACACCGAAACCAACAAGATCAAGAAAAACATCGGCTATATGAGCCAGAAATTCTCGCTTTACGAAGATCTGACACCCGTTGAAAACATCAGGTTTTTTGGTGGAATTTATGGATTGAGCCGAAATCTTATCAAAGAAAAAACAGCACTGGCGCTTCATGAGTTGGGACTGGAAGAAGTTAAAGATCGTCCGGTTAGCGCGTTGCCGCTGGGTTGGAAGCAAAAACTGGCATTCACTGTGGCCATGTTGCACGAACCGAAAATCGTTTTCCTGGACGAACCCACTGGTGGCGTCGATCCCATCACCCGGCGGCAGTTCTGGAACATGATTTATCAGGCGGCCCATCGTGGTATCACCATCTTCGTAACCACGCACTACATGGACGAAGCCGAATACTGCGACCGTGTCTCCATCATGGTCGACGGCGAAATCAAAGCTTTGGATACCCCTGATAAACTAAAAGAAATGTACGAATCACAAACGATGAATGAGGTGTTTTTGAAGTTAGCGAGGAATCAGGCGAAAGGCGTAAGGCGTGAGGCATAAGGCATAAGGCGTGAGGCGTGAGGCGTAAGGCATAAGGCGAAAGGCGAAAGGCGTGAGGCATAAGGCAGGAGGGGCGTAAAGCGTAAAATAAGAAGGAAAAGAGAATTAAGAATAAAATTAATCATTTAAAAGTTAAAAAAATGGCTATTCAAAAGTTTGAAGACATCATTGCCTGGCAAAAAGGGCAGGATTTCGCAGTGGAAATTTATTCTGCTTTCAGGGATTTGAGAGATTTTGGATTTAAAGACCAAATTTGCAGGGCTGTGGTTTCTATTTCCAACAATATTGCAGAAGGATTTGACAGAAGTTCGGATGCAGATTTTTCGAGATTTTTATACATCTCAATTGGTTCAGGCAGTGAAGTCAGGTCTATGCTATATTTAGCTGTCAGACTAAACTACATTTCGGAAGAACAGAAAACTAAATTGCTAAATGAAGCAGATGAGATTGCAAAAATTGCCAGAGGACTTATCAAATCAATAAAACCAAAAAACTGAAGATTAAAGGCATGAGGGTTGAGGCATGAGGCGTGAGTAAAAAAAGTAAGAAGTAAAAGAGAATTAAGAACAAATTAATAATCAAAACGTAAATAAAAATGGCTATTCAAAAGTTTGAAGACATCATTGCCTGGCAAAAATGGCAGGTGGATGCACACAATTTTTATTATTCGCTCAAAACTTCATTCCTCCCCACCCACTCCTCATCCCTCACGCGTCACTCCTTATGCCTCATTCCTCAATACTCATGCCTCACTCCTCATTCCTCAATACTCATTCCTCACTCCTCACCCCTCAATACTCATGCCTCAATACTCATGCCTCATGCCTGAT
>CAYOWJ010000207.1:0-6595 GCA_964407625.1 uncultured Lentimicrobiaceae bacterium
TCTCTATCTTCTTCCTCCTCCACCACCGCGTCCACCACCACCGCTATAACCACCACCACTACGACCACTGCTGCTACTTCCAGTGCGACCGCCCCCACTATACGAACTTGATGATGGTTGACGTGTTGTAACCGAAGCATTTGATTGGCGATTTGAAGTTGATGGGCTTGCTTGCCGGGTTGTTGCCGAAGAACCACCTGACTGACGAGTTGTAGCAGATGCATTTGACTGCTTGGTTGTAGCCGAGGGTTTTGATTCGCGGCTTGAAGCTGAAGCTCCGCCAGAGGGTTTTGTGGTTGCTGACGCTCCGCCCGACTGACGCGTTGAAGCTGATGCTCCGCCCCCCTGACGGTTTGTTGCTGAGGCCCCGCCTGACTGTTTTGTTGATGCTCTGTTACCATTATTATTATAGTTACCGTTGGCTTTATTATGATTAACGATATTGGAGCTATTTCTGGAATTATTATAGTTGTTAAAATTATTTTCATTATGAATGACCACTGTATTACCACCACCATAATGACCACCATGATAACCACCATGGTGATAGTAATTATTATGATGATAAATGCCAACCGCCATTACTGTAAAGGCTGCAAAGTAAGGCGGATAATATCCGTAATGATAAGGTGGATAATAAGGCACATACACTGGCGAATACACATATTGAACAACAGGTACTGTTTCAACCACTACAACCGTGGTTGATGCAGGAACACTAACTGTAACCGGATCATCGCCAGTGTATGCAGGATTTGCAGTTACCGAAGGAGTTGGAGTGGTTTTGGGCTCGATAACATAATCTTTACCATACAAATCTTTATCTCCAACAATCTGTAATGTAACTTTCCCATCCTTGTCTTTATCCAGCAGAATTACAGCTACATCCTGAATTTCCTTTTCACTTACATCAACCTGAAGAATAAATGAAAACGATTCATTCTTTTGTTTGGTAACAACCTTGATAAAATCAACTTTATTATCCAGGTTTAAATCCAGATTATTAACTCCGGTTTTTTCCTCATTCAATACTTTCTCAAAATCTTCGATGGTTTTCGACTTTTGAAAGAGATCCAATACCGCATAAAGATCGAGGTTATCTCCTGGCAAACCTAATAATGTTGTATCATTTTCTGATTGAGATAAAACCGGTTTACTTAACAAACTTACAAATAGAGCTAAAAATAAAATGAAGCTACTTTTCATATTCCTGATTTTGAATTAAACAATCTAAACTAAAATACTTCGCTAAAGTACTATAAAAACCGTTCAGCCACTCAACTTATTGTCAATTTTCAGTTTTCATCCCATCGATCCCCCCAACTGATTTACCCCCCTCAGTCCCCCCAATTGGGGGGAGGAAAGACCCGATGCCTCTCGGTTTCTGCCAACGTTCGACTGATCAGCCAACTTGGGGAAGAAGGGGAAACCGACCATCTTGAATCACCACAACGAAAGCCATGGATGAAAGCCCCCCGATTCGGGGGGTTGGGGGGGCTATCCGTCAGGGTAAGCGAAGGATGTTCGATTTTTCCATAACCCAGTCCGCCAGACTTCGGCGTGAGCTCAGTCGAACGCTGGCGGATTGGGATTATTGGAATCTCCATTGTAAAGATGGCTATCGGCAACAGCACCTTTTTGGAGAATCCCGTCCCTTTAACCTTTTTTGTTTTTTTAAGGAAGGTCATTTATTGAAAATGTGTTGGCGCCTCCCGCAAGGAATAAACGGTTTTCGATGCTTCACAACAACCTTGCTTGTCATCATAAAACCATTGATTTGCATTGATTTCCAAAAATAACCATGTAAAGCATTGTTATTAAGAATAATATTTTCTAATTTTGCCGCCCAATTTTTAGGAGGAATGTAAAGTGGATTACTTAAAAAATTTCGCAATCCCTTTTCGAGGCCTTAAGCTGGGGGATCATCATTTTGAATACGTTATAGGCGAAAAGTTCTTTGATTGTATCGAATACTCTGAAATAAAAAAGGGTAAGGTAGCTGTTGGTATTGACCTCAATAAACAGGAAAGGATGCTCATTTTCGAATTCAGCATCAACGGAAGTGTTGAAGTAACCTGCGACAGATGCCTCGAATTGTTTGATTATCCTGTTGAAGGTAATGAAACATTGTATGTTAAACTCGGTGATGAATGGGATGAAGAATCGGATGACGTGCTCATTATCCCTGAAAGCGAGCATGAGTTTAACATAAGTCAGCTCATTTACGAATACATCATGCTGATGCTGCCAATTCAGAGGATTCATCCGGATGATGAAGATGGGAATAGTACCTGCGACCCCGAAATGCTGGAAAAGTTAGGTACGCAACCCGAACCGCAGGAAACAGACCCTAGATGGGAAGCACTTGAACAGTTAAAAAAGACATTAAATAATTGATAACAATAAATTTACGATTAAATGGCACACCCGAAGCATAAAATCTCGAACACCAGAAGAGATAAAAGAAGAACACATTACAAAGCCGTTGCACCAACATTGGCTACATGCCCTGTAACAGGCACCGTTCACATTTACCACAGAGCATACTGGGTAGAAGGAAGCTTGTACTACAAAGGCAAGGTTGTAATGCAGAAAAATGAAGCCGAATAAAGGCTCCTTCCTGATTATTTATAGCACTAACTCCAGCAACTGATGAAGATCGGATTGGACGTTATGGGCGGTGATTTTGCCCCAGATGCAATTATCGCAGGAGCAATTCTTGCCCTCGGTGAATTGACTGAAAACGATCAGATTGTTCTGATTGGAAACGAAGAAATAATTCGTAGCCAGGTTGACAACAATTTAATTACTTCCGGAAAATTCCATATTGTAAACACTACTGAGGTCATCGGCATGGGAGAAAAGCCATTAAAGGCCATTTCCACCAAGCATGATTCCAGTATTTTTGTCGGCTTTAAACTTCTCGAATCGAAGCAGATCAATGCCTTTGCAAGTGCCGGTAATTCCGGTGCCATGATGGTTGGAGCCATGTACAGTATAGGTAGCATTCCAGGAGTGATCCGTCCGGCTACCCTGGCCATCGTTCCGCAGGAGAACGGCAACGAAGCCATCATCCTTGATATCGGCACCAATCCTGATTCAAAACCTGATGTTTTGTACCAGTTTGCTGTTTTGGGTTCGATTTATGCCCATGAAGTGTTAAAAATCGAAAATCCACGCGTGGGTCTTTTAAACATTGGCGAAGAAGAAGGAAAAGGAAATCTTTCAACACAATCGGCCTACCAGTTGATGAAAGAATCAAAGGATTTTAATTTCCTCGGAAATATCGAAAGCCGCGACCTATTTAACTCAAAAGTTGATGTTATTGTTTGTGATGGATTTACAGGCAATATCGTGATTAAACAATCGGAAGCCATCTACCGGATTTTGCAAAAACGAAAATTAACCGATAACTTTTTTGAACGGTTTAATTACGAAAAACATGGTGGAAGCCCTATTCTCGGCATCAATGGTGCCGTTGTAATCGGACATGGAATCTCGAATAATGTAGCGGTAAAAAATATGGTTTTACTGGCGAAAAGCATTTACGACGCACGACTTTCTTCCAAAATCAATAAAGCGTTGCATATTTACATGCATTAAATTTTTTTAAATTTAGAACATAAAATATGACCAAGATAAGAGCTGCCATCACTGGCATTCACGCGTGGGTTCCTGAGTATATCCTGACCAACGATGAACTTGCAAAAATGGTAGAAACCTCCGATGAATGGATTACAACGCGAACCGGAATAAGAGAACGTCATATCCTGAAAGAAAAAGGCAAAGGTACCTCCGACATGGGAGCCGAGGCGGTTAAAGGGCTGCTCGAAAAAACCAACACCCACCCCGACGAAATCGACCTGCTGATTTGTGCCACCGTTACCCCCGACATGCAGTTTCCGGCTACTGCCAATATTATTGCTGATAAAGTCGGGATAAAAAACGCTTTTCATTTCGACATTAATGCGGCCTGTTCCGGGCAAATTTATGCCCTGACTACAGCGGCAAAATTCATCGAATCCGGGGGATACAAAAAGGTAATCATGGTTGGCGCCGATAAAATGTCGTCCATTACCGATTACACCGACCGGTCAACCTGCGTTATTTTCGGCGATGCAGGCGCTGCAATCCTCCTCGAACCAACAACCGAAGATGTCGGAATTATCGATTCTATTCATCAGTCCGACGGAGTAGGCCGGATACATCTTCATCAAAAAGCCGGGGGATCGGTTAAACCCGCCTCTCACGAAACCATCGATGCCCGCGAACATTTTATTTACCAGGAAGGACAGGCAGTTTTTAAATTTGCCGTTTCAAAAATGGCTGATGTTTCGGTTGAGATGATGAAAAAACACCACCTCGAATCGGAAGATTTGGCATGGCTGGTGCCGCATCAGGCCAACCTCAGAATTATCGAAGCCACGGCACGCAGGATGGGTATCGACAAAAGCCAGGTGATGATCAATATCGAAAGATACGGAAATACTACTTCGGCAACAATTCCACTTTGCCTCTGGGAATGGGAAAAACAACTCAAAAAAGGCGACAACATTATCCTTACAGCTTTTGGCGGAGGATTTACCTGGGGTTCCATTTATCTTAAATGGGCTTACGATGGAAGTAACCATCATTAAAAAATATTTTTACATTCGACGATAAGCAATCCAAAATATGGGTTGCTTTTTTAATTTTTACAATCATGATCCAAATAAAATCGTTCACTTCGGCAGACCAGGCATTATACAATAAAGCTTTGGAAATCAGACAGCAGGTTTTTATTGAAGAACTCAATGTTGATCCGACACTCGAAATCGAAAATGAAGAATTTTGCCGGTTTTACCTGATTTTTATTGATGGCAAAGCTGCAGGAACCGCACGATGGAGAGAAACCGAAAAAGGAATTAAACTTGAGCGTTTTGCCCTCTTGCCCGAATTCAGGAACCAGGGCACAGGCACCATTTTATTACAACGAATACTCGACGATGTTACAACTTTCAACAAAAAGATTTATCTCCATTCACAGCTAAATGCTGTAAGATATTACGAACGGCAGGGTTTCGTGAAGTCGGGTGATATTTTTACAGAAGCCTTAATCCAGCATTACCTGATGATTTTCCAAAAATAACCAGCCTTGCTCTTCTTTGTTTTTTGAATTTTGAGTTTTATTACTGCCAACTGCCGACTTCTGACTCACGCCTCACGCCTCACGCCTAACCACTTACGCCTAGTCCTCACATCCACTTTTTAATCTTAAAATAGGTAAACATCGAGGCTACCAGTAAAATCATGGAGCCAATAATGCCATAAAAAGCCAGCGGATGGTCTCCAAGCGGCAGGATGACGTTCATCCCGTAAAGGCCGGTGATAAAAGAGAGTGGCAGGATAAACGATGAAATTAAGGTGAGAATTTTGATGATTTCGTTGGTACGATTGGCCTGCAACGAATCGAAGGTTTTTGAGAGGCCTTCGATCAGTTCGGCGTAATCCTCGGTCATATCCCAGATTTTCTGGTAATAGTCGAGGATATTACCCCAGTAATCTTCCATGTTTTCGGCGTAGCCTTCGATGGCGCCACTTTCAAACTTTTGGAAAAGCGGAAGCTGTGGCCTGAAAATCGTGTTCAGGAGGATGATGTTTTTCCGGGTAACCGAAATCCTTTCGATGGTTTTTTGAGAATTTTTGTTGAAGAGGTCGCGGTTTAAAAATTCGACGTCGCTGCCGATTTTACGGATCAGCGTGGTGGTTTCGGTCATGAGCCTTTCGAGTATGTGATAAAGCAGGGCGTCGCTGGTTCCGATTTCGAATTCCTCTTTACGGGTTGCCTGTTCGCGGGCAAGGTTGAACAAATCCTGAATTACCCAGTGGGTGTTTCCGATGGTGATCACATAATCTTCACCCCAGAAGATTTTTACCTCTTTGGTTTTAAGAAATTTGTTGATCCGGTCGAATTTCGGGAAATGAAGGATGATGAAATAATAATCATCATAAACGTCGATTTTGGGGCGTTGGTTTAGCTTGCTCCGGCAGTCCTCAATGTCGAGTGGGTGAAAGTAAAAGTTATCTTTCAGGTATTGAAGATCGTCTTCTTTCGGGTCGAGGACATGATGCCACCTGATGGTCCCGATTTTAATAGTCTCGATCATTGTTCCTTAATTTTAGCAGTTATAAAAAACCGATTTCTACATTCCGTGAGTTATTTTATTTGAAGGACACAAAAGTAATCATTCTATCAAGGGTAAAAGATTGTTTGGAATAGTTTTTTAAAGGAGTAACCAGGTAAGCTGTTTAATCCCAATGAGAAAAATTCAATGGCATCGTATCCAACTGTTCCACAATACTTAAAACGCTAATCGGTGCATCAAAGACATCAAGCGTTTTGAAACAAAAGAATATTTTGGTCTGGTTAATAGTGATAAAATATGAAATTGGTGCTTTTGATCGCAACAAAACAATGTTGACTTCATACCCAAATCAAATTATCCGGTACTCCAAACTTTAGGCACTTTAAATACTCCAAGTACTCCTAACTTCTTTAAAACAACTTCGCCCATTCCCGTTTGATCCGGTTTTTCCAGTCGCCGCGGTGAAAGGC
>CAYOWJ010000208.1:0-6587 GCA_964407625.1 uncultured Lentimicrobiaceae bacterium
GATCGAAATGTGCATTTTATTACACTTTTGCAAAATCTATTTCGATGCTTTTATCTAATCACTAAACAAACAATCTCCAAAGTTTATGCTGAACAAATCAGACAGGAAAATCCGGAATCATTCAACTTTGAATCCGAACAGTTTAAGAAAAGTCGTTCATGAGATTTCGGGAGGCTGTATTAAAAAGTCAGTTTATTTTCATTTTTGATCGTAACCTTCGACATGGATGCTCCCAACCGATCGTCCAGATGGGTCGGCATTGTTTTTGAAACTGGCATCCCACTCGAGCGCAACCGGCGAACTACAGGCAATCGAAGGTACGGAAGGCACACAACTTGCCGCCGAATCCGATGGAAAATGATCAGTAAAAATCGAACGATAGTAATATTCTTCCTTCGACATCGGCGTATTGATCGGAAACCTGAACCTTGCCGTGTTCATTTGCTCATCGGTGACTTTTTCGGATACCATGATTTTAAGTGAATCGATCCAGTTGTAGCCAACACCATCCGAAAATTGTTCTTTCTGCCGCCAGGCAACGCTTTCAGGTAATAAATCTTCAAAAGCCTTTCGTACAATCCATTTTTCCATTCGGCCGTTTTTTGCCATTTTTTCTTCAGGATTTATCCGCATGGCAACATCTAAAAATTCTTTGTCGAGGAATGGCACACGGCCTTCAACGCCCCAGGCAGCAAGTGACTTGTTGGCACGGAGGCAATCGTACAAATGAAGTTTGCTTAGTTTGCGTACAGTTTCTTCATGAAAAGCCATTGCATCGGGTGCTTTGTGGAAATACAGGTAACCACCGAACACTTCGTCGGCTCCTTCGCCGGATAACACCATTTTTACACCCATCGATTTAATGACACGGGCAAGCAGATACATGGGCGTTGAAGCACGAATAGTGGTTACATCATAAGTTTCGAGGTGATAAATTACGTCGTTCAATGCATCCAGGCCTTCCTGAACCGTAAAGTGGATTTCGTGATGGATCGTTCCGATATGGCTGGCTACTTTTTTGGCAGCAGCAAGGTCTGGCGAACCGGTCAAACCCACAGCAAACGAGTGAAGTTGCGGCCAATAGGCCTGTTCGGTATCCTGAGATTCGATGCGGTAAGCTGCATATTTTTTTGCGATTGCCGAAATCACCGACGAATCAAGTCCTCCGGAAAGCAAAACGCCATAAGGGACATCCGACATAAGTTGTCGATGAACCGCATCCTGCAATGCTTTTCGCAAAACAGCGATATCGAAACCATTGTTTTTAACAGCATCGAACGATTGCCAGTCGCGCTCGTACCAGGTTTTAACTTCGCCATCAGGGCTGTAAAGATATTTTCCGGGCAAAAATTCTTCAATCTTATTACAAAATCCTTCCAAAGATTTCAGTTCAGATGCAACATAATAGTTTCCCGACTTATCCCATCCCTGGTACATCGGGATGATTCCGATATGATCGCGGGCAATCAGATACACATCTTTTTCCTGGTCGTAAAGGGCAAAAGCGAAAATCCCGTTAAGATCCTCCAGAAAACCGGCTCCCTTTTCGCGATAAAGTGCTAAAATGACTTCGCAGTCAGACCCGGTCATAAATTCATAATTATTTCCGATTCTTTTCCTGATTTCCTGATGGTTGTAAATTTCACCGTTTACAGCCAAAACCAGTTTCCTGTCTTTGCTGTAAAGAGGTTGGCCCCCCGATTCAGGATCAACGATGGATAATCGTTCATGCGAAAGGATCGCCTTGTCACACGAAAAAACCCCCGACCAGTCCGGCCCGCGATGACGGATTCTTTTCGACATGATTAAAACCTGCGACCGTAAATCTTCTGCTTTTCCTTTTAAATCAAATACTCCAACAAATCCACACATATCTTTTCTTTTATTAAAATCTGTTTTTAAATGATTCTTGCGGCCAAAAATAGCTATTTGCGCCAGAGTCATTAACTCATTTCAGGATAAAGAGTTTACCTTCCGTTAAAATAAATCTGAAAATAAATCTGAGATAAAAAAAAGGAAGGAATTAAAGGTCATTTTGGGGCATTATCAAGAAATTCTAAAATTCAGGAGGTTATCCAAAGCATCATCATTTAAAGGAGCCACGAAATTTGGCAGGTAATTTTCTCTTGAGGAAGCCACACTATTTAAACCCCTTCCAAATTTGCATTATTATTCAATATTTTTAAAAAAATTATCCAACAAATTAAAATATCTGTAACTTGGTCACTTCATTTTAAACTCACATTTTTGCTAAAATTTTAAAGATTCAGTAATAATAAAATTCTAAAATATGAAAATTGTAATTGTTGGGACAGGCTATGTTGGCTTAGTAACAGGCACTTGTTTTTCGGAAGTAGGCATTGATGTAACATGTGTTGACATTGATGAGAAAAAAATTGAAGGCCTTAAAAAAGGCGTTATTCCCATTTATGAGCCAGGTTTGGAAGACATGGTTCAGCGGAATGCTGAAAAGGGAAGATTAAGTTTTTCCACTGACCTTGCATCAACACTTGATGGAGCAGAGGTAATTTTTTCGGCAGTGGGTACTCCTCCCGACGAAGATGGCAGCGCCGACCTCAAATATGTTCTGGAAGTTGCCCGCCAGGTTGGCCGCAACATGACCGATTATATTCTGATGGTCACCAAAAGCACTGTTCCCGTTGGAACTGCTGCGAAAGTAAGAAACGCTATTCAGGAAGAACTCGATAAAAGAGGCGTAAAAATTGAATTCGACGTTGCCTCCAATCCGGAATTCCTCAAAGAAGGCGCCGCTGTTGATGATTTCCTGAAACCCGACAGAATTGTTGTTGGCGTGGAATCAGCAAAAGCTGAAAATATTATGAAAAGGCTCTACAAACCTTTTACCTTAAATGGCCACCCAGTTATTTTTATGGATGTTCCCTCGGCTGAGATGACCAAATATGCCGCAAACTCGATGCTTGCCACCAAAATCAGCTTCATGAACGACATCGCCAACCTTTGCGAAATCATGGGCGCTGATGTAAACATGGTGCGCAAAGGCATCGGCAGCGATTCGCGTATCGGCAAAAAATTCATCTATCCCGGCATCGGCTATGGTGGCTCATGCTTCCCGAAAGATGTAAAAGCCATCATCCACACAGCCCGCCTAAATGGCTACGATTTAAGGGTTTTGCGCGCTGTTGAAGAAGTTAACGATGACCAGAAATCGGTACTTTTCAACAAATTATACAAATATTATGATGGCGATTTAAAAGGCAAAACCGTTGCCATGTGGGGACTTTCGTTTAAACCTCAAACCGACGACATGCGCGAAGCTCCATCTTTGGTGCTCATCCAGAAACTGATTGATGCCGGCGTAAAAGTTAAGGCTTATGACCCGGTGGCTATGGAAGAAGCCAAACGCAAAATTGGCGATGCTGTCGAATTTGTAAAGGATAAAGAAGAAGCCCTCATCGATGCTGATGCGTTGATGATGGTGACCGAATGGCCTGAATTCAGGTTCCCCAACTTTAATGTTGTTAAAAAACTGATCAAAAAACCTGTAATTTTTGACGGTCGTAACGTTTATGATATCGAAGAAATGGCTAGTTCAGGTTTCGATTATTTCTGCATCGGCGTTGACACAACACGCAAAAAAAGTTAAATTCATTTTTTTATCTGCCTGATTTCGTTTGGCTTTTGTTAAAAGCCCTGCCTGATCAGGCAGTTTCATTTTTATAATCCAACCTTTCGATATGAGAAAGAAAATTTTAGTTACCGGCGGCGCTGGCTTTTTGGGATCGCATCTTTGCGAAAGGCTCTTAAATGAAGGCAACGAAGTAATTTGTGTTGATAATTTTTTTACCGGACAAAAGCAAAATGTGGTTCATCTTCTCGACAACCCTTATTTTGAAATGGTGCGGCACGACATCACCATGCCTTTTTTTATTGAGGTCGATCAGATTTACAATCTCGCCTGCCCGGCATCTCCCATTCATTATCAGTATAATGCCATCAAAACCATCAAAACCTCGGTGATGGGTGCCATCAATATGCTTGGCCTGGCTAAACGTATCAACGCACGCATTTTACAGGCATCCACAAGCGAAGTTTATGGCGACCCGGAAATTCACCCTCAGACCGAAAGTTATTGGGGACACGTAAATCCAATCGGGATAAGAGCTTGTTATGATGAAGGAAAAAGATGTGCCGAGACTCTGTTTGTAAACTACCATCACCAGAATAATGTTGATATTAAAATCATGCGGATTTTCAATACCTACGGCCCACGCATGCATCCCAACGATGGAAGGGTAGTCTCAAATTTTATTGTCCAGGCACTCAAAGGCCGTGAAATAACACTTTATGGCGACGGTATGCAAACCCGCAGTTTTTGTTACCGGGACGACCTGATTGATGGAATGATCAAAATGATGAACTCGAGGGTTGGTTTTACAGGGCCCGTTAATGTGGGCAATCCCAACGAATTTACCATCAGGGAACTCGCCGAACTGGTCATCGAACTTACAAACGCAAAATCCGGCATCATTTACGAACCGCTGCCTTCCGATGACCCCATGCAGCGTCAGCCCGACATCAGCCTTGCAAAAAAAGAACTGAACTGGGAACCAAAAATCCAGCTTCGCGAAGGCCTCCTGAAAACCATTAATTACTTCAAATCCATCGATCTTACCAATATCTGAGTTTTATGCTAAATATTTTAGTTACCGGAAGCAACGGTCAGTTGGGAAACGAAATCAGACAATTAGCCGCTGATTTTAGTGCTTATCATTTTATCTTTACGGATGTTGCCGAACTCGACATCACAAAAAAAACCACCGTAAACAACTTTGTTTCGCGTCACGCCATTGATGTAATCATTAATGCCGCCGCATACACTGCTGTTGATAAAGCAGAAACGGATCCTGATATTGCCGACCTCATCAATGGAACTGCCGTCGGGATCCTTGCCGCGGCAGCGCTGAAGTACAACGCACTGTTCGTTCACGTTTCGACCGATTATGTTTTTAGCGGAAAAGCATATCAGCCGATTTGTGAAGATGATCAAACCAGCCCCGACGGCGCTTATGCCCGTTCTAAATTATTGGGCGAACAACTGATCCTTCAGGAAAATGGCAAAGCGGTTATTCTCAGAACCTCCTGGCTTTATTCTGAATTTGGCGGGAATTTTGTAAAATCGATGCTAAAATACGGACGGGAACGCGATCAGCTAAAAGTTGTGTTCGATCAGATTGGCTCACCAACCTATGCACGCGATCTGGCCAAAACGATTCTTCAACTCATCCCAAAGTGGCAGGAATACAAAACTCCGGAAGTTTTTCATTATTCCAACGAAGGTGTTGCAAGCTGGTACGATTTCACCAAAGCCATCCACGAAATCGCCGGCATCAGTTGTAAAGTTTTGCCCATCGAAACCAAGGATTACCCGCTGCCTGCCAAACGCCCGTTCTACAGCGTGATGAACAAGGACAAAATCAAGAAGGAATTTAACCTTGAAATCCCTTACTGGCGCGATAGCCTGAAAGAATGTATCGCCAGGATCGAAAAGTGAAATAAGCTGCATTTGGGATAAATCCACTTCATTGTAAATAAAAACCGCCGGTTGACCGCATTCAGTTGTTGTTAAATCAGCGGTTTTTACATAATTATTTAACATTGATTTTTATTGGAAATGATTTAAATTTGTTCAGTCAATCAACAAAATTTAGTACGTCATGAAAAATCTCATCCGGGGTATTTTGAATGTCGTTTTGATCGCGCTTCTCTTTTCGTGCACCGTTTCCAATAATTTATATGTCAATAATCCTGTGCCTACCGGCAAAGGGAATATTCAGGTTTACGCGGGCGGAGGAACAGGCCAGAAACCGGAAATTGACTCGATTTCAGATAACGGGGATATTTATTTTTCGGGTAAAATTTCGACGGTCCCGATTTTAGCTGGTGGCGGCCAATATGGAATTAATAACCAGTGGGATCTGAGGTTTGCCATACATTTGCCTTACGTGGTCGGCGGATTTGGCTTTCGTCTTGGTGCACAATACAGCCTTTTTAATGCTGGCAGAAAATTTAATGCAGCCTTTGGCAGCGATCTTGGTTTTGTAATTGCAAAAGATTCATTACGCATTTTTGGATCCGCCGAGCCGATGAACCCCGAAGTAAAAGGTGCTATTAATGCCGATTTTTTTATCCCTTTGTCGGTGAGGGTTACACCACATTTTAATATAATCCTTACGCCACGATACAGTTTCAATAATTTTTGGATCAGGAAAAACGAAGATATGGAAAACAGCAGGTCATTCAGCCCATCCTTTCCGGTTTTATCGCTGGGATTAAAGATTTACAACTTTTACATCGAAGGCACGGGGATTTATTATAAAAATACGCTTTATCCGAATGTTGGCCTGGTTTATCAGTTTAACTTTAGTAAAGCTGAATTGAACACCGTTCCTTTTCCGGAGTAATCAGTAGTTTTCTTAAATCAGAACCCAACCAGCCAGACAATCTTATTTTTGTTTTGTGTAGGCCAACTCGCCATTAAAAATCAGATAATTGTGAACAAAACGCAATTCGGCGTAGGAAACATCATCGCCTAAAATAGTTTTTGC
>CAYOWJ010000209.1:0-6582 GCA_964407625.1 uncultured Lentimicrobiaceae bacterium
TATCTTACTGAATGAAGGTTTCATTTTGCCATTTTCTTTACCTTGGCAGGTATCGTAGGATAAACCGTTAAAGTTGTGCAAAATACTCAGTAATAAAATTCATGATGAATAAAGCACAAAAATTTTGGGATAAACAGGCAAAAAGATATGATGGTAGCGAAAAGCAATTCGATCATGTTAATCGGGAAATAATTGCCAAAACAAAGGAATATCTTACTGCGGATGATACTGTTCTTGACTTTGGATGTGCAACAGGTATCAAAACATTGAAACTTGTTGATGGGATCAAACACATCCATGGCCTTGATTTTTCTGCTGAGATGATTAATGAAGCCATAAAAAAGAAAAATGAAGCCAATACTGATAATGTCACTTTTTCGAAAGGCACCATTTTTAGTAATGACCTCGGGCCGGCTTCATTTGATAAAATTATTGCCTATGCTATCATTCACTTATTAGAAGATAGCGAAAAAACAATCCAAAGGATTCACGAATTATTGAAACCTGGTGGCTTATTTATTTCTACAACAGCCTGTTTCAATGACAGGATGGCTTTTAAAACCAGGTTAGAAGTTACAACATATCTTTTCATGAAAAGAATTGGAGTTTTCCCGTTACATTTGAATATGTTTACGACTTCTGATTTGGAAAAGTTATTGAGCAGTCAGAATTTTAAAATTATAAAAGCCGAAAAAATGTTTAATGGGATGACTATTAGCTTTATTGTTGCAGAAAAATTTTGAGCAAAAAATAGTTGAAATTATGTGGCCATCGATTAAAGCGTAAAACGGGTGTCACTGGCTATTTGGGGTGACCTCAAAAAACCGGTTAAAATCATCAATTAAATTTCCTCCAAAATTTCCTGTGCACCCGATTACATTTTATTAAGCATCGTAACCAGAAAAAGTATCCTTAAATTAAACTCATCCTATAATGATTTGTAAAGTTTATTAGTTTTACCATCTGTTTAAAATTAAGAAACATGTCAGCGATCATTCATGGTCTGCAAATTCATGATAATAAATATGATTTTGTCTGAAAAGCAAACGATTAAATTTAACCAACATCGACAACACGTCCTATGAAACGACTTCTACCAATACAATCGAAGGATAACATACCGACTTTTTATCAGAATACTCCTATCGGATTACTTTTAGAATATCACAACCTGTACCGATCATTTGCCACTTACGACAAGGCAGAACTATTAATAGGAATGTGTATGGACAACAGAAAACATTTGCACATACCCGACAACTTTTCTTTTATTATCCGGGCGGGCGGTGCTAACCTGCGATACAGCGAATTTAAGGTATCTTACGCGATCGCAGTCGGGCGCATCAAACACATTGCGCTCATTGGGCACAACAACTGTGGAATGGTAAATCTGATTTCACGCAAGACAGAATTTATAAACGGACTTGTGGAAACAGCGGGTTGGGAACAGGAAACAGCTGAACAACATTTTATGAACTTTGCCCCAATGTTTGAAATCGGTAATGAGATCGATTTTACCCTAAGTGAGACCAAACGACTTCGGCATCGTTATCCCAAAATAATAATTGCTCCAATGATGTATTTGGTTGACGACAATAAACTCTATTTTATAAAAGAAGATTAAAATACATAATAACCGGCTACATTAAGTATCTCAGACCAACTTCGTTTTAGTCACCATCCCCCATCATTTTTCTTTCATAAATTATTTCTGAATCTTAAACTTCTATTCCTATCTTTGAACCGACTTGTTTGGGGGTTGATGGATAAAGGGCTAAACGATAGCTGGAATTTCAGAAAATCAAAACGTTAATTTTGGACATTAAAAAGAAATTTAAGAATATGAAAAGCGAGAACTTGACAGAATTAAGCGAAAAAGAACTTTTACAGAAAATAAAAACAATCAAAACCAATAAAATAATTGATGCTACAATTATTGGATTTACTATTGGAATTGCCGTTTACAGCGCAGTAAAAAACGGTTTGGGATTTTTTACTTTCTTTCCTTTAATATTGGCGTATGTAATCGTAAGAAATTCGACAAATAATAAAATTTTAGAAAAAGAAATACAAAAAGAACTAAAATCCAGAAACTTAAAGTAATAAATCGAGGCGGACGAAATGCGAATATGAAATAAATATTAAAGAAACTTTTGCTGATAACCAGGGTTTCTGTGGTCGGCACAACCCAGCATAAAGCCTTGATTAAAGAATTGAGTAACTACTACTGCCGGAAATGCCATTGTATCGCTTTCAGCCAAAAAATACAAAAGCCCTTCTATCTCCGGATAAAAGGGCTTTTCGATGTCATATCACGAAAAACTATTTTGCTTCGGCTGTTTCGCTGCTTTTTGGTGTGGCAACGAGTTTAATCCCAATTCCCATTTCATCGTTGATGAATTTATCTTTGAGGTCGTCAAAGAATTTACGTGAACCATATTTTACAGCCCATTCGCTGCGATCGATAAAAAACTGGTTGGTCCGTGCTTCAAATTTGTCATCGGTTGCAGAAACCATCGCATTAAACGTAATGCTTTTGGTTGTTGCTTTTAAGGTTAAATTTCCGGTAATGGTGTGTGTTGGCACGACTTCACCTTTTGTTTTTTCGAGATTAATCTGTGTGCTGTCGGCAGTTTTTACTTCCGTGATTACAAATTTTGCTGTAGGGTAAGTTGCAACTTCAAAAAAATCAGCCGATTTAAGGTGGCCAACGAGTTTTGCATTGTATTCGGCATCTTCGAGGTCGAGATCAATAATCGAATTCATGTCGATTACGAATTCGCCGCCAACAAGGTTTCCGTTCTTCATCATCAGTTCGCCTGCACTTAAACCTATGGTTCCATGATGTTTTCCGGTAGGTTTGTAACCTTCCCAATCCAAAAGGCTGGCATCGGCTGTAACCTGGTAAACTTTGTCGTAGGCTGAGTTTTCGACATTTTTAGCGTCAGTTGATTCTGTTTTTACTCCAGCCGAACCACAGGCTGCAAAAGTTGATGCGATTAAAATTGCTCCAAAAAAATTAATGTACTTCTTCATGATTTTTATTTCTGTTAAATTTTGAACGATAAACCTTAAACAGAAATGAATTGTTCATTCAAAAAATCCAAAAAAATCTTAAAACCATTATTAACCATTGGAACATTCCAACAATCAGTGCATTTTCAGCCAACTCAGGAAAATTGATTTTTTTGCATGGTTCCTGCTGCATGGCGCGTGTGACGACAAAAACAGCGCCGTTATTTCGTGCCCAGCTACGGCGAGAAATACCGTTGTTTTTAAAAAATCATGGTGGTAAATCAGCTCTTTCCAACATCATTTTATCCACCACCCCACCCTATTTTTATTTCCAAAATTATTCCCCAATCACAAACTTCTTTTCTACCTTTGAACGCGCCGGTTTGGGGGGGACGATGGATAAAACACTAAACGTTAGCTATCATTGTAATGTGACACAGCAGACAACAACTTTAAGATAAATATTATCATAACTTTGGCCAGAAAATTACAAGGTGACAGAATAGATAAATTATGAGTAATGCAAAAATATCCATACGTTTTTTTGACGATCGCGAAGTGCGAGCCGTTTGGGACGAGGAAAACGCCAGGTGGTGGTTTAGTGTGCTGGATATTGTAGCTTTGCTTACCGACCAGGACGACTACACCAAAACCCGCAACTATTGGAAATATCTTAAAGCGAAGTTGAAGAAAGAAAACAACGAGTTGGTTAGTGCCACTACCCAACTGAAGCTTTTAGCAAGCGACGGAAAAAGATATTTGACCGATATGTTGGATTACACCGGCATTATTGCCTTGGGCAAAGAATTCCCGGGTAAAAAGGCAAACCGGTTTATTGACTGGTTCACATTCAGCGATGAAAGCATAGACGGAAAAAGCAAAACAAAAGCGTATGCAATGTTTGAGAGTTCTTTTATCAACAGCATAGAAGTTGGTACAGCTAAAGGTTTGCAACAAATACACGCTTATTTGTTTGGTGGATTGTATGATTTTGCAGGACAAATCAGACAAAAAAATATTTCAAAAGGGGGCTTTCCTTTTGCCGTATCTCGTTTTTTGGGCGACACATTAAAGCAAATAGAAGCAATGCCCGAAACTACATTTGACGAAATCGTAAACAAATATGTAGAAATGAACATTGCACACCCTTTTATGGAAGGGAATGGGAGAAGCGCCAGAATATGGTTGGATTTGATACTAAAAAAACGCCTCAAAAAATGCGTTGATTGGAGTAAAATAGGCAAGCGGGATTACATGAATGCAATGAAGCTAAGTCCAATCAAAAGTAGTATTCTAAAAACACTTTTGGAAAAAGCACTTACCAGCAAAATAAGCGACCGCGAAATGTTTATGAAAGGGATTGACTACTCATATTATTATGAAGAAAATGACTAAAGAAAAACGTCAAAATCAAAAACAACAAACCGCCAACATCAGCTACCCGTCAAGTAGGGCAACTATGGTTTTCGGTGAGTTTCATTACGTTCGGTAGGCTTTTGGGTTTGACAGGAAATTGCCCCAACCCCCAACTGCACATAGTTCCGTCTGTTACCAACTCTAAAGAACATCCGTTACCCCCTTTCCTAAAACAACCCATCAATCAGCCCATCATCAGCAAAATTTGGTAAGGTAACTTTTAACCGTGGCTCCTGCTGCATGGCGCGTTTGATGGCAAAAACTGCGCCTTCGTTGCGTGCCCAGCTACGGCGAGAAATACCGTTGTTTTTAAAAAATCATGGTGGTAAATCAGCTCTTTCCAACATCATTTTATCCACCACCCCACCCTATTTTAATTTCCAAAATTATTCCCCAATCACAAACTTCTTTTTCTACCTTTGAACGCCCGGTAAAAGGGTTTTGGCTAAAAAAAATAACAAGTTATGAGCAGAGGTTTTGTTAAAGAAGACGATCAGGAAGAAATTCCGATGGTGCCACCACGGGCAGATTTACCGCAAGGAATTATAAACTATGTAACCCCGGCCGGAATGAATGAACTTTTGACCGAGAAACAGCGGTTAACCGACGAAAAACAGCATCTGAGCCAAACCAGCGACAACGAGAAACGCATTGCTTTAAACCATATCAACGCAAAATTACAACTGTTGAATAACAGGATTGCCGAAGCCAAAGTAGTGAATCTGAGCGGGCAACCACAAAACGAGGTAAGGTTCGGTGCACTGGTGACACTTAAAACAGAATCTGCCAAAACCATTCAGACTTTTCAAATTGTTGGTGTTGATGAGGCGAATGTTTCCAAAGGGAAAATCTCCTTTCTGTCGCCTTTGGCCAAAGCACTTTTGAATAAAAAGGCTGGCGAAAAAGCTGTTTTAAAATTAGCCAGGGAAGACCGCGTTTTCGAAATTCTGAATATTTCTTATGGTTAATCGGGTTCAGCAGAATACGGAAATATCAAAACATCGCTAAAATCATGACTTTTTAATTTCGGATAATGACAATGGAAAAACAAAAATTACAACGTTTGGAATCGTTGGATGCACTTCGTGGCTTCGACCTCTTTTTACTTGTTGGTCTCGAATCCGTCTTTCATGCGTTACATGGTAATGTTAAGGCACCCTGGTTTGAAAAACTGATGTGGAACTTCAACCATATCGAATGGCAGGGATTTTCGCCATGGGATTTAATAATGCCCCTTTTTATGTTTATGGCTGGTGTTGCGATACCTTTTGCACTTTCGAAATACGCAAATGCTGATAAAACCATACTGTACCGGCGAATTATAAAACGTGTACTCCTGTTGTGGATTTTCGGAATGATGAGCCAGGGAAATCTTCTCGGACTTGACCCGGATAGAATTTACTTTTTCTCGAACACCCTGCAATCCATCGCAGTTGGGTATCTCGTTTCGGCTGTCCTGTTTTTACATACTGGCATAAAGGCACAAATTGCCATCGCCGTTTCGTTGCTTCTTGCTTATTGGGGAGCTATGGAATTTATTTCGGTAAATGGCTTTGGTGGCGGCAACTACACGCCCGATGGCAACCTGGCCGAAGGAATTGACCGGATAGTTTTGGGACGTTTCAGGGACACAGCACAGGTTGTAAACGGCGAGATCATCGTTGCCGACTGGTACCGGTACACCTGGATTTTAAGCAGCATCAATTTTGCGGTTACCGTGCTCACCGGTGTTTTTGCCGGACATATTCTCAAACACAACTTTAGCGGGAAAAAGAAAACACTGTTGCTTCTGGCTATCGGCGCTGCAATGATAATTACAGGCTGGATATGGGATTTACAAATGCCTGTTGTTAAAAAGATATGGACAAGTTCGATGGTTCTGGTAAGCAGCGGGTATTGTTTCCTGTTAATGGGGGCCTTCTATTATTGGATTGATTACAAAGGACACCGCAAATACATAACCTGGTTAAAGGTTTACGGAATGAACTCGATTGTTGCTTACATGCTGGCGATGGTTGTTCAGTTCGGATGCGTGAGTACCTCATTACTTCGCGGGTTTGAGCAATATTTGGGAGGCTATTATTCAGTTTTGATAGCTGTTTCGAACGCAGCGATTATTTATTTTATCTTGTGGCGCCTTTATAAAATGAA
>CAYOWJ010000210.1:0-6551 GCA_964407625.1 uncultured Lentimicrobiaceae bacterium
TGCATCCTCGACCATGTTAACAGGTTTTCCAAAAGATTAAAAGTATGTGTTGCAGCAGAGTTGATAAGGCTTGCATAATTGCCAATGCTGGAATTTTCGAGATATTCTGCTTCGTGTTTGAGCATTTCGCTAAATCCTAAAATGCTGTTGAAAGGATTTTTTAAATCGTGAGCGATGATGGAGAAAAATTTGTCTTTTGTGGCATTTAGCTCAATCAGGCGGGCCTCGTTTTGCCGGAGAGTTTCTTCTGCTTTTATTCTGTCGCTGATGTCGAGAAAATCAACGGCAATCGTGTTTTGTCCGGTTTTAAAAACCCTTACACTGTAATGCCCCGAAAAACGCTCGTCGGAATAGTCGATTTCGAATGAATGGTGTTTTATTTCGCCAAGGGCTACTTTTTTGTACAATTCAGGAATTTCGGTAGCAGCAAGGTTTGGGAATGCTTCTTCGATGGTTTTTCCAATCAGATTTTCAGGAGATACCCCGGTAATTATTTCGGCTGCCGGATTTGCACCAATCAATACAAGGCGACCATCGTTTTCGAGATGGTAAAAATACATGGCCGTGGGTGATGACTCGACGATACTTTTGAATTTTTCTTCTGAAGCTTTTAATGCTTCTTCCACCAGTTTTCGTCCTGTAATGTTGCGCACAATGGCCCACATCCCCTCTGGTTGTCCATTTGTATCACTGATCAGAAAAGTTCTTAGCTCAACAGGGAAAACACTTCCATCATTTTTGATGTATTCTTTTTCGTAAACCGGCGAAAAGCCTGTCGGCAGAATATCTTCGGCAACGATTTTTGTTTCGGTGCTGTGCCATTTTTTGGGTGTAAGGTCGAGGTAAGATAATTTTTCCAGTTCCGCTTGCGAATATCCCAGCATTTCCTGGTAGGCTTTATTGCTTTCAAGAATTGCGCCATCCATCGAAACATAAACATAGCCGTCGCGAAGGCTTTGGTGTAATTTGCGGTATTTTTCCTCGCTGCGGCTCAGTTCAAGTTCTGCAATTTTACGATCGGTGATATCCATGGTAAAACCAGCCAAAATGGTTGGCCTCCCATCGATTTTAATAGGAAATTTAATGGTATGATACTGCCGCCCGTTAAATTCTTCATCAACCGTAATTTTCTTTCCTTCCTTAAGAATTTCCTTGTCAACTTCATCCATGCTTTTTGCAAGCTCTGAAGGAAAAATTTCGTACATGTTTTTGTGAAGGAGTTCATGTAAAGGTTTCCCGATCATTTTTTCGTAATTACGGCTCAGGCGCAGCGAACGGTTATTTTCATCTTTAAAGAATACGTAAACAGGGCTGTTTTCGAGGAATTTGTCAAAAATTTCGTCACTTTCCTCGAGGGCTTTTTCAGCCTTTTTACGTTCGGTGATGTCAATAATTTGTGAAATTCCATATTTGATCTCCCCTGCTGCATCAAAAATAACTTTAACCGCGAGGATGGTGTAAACGATATGACCGTCTTTATGGATATAACGTTTTTCAAGCTGGTAAGAATCTCTTTTTCCTTCAAGAATTTCGTGATACAATAAAGTATCAGGTATCATATCGTCGGGATGTGATATGGTATTTACGCCGGTTATGGAAAGTTCCTCTGCCGAATATCCAAGCATTTCGCAAAGTGCATTATTTACCTCGGTTGCATAGCCATTTACATCAAAAATGACTTTGCCGATAAACGGGAATTCAAATGCAGATTTGAATTTTTCCTCACTCCAAATCAATGCATTTTCGGCAATTTTACGGTCGGTAATATCAACTCCGGTAATGAGGATTTTTTGTTTGTATTCCGAAAAAATGCCTTCAAGATGAACATAGATTTCTGTTTTTGTATCAATCCTGAGTTTCAGTTCTAAAGCCTGATGGGTTTTTGTTTTGATGATACTTTGCAAAAAAGCATCAAAAAGAGCAAGGTGTTCGGAGCTTACATAGTGATGGAAGTTGCTGTTCAGGATGATTGACCTATCTTTTCCAAGGATTTTAGTTCCGCTGATATTGATGTCAGTAATCATTCCATTGTTATTCAGGGTGAAATATCCGGCAGGAGAAAAATCATAGATTTCGTCGTAAAGTGCGATAAACTTTTCGACGGCAATATCTGTCCTGGATTTTTCGAGGCGCAATTCTTCATTTTGCATCTCAAGCTCAATCTGCGATACTTCCAGCTCTTGCAGGAGTTTCAGGATGTCGCTTTCGGCATTTGGTACTGTTGCGTTACCCGCTTTGTTTTTCAAAGCTTCTTCTGCCTTTTGGCGAAGGTTTGTTTTGTCAGGATTGTTTTCGTTATTCATTTCATTGTATTTTTTACCACAGAGACACAGAGAACACCGTGGAATTTAACACGGAGGCACGGAGTCCATTGAATTTTTTTTTAAAAGAAATTTCCGTGTTCTCTGTGTTCTTTGTGTTTATTTCTTTTAGCATATCTCTGTGTTCTATGTGCCTCTGTGGTTTAAAATTTATCGCTTCAGGTTAACCTGGCAAAATAAAACAAAACGTACTACCGACGCCTTCCGTACTTTCTGCCCATATTTTACCACCATGTTTTTCGATAAATTCTTTACAGAGAATCAACCCCAGGCCGGTGCCCTGCTCTTTTTCGGTGCCTTGTGTTGTAAAACCTACGTCGAGGCGGAAGAGTTTATCAATTAAATTTCTTGGTATTCCGATACCGTTGTCTGTTACCGAGACTGTTAGCCCGCTTTGGTTTTCAAGGGTCGAAATAATTATTTCGCCACCTGGCCTTGTAAATTTAATCGCGTTTGAAATCAGGTTTCTCAACACGGTGCTTATCATCGGCCTATCAGCTTTAGCGATGGCGGTGACTGGCAATTTTGTTGAGATAGTTATGGTCTTTTTCAGCGCAGCATCCGAGAGCAGCTCCACCACTTCACTGATAACGTCGCCAAGTTCCAAAATCTCAGGTTTAAAATCCATCCGACCGGTTTGCGAACGCGCCCATTCCATCAGGTTGGCAAGCAAATCAACTGCCCGATGCGATGATTGATAGATGATGCCGGCGTATTTTTCGATACCCTCGTAGTCATTTTCCTGGATTTGTTCCACCAGAATTTCGCTAAAACCAATTATCGAATTGAACGGGCTTTTAAGGTCGTGGGCAATGATACTGAAAAACTTGTCTTTGGTGGCGTTGAGTTCGCGTAAGTTGGATTCACTTTTTTGTAAAGCCTCCTCTGCAAGTTTGTGTTTGGTGATGTCAATAACATTTGCCAGCCATCCTGTTCTTTGCTTTCCATTGGAAAAAGGTGAGATAATGACCAGTGCAGGAAAATGAATGCCATCTTTGCGGACAAATTCCAGTTCAAAGCCTTCTTGTGGAGCAACGCCGGTCAAAGTATGCCGGAATGCTTCATTAATGGCCTGTAATTGATCGGTCGGCCAATAGACAAAAGGAGCTATTTTTCCTAACAGGTCTTCTTCTGTCCAACCTACCAGCTTACAAAAAAAAGGATTGACATAAATTTGACGACCATTATCATCAACGATAGCAATTCCGCTTCTTAACGATAATTCGATAGAACTGCGAAAAGATTGCTCTGCCTGCAGTTTATTTGCCGCAAGCCTGCGCTCCGTTATATCAACAGCAGTGATAAAGCACTGTTGCCCATTTTCGGATGCAATGCCGGAGAGGTGAACCCACATTTCTGAATTACCGTTTGCTGAAATGGCCAACTCACAGTCTTCTTTTACTTTGCTTTGAAACACTTTCTCCAAAAAAACAGAAAAGACAGGTTTTGTTTCGTTGGAAATAAAAAATGCAAACTGCCGCTTTTTTAACGGTAACCGTTCTTTGCCAAGCATATTTGCTGCGGTTAGATTTAGTCCGTAAATTTCACCGATGCGCGAAAGCGTAAAATACCCCGAAGGTGCAAAATCGTACAATTCGGTGTATTTTTCTGATTCTGCTTGTGCCAGAGCTTTTGCCTGTTCAAGTTCATCGTTTTGCATTTCCAGCTCAATCTGGTGAACCTCCAGCTCATGAATGAGTTTGAGGGCTTCAACTTCGAGGAGCTTGACGGGTTGATTTACACTCAGGCTTTGCAAAGTGTTAAACTTTTCTTCTGCCTTTTGGTGGAGGTTTGTTTTGATGGGATTTTTTTCTTTTTTCATTTCTTCATTTTTTTATTCACCACATAGGCACATAGATCACATAGTTTAAGTAAGAAAAATTAGTTATTTCCTATGTGTGCTATGTGCCTATGTGGTTAAAATATATCATCCGTTTTATTTTTTCCCCCGCAGGGCTTCGTTTGCTTTTTTGAGTTCGATTTCTAATTTTTTGGCAACGGTAATATCGCTAAATGTTATCACCAGGCCGTCAATGCGGTCGTCTAAAGTGCGGTAGGGCAAAATCCTTACAGTAAACCATTTTCCATCGTTGGTAATAATTGATGTTTCGATTGTTGTAAGTGTTTTGAGAACCTGCAGGGCATGCCTTTCTATTTCGGGATATTTTAGCTCACTTACCAGGTCGGTAAAAGGCCTGCCGATATCCGAATTGCGTAATTTAATAATATTCACTGCCGTGTCGGTAAACCTGCGGATGTTTAATTCTTTGTCTAAGAAAAGTGTAGCAATTTCGGTACTGTTGAGCAGGTTTTTCATGTCGCTGTTAGCCTGCATAAAATCACTTACCTTGCTTTGCAATTCGATATTTACGGTTTGCAACTCTTCGTTGAGGCTTTGCATTTCCTCTTTGGATGTAGTAAGTTCCTCGTTGGTAGATTGCAGCTCTTCGTTGGTTGACTGCAACTCTTCGTTGGTTGATTTCAGTTCTTCCTGCGAAGTCTGCATCTCTTCACGGGTACTTTGGAGATCTTCGAGGCTTCGTTGCAGTTCGGTTTCCAATTCTTTTATCCGTCCCGATGAACTTCGTTTTCCGGTTTTTGGATTTAATATATCATAAGCAATCGTTTCAGGAACATCGGTAATCACAACTATAATCATTCCTCTAACCGAATCGGGATTTTCGAGACGCTGAATGGTTACATCAACAAACTGGGTTCCACCGTTGGTGCCTATTTTAATATGGCGCAGAATTGCAGCTTCGTAGTTTTGCATGGCTTTGCGGAAAGCACCCGGCAGCGTTTCGCGCAACCCTTCGCGAGCCATAGCGTAAATATTCCAGTTTGCTTTGCCTGCGACCGGTTCCAAGTATTTACCGGTACGCCCGGTGATGTAAATAATATCGCCTTTTTCGTTTACCAGTACGCTGGCAGGAGCGAAGCGTTGTAACAAAATCTGGTCGGTGATGGTTTGAATATTATCAAAAACTTTGGGTGCTTCCTTTTTCCCGGTTGATTCTTCTTTAGGGCGATGAAAAGCACTTGGGAAATCAACGAGAACAGGCTCCTGATGTGTAACAGTACGTTTGTAAATTTTAAGGCGGGTATCAATTTCTTCAAAGCCAACGGTTTGACCACCCAATGTTTCGGCAGTACCAAGTACCATTATTCCACCAGGAATCAGGCTGTAATTAAATAGTGTCATCAGTTTTTTCTGCAATTCGGGTTCCATGTAAATGAGCATATTGCGGCAGGTAAGCAGGTCGAGTTTGGTAAACGGCGGGTCTTTAATTACATTTTGAGGTGCAAACACCACCATTTCGCGTATGAGCGCATTTATACGAAAGTTTTCTCCCTCAGCAGTAAAAAAACGGCTAAGGCGCTCTGGCGACAAGTCGGAGACAATGTTTTTGGAGTAAACGCCTTTGCGGGCTATATCGATGGCATCCAGATCGAGGTCGGTGGCAAAAATCTGCAAAGTGATATTTTTTTTGTTTCTGGCTTTTTCCATGGCCTCCTGAAAAATAATGGCCAGCGAATAGGCTTCTTCGCCCGTTGAGCAACCTGCTACCCAGGCGCGCATCACATAGCCGTTGGGCAAACCTTCCAGAACTGCAGGAAGAACTTTGTCTTTGAGCATTTCCCACACTGCAATATCTCTAAAAAAGCTGGTAACGCCAATCAGCAATTCCTTGAAAAGTATTTCCACTTCTTTAGGATTCTCCTGCAAAAAGCGGACGTAATTATGTATTTTTTCGATCTGGTGGATGCCCTTACGCCGCTCGATGCGGCGGAACATCGTATTTTTTTTGTACATCGAAAAGTCGTGACCTGATTGTTCGCGGAGGAGGATGATAATTTTTTCGAGGTTGCTTTTGTCTTTTTTCTCAAAATCGCCTTCAGCGTGTGGCACCGGAATATATTTTAGGAAAGTGATAAGCCTGGCGGGCAAATGCTCGGCTGGGGCAACAATATCGGCAATAACAGCATCGGTTGCACTGCGGGGCATGCCATCAAATTTGGCCGAAGCAGGATCTTGTACCAGTACAATGCCATTTTTTTCTTTAATGGCTTTAATACCCAAACTGCCGTCGGAACCCATCCCAGAAAGGATTATGCCAATGCTTTTTTCCTGCCTGTCGTCGGCAAGCGAACGGAAGAAGGTATCTATGGGCAGACGCAAACCGCGCAATTCTATAGGATCGAAAAGATGCAAGGCACCGTTGAGCAACG
>CAYOWJ010000211.1:0-2894 GCA_964407625.1 uncultured Lentimicrobiaceae bacterium
CCAGGTGGCGCGCTTCATAATACTTTTATGATGTGAAAATGTATCAAAACCAGCCTTGCCGTGGTAATTACCGATTCCGCTGCTGCCAACACCTCCAAAAGGAAGATTGGAATTGCTGATATGAAGGACGGTGTCGTTGATGGTGCCACCACCAAAACTAATCTGGCTGAGGACCTGCTTTTGCTTCTTTTTGTCTTTCGAAAAATAATACAAAGCCAATGGTTTGGGACGTTTTACCACATCTTTGATGACATCTCCGAGTTTTGAAAAAGTAAGTACTGGCAGGATTGGTCCAAAGATTTCGTCTTCCATAACTTTATCATCCCAGCCAACTTTATCTAAAATGGTTGGTGAAATAAAAAGGTCGGAGGCATCAGTTTTTCCACCAAAATAAATTTTATCTTTTTCGATAAGTCCGGCCAGCCGGTTAAAATTATTGAGATTAACAATTCTAAGGAAATCCGGACTTTCCTGAGGATTTGCGCCATAAAACTCAAAAATATTCTGGCTGATGTACCCAAGTAATTCTTCTTTTACACTTTCGTGAACAAGCAAATAATCGGGCGCAATGCAGGTTTGCCCGGCATTGATGAACTTTCCCCAGGCAATTCGTTTTGCCGCCACTTTGAGTGCCGCGTCCTTATCGACGATGCATGGGCTTTTGCCACCAAGTTCGAGTGTAACGGGCGTAAGATTTTCGGCGGCAGCTTTGTAAATAATCTTCCCAACGCGGGTACTTCCTGTGTAAAAAATGTAATCAAACTTTTGTTTGAGTAATTCCGTAGTTTCAGGAATCCCTCCTTCTGCTACCATCAGGTAAGCAGGGTCGAAATTTTCGTTGATAATTTTGGCAAGCACAGCCGAACATGAAGGGGTGAGTTCGCTCGGTTTTAAAATTATAGTATTTCCGGCAGCCATTGCACCAACCAATGGACCGAGAGTGAGGTAATACGGATAATTCCAGGCTCCTATAATCAAAGCCGTTCCAAAAGGTTCGGGCATGATAAAACTTGTGCCGGGCAGGTTGGGCAAGTTGGTTGAAACTGTTTTAGGCCGTGACCAGTTTTTCAGTTTGCTGATGGCTTCCTTTATTTCGGAGTATATTATTCCCAGTTCGGTTGCGTAGGCTTCAAATTCAGGTTTGTGAAGGTCTTTCCAAAGCGCATCGCAAAGCAGTTTTTCACTATTTTTAAGTACAGAAAGCAACTTTTTTAACTGTGCTTTTCTGAAATTGATGTCCCTGGTTTTATGACTTGCGAAAAATTGGTTTTGACTAGTAACGACAGTGTTAAAATTTTCCATTTCCTTTTATTTTTTGAATATCAGCAAAGTAAGCAAAAACCGATGAAATGAGTATTGTTTTAAAAAGATTTTTCCGCCAGGCCAAAAGCGTAATACAACGGCAAAAAGGTTAATTTCTGTTCAGGAAGCCTGCCAAAAGGTGCCAACGACAAAACATACCCCTGCTCGATATGAGGATATTCCTGCAAAAGCAGATGCATGCTGCGGAGTTTTCCTGCTGCTCCACCCTTTATTTCGACAGGATAGATTTTGCTGTTTTTCACGATAAGATAATCAACCTCCGCGGAGCTGCTTTTGGCGTCGCGCGACCAATAATACAGGTTTTCGGTTCCCGACGAAATAAGTTCCTGACCTGCAAAATGCTCAGCCAATGCGCCGTTGTACATTTGAAGCAAATCGTTTTTGGAATATTCGATATTGGCAGGCAAATCGTTGAGAGTCCGCATTAACCCTACATCAACGAGCAAAGCTTTAAATTTCCTTTCCGAAACCGAAGCCCCCAAGGGCAAAGAAGCCGCCGAGGTAGCCCCGATTTTATGAACAACCCTTGCCATCAGCAGCAAATCGAAAGCTTTTTTGTTGGTTGGGCCGGTAAATTCGTCCGAGATATTGGTGTATTTTATTTGATGTCCCACATTTTTGGCAACGGTGCTCAGGGCATGGTTCAGGCTCCGTTTATCGGTGTATGGCGCATATTTCGAAAAATCCTGCCGGTAAGTTTCAACCAGGTCGCGCTGAATTTCGAATACATCCACCAAACTTTGGGTGTTTCTCCAAACTTCAACGCATTCGGGCATACCTCCTACAAACATGTATTGGCGCATGCTTTCGATAAGCAAAGCGTGGACAGCGTCGGGCAATAAGGCGGGTTCGGCAAGCAGAAATTCTGCCGCTTTGTCGCGGCCTGTGGCCATCAAAAATTCATAAAAATTCATGGGAGCCATGTTCATCAGGTGCACCCGGCCTACGGGAAAACTGATGTCTTTCAATGCAAATTCGAGTAACGAACCTGCTGCAATTACGTGTAAAGCAGGAAGTTCTTCGTAAAAATACCGCAACGACATGATTGCACGTGGCGATGCCTGAATTTCATCAAAAAAAAGCAAATCTTCACCGGGAGTAATTTTTGTGTTTAACAGAATTTCAAGTTCGTTGATAATTCTGACAGGATCAAGATTTATCTCAAAAACACCAAACCAGTCCGGGTGTTTTTCAAAATCAACAACATGGATTTTTCCCTGAAAGCTTTTCTTTCCAAAATCTTTTATTGTAAATGTTTTTCCAACCTGCCTTGCGCCCCTGATAATAAGCGGTTTGCGGCCTGGAGATGTCTTCCAGTCTTCAAGTTTATTGAAAAATAATCTGTCCATAATTTTATCTGATTTAGAAATACAAGGCAAAAGTAATACGAATACTTTAGAAATACAAGGCATTATCTAAAGTATGTCTTTAGAAATACAAGGCAAATACTAAAGTATGTCTTTAGAAATACAAGGCATTTTCCAAGGCTAATTTTCAAAAACTCTGAAACTGCTTAGTATCTGCCAAAAGCAAAGTAACAACTTGATTGTTTTAGGATAGGAAAGAATGAT
>CAYOWJ010000211.1:2994-6487 GCA_964407625.1 uncultured Lentimicrobiaceae bacterium
TGTTTTCATGCGAACAGTTTCAATTTCACTGCATTAATTTTCGTTGCGTTGCCACTTTGTGATGAAAACCTTGTAATTTTCCTATCAATTTCCCGGTACTCTGCACCTAAAATGATTAGCCACAGTGTGAAGAAATTTTGATAGTTAAAATGTTATCCTGCGGTATTTAAGGTGCGGAGCACCGAAATATTCTTTCAGGTGAAGGTTACAATTGCTTTTTAAAAGCCCTGCTTAATGCTTAACTATTCTCAACCTGATTTTCTCCTCAGTAACCACAAGAATTTGCATCGGGTAAATATCAAAATCCATAGAAATAAGTCGGTCGAGTACTTTAGCCACATTCTCGAATTTTTGACTTTTTAATCGCAGATAGATTATTCCATGAAACGATTTGCCTTCATTAATAATCATAGTTCCAAAGTCTGAATCTTGGGTAAGAATAAATCGTTTTTGTTCCAGCGATTGAGCTAATAGAAATGTATCAGGCTTACCAAACCAATTTTGTTCTTTAGTGTCCAACACATCAAATCCTTTATCCCTTAGGAAAAGGACAATTCTTGGTGAAATATTTTCATCCGACAGAATCTTAACGGCAGATATTTTCACTTTGTAGATTCCAGTTCCAGGTAAATGTCGTTTTTTAGTGAATTGGCTGCAAATGCCAGGCATGCATGAATATCCTCAAGGGTAATATGTTGATAATCATTAAGAATTTCCTTTTCAGATGCACCCGAAGCAAGAAGGTTAAGGATAAAGTCAACAGATAATCTGGTGCCTTGAATTATGGGTTTACCCCCAAGAATATTTGGATTTGAAACTATTCTTTTCATCATTTTAGCGTTTTAATTTTTCAATTAAAAGTAAAAAATACAAATTTTAAAAGTTTTAAATTTATGGACAAATGTAATTAACTTATTCATAATAAAAAAAGGATGCGCTCCCGGCTAATAGGAGCAACATCCTCGGGGGGTGTTTGGGCTAGTTTGGTTGTTATGAATTATCCTTTAATTACAGCAAGTGGTGTAAGTTCTACCAAAATTTCGACAAGGTCTTTTTGGTTTTCCATCACAACATCAATGCTTTTGTAGGCACCGGGTGCTTCGTCGAGATCCCTTACAGTCCTGATGGCATGAACAATGCCCTGCTCATCAAGTCTGGCAATTTCGGCTTCCAGGTCTAATTCACGCATTGCTTGTTTACGTCCCATTTTCCTTCCGGCACCATGCGAGCAACTTGTAAAACTTTCCTGGTTTCCGAGGCCTTTTACAATGTAGCTTTTTGTTCCCTGTGAACCTGGGATAATTCCCGTTTCGCCTTCTCTTGCCGAAGTTGCACCTTTACGGTGAACCAAAACGTTTTTTCCGTAATGGTTTTCCCAACGGGCGTAATTGTGGGCAATGTTTATCAGATCGAGAGCAGCAAAGTCGCTTCCCAGAATTTTAGCAAAAACACTCAGGATATTATCCATCATCAGCTTTCTGTTAGCAAAAGCAAAGTCAACACAATATTGCATTTCCTTCATGTAGTTTTTTGCCTCGTATGTTTCGATAGGCAAGTATGCCAAATCCTTTGAAGCATCCACCGACGAAAACCACATTTCGTTGAGCCTTTTGGCCACTTTGTTGTAATGTTCGGCCACCTTTAAACCAATGTTACGGCTTCCCGAGTGGATCATAATCCAGATATGGCCATCCGAACCTTTTTGGATTTCGATAAAATGGTTGCCACCACCCAGCGTTCCGATTTGCTTTAAAGCTGCGAGAAATTGTCTTTCGACCACCCCATTTTCGATAATGTTCTCTTTCGATGGCATTAAAGTTTCATCCTGGCGGCTTTCGTGATGATCGAAACCCAAAGGAACCAGCTCGCGGATACCACTCATAATTTGCTTGATGGTTTCGGTGGTGATGTCGGGCAAATTTGTTTTTAATGCGCACATTCCGCAGCCAATGTCAACGCCAACCGCGTTTGGAATAACCACGCCGTTTGTCGCCAAAACACCGCCAATGGGCATTCCGTAGCCTTCGTGGGCATCGGGCATTAAAGCGACATGCTTAAAAATGAAGGGCAAATTTGCCAGATTTCGTGCCTGCGCCAACGCTCCTGGCTCGATGTCGTTAAGCCATAATTTAATGGGTAATTTTTCGGTCGAAATAACTTGTTGCATGTTGTAAAGTGTAAAATGTTTTATTTAATCTGATCTGAATTTAGAAAGTATTCACCGGACAACTTTGGTTTGTCCGGCGAAATTACTTTCATTTAGGCTACCTTGCGGTTTTGAAGATTTCTCTTAACTGGTCAACAATACCACCGTTGCCGGAGAGGGAAATGGTGCTGATTTTGTCGGCGATTTTTTCGATAAATTCCATTTCCTTCATTTTCCACAACATCGCGTTGTCTTCCATCAATTTGGCTGTGTTGAGCAAGTTTCTGGTCGAAGCTGTTTCTTCACGCCTTGTAATCATGTTGGCTTCGGCTTTTTTCTGAGCCACCAACACCTGGTTCATAATTTCCCTGATTTCGCCGGGAAGAATGATGTCCCTGATACCGCACTCCGAAACTTCCAATCCAAGTTTTGAAGCTTTTTCACGGATTGATTCAAGGATTTTTACCGAAGCTGTTTCCTTTTCAGCGAGCATTTCGTCAATCGAAAGCCTTCCGACAAACTCCCTCAACGCTAACTGGATAAGGGTGTACAATTGTTTTTCGGCGTCTTTGTTTTCGATTAATGCAGCCTTAATATCAACAATTCTGTAAATGGCCTGTAAGTTGATTCTCAAGGTTGTTTTGTCTTTTGTGAGGATTTCCTGCCCCGAAACTTCCATTTGTTGCTGCCTCATTTCGGCTTTTAAAACCGAAACAGCCTTCATGCTTTTCCAGAAAAAGTAAATCCCTCCGGTTAATTCTTTAACAAATTTTCCGTCAACAAACATTAACCCTTTCTGGAACGATTCGACAACATGAACCTGTAAAAACTGAACAATTTCAGGCTTATTAAGGATGCTTTGAATTTTCCCGACAGGAATCTCAATTTCGTCCAATTTGTATGTTTCAAACTCGTTTCCGATCAAACCTTTCCAGAAGGCGTATTTACCAGGTGTTAACACACTTTTGTAAATGCCATCGGCAAAATGTACTGCAATTTCGTTGTCTTTAACATTAACAACTGTAAGCATTTCGGCCAACATTTCATTTCGTAACAAGAGCGTAAGCTCAATTGTTGTTTTGAAAGGTTTTGCCATGTCGAACATATCAACTTTTTCGGAAAACCCAATCCAGTGCTTTCCTTCAGTTAAAACCCGTTGTAAATTTCCTCTCTTCATTGCAAGGCCAACGAACCCTGCCTGAACTCTTACTTGTTTCATTACTCATATTTATTTAAAGATTAAAAAAACTCATTTTAAAAAAGTGTCGCAGTACCGGCCATCCGGTGCAGGCGGAAGCATTGTTGAGTAAAACTCTCCGTTGGGATTTCGGTGGCGGTTTTTACAAC
>CAYOWJ010000212.1:0-2338 GCA_964407625.1 uncultured Lentimicrobiaceae bacterium
GAATCTCAAAAAGTCCAAATTTAAAGTTTTTAATTTAGTAATCGCTATTTCGATGTTTAACTTTAATTTGAAATTTTTGTTCATTTGTGGTAATTTTAGATGTAAATAGATTTTCGATCGTATTAATCAGTTGTTTTAAAAATGAAACGTGAAGGAGAAAATACCGAACTTGATGCGTTGATCAGCTTGCTCGATGAGCCGGATGATACGATTTTCATGCAGGTACGCAACAAAATTTCGACTTACGGCACCGAGGCAATCTCATTACTGGAGACGGCCTGGGATAACTCGTCAGACAAATTAACCCAAAATCGAATCGAAAATATCATCCACGAAATTCAACTCAACAATCTCATTTTTGAACTCAATAAATGGCGTCACTATCATTTTAACGACCTTTTAAAAGGCTTTATCCTGGTGGCCAAATATCAATATCCTGATTTGATTGAAAAATCGATCACCGACAAAATCGGGCAGATTATCCAGGATGTATGGCTTGAACTTAACAACAATCTTACTCCGCTTGAAAAAGTAAAAGTATTAAACCACATTATTTTCGATGTTCACGAATTTTCGGCCAATAAAGCAAACCTCTACTCGCCGCAAAACTCATACATCAACACCATTTTCGAAACGAAAAAAGCAAACCCGATTTCACTCAGTATCATTTACATGGTTGCCGCTCAAAGCCTCAGGATTCCGGTTTATGGCATCAACCTCCCTCAAAATTTTATTTTAGCTTACACCGATCAGATGATTGGTGAAAACACCAAAATCATGAGGAATAACATCCTGTTTTACATTAATGCTTTTAATAGGGGTGCGGTTTTTACCAAACGTGAAGTCGAGCTTTTTATCAAACAACTGAACCTCAAAGACGATGACTCCTATTTTTTGCCATGCACCAACATCGACACCATCCGGCGGGTTTTTAATAACCTGATTTTTGCCTACGAAAATCTTGGTATGTCGGAAAAAACAGACGAAATAAAAAGGATTCTGACAGCCCTGAAGTGATTTTTTTAACGGTTCTTATTCTTTTAACTTAATTTTAAGGACGCTGTAATCCGGGATTTCTTCAAGAAAGGAATAGCTGGCCTGATCATAATCGATTAAACTGCAAAAGTGCTGTAACCCGTTAGTTACAACCAGGTATTTTACTTTCAAAATCATATTGTACCTGGCCACCTGATCAAAACTTTTTTGAGAAATTTTTACCGTCGGGGCTTTACATTCAACCACCATGACGGGCAAGCCATGATCTCCAAAAATCAAAATATCGCTCCTGCGTTTCATTTTGTAAAGCGTATGAGATTTTTCGACGCCAATCAAAGAGAGTGGGATGTTTTTCTCCTGAACCAGAAACCGGATAAAATTCTGACGAACCCATTCTTCAGGAGTCAGGGCAACAAAAATCCTGCGCACCGGATCAAAAATCTCGCTGCGGTTGTTTTGTTCTCTGATCCTGAATGTAAAATCCGGTAAATTGAGTCGAATCATAGGCTTTGATAATCTTGCCAAAAATAGTTGAAATAAACCTTATTACACTACCTTTGCGCATCAAAATCCATCACACAATGGCTCTAATGAAAACCAAGAAAGACATCGTCTCCAATTGGCTGCCGCGATACACCGGAACAGCATTGGACGAATTTGGCGATTTTATACTTCTTACAAATTTCAGCAAGTATCTCGAACTTTTTGCTTCATGGCACAATGTCGAAATCAAAGGTAAGGAAAGGGCAATGCCAAGTGCCACTGCCGGCAAAATTACAATGATAAATTTTAGCATGGGCAGTGCAAATGCAGCAACAATCATGGATTTACTCAGTGCCATCAATCCAAAAGCCGTGCTTTTTCTTGGGAAATGCGGTGGTTTAAAAAAGAAGAACCAGCTTGGTGACCTCATTTTACCGATTGCTGCCATCAGGGGTGAAGGAACTTCGGACGACTATTTCCCAAAGGAAGTCCCGGCATTACCGGCATTTAGCCTTCAAAAAGCCATTTCCACTACTATTCGTGATCATGGCCGCGATTACTGGACAGGAACCGTTTTTACAACCAACCGTCGCGTTTGGGAACACGACGAAAAGTTTAAAAAACTCCTCCGGAAAACCAGGAGCATGGCCATCGACCTGGAAACAGCTACTATTTTTATGGTTGGATTTTTTAACCAGATTCCGACCGGAGCCCTTCTCCTGGTGAGCGACCAGCCTATGATTTCGACTGGCGTTAAAACCGAATCGAGTGATCAGGTGGTGACTAAAAATTTTGTTGACGAACACCTCAAAATTGGCATCGAATCGCTTAACCAGTTAATTAATGAAGGCCTGACGGT
>CAYOWJ010000212.1:2438-6411 GCA_964407625.1 uncultured Lentimicrobiaceae bacterium
AAATTGGCATCGAATCGCTTAACCAGTTAATTAATGAAGGCCTGACGGTGAAACACCTGCGGTTTTAAAGGCAAAGCGCGAAGAGCAGAGCGCAAAGGGCAGAGCGCAATCCACAAATAACAAATTTCAAAAGACAAAAATCATAAATCTTAAATCATAAATTTCATATTTTGGATTTGAGTTTTAGATTTTGAAAATCTAATCTTAAAAAGATGGACATCGAAAAAATTCTTGAAAATATTAAAAATAAGATTTATCACCCGATCTATTTTCTAACGGGTGAGGAACCTTATTTTATCGATAAAATCAGGAAAACCATCGAAAAGACGGTGCTTTCTGATGCCGAAAAAGAGTTTAACCAGGCAACCGTTTATGGCCGGGACGTGGACATGGTTCAAATTATTTCGTTGGCCCGCGAATATCCCGTTTTTGGCAACTACCGTGTTGTTATTGTGCGCGAAGCCCAGGATTTAAAAGATCTTGACAAAGATGAGCGGTTTAAATCGTACCTTAAAAATCCGGTAAAATCGACCATCCTTGTGTTTGATTATAAATACAGCAAAATTGATGGCCGCACTGAACTTTCGAAATTGCTCGATAAAAATGCTGTTTATTTTCAGTCGAAAAAATTGTACGACAACCAAATACCCGACTGGATAGGAAAGCAAATCGAAATGCAGGGCTACCGTATCGGAGCTAAAACACGTTTTATCCTGGCCGAAAACCTGGGGAACGATTTGAGTAAAATCGAAAATGAGATCAACAAACTGGTTATCAACCTCAGGAAAGGCTCCGAAATAACCGCCGAAGATATCGAGAAAAATATCGGCATCAGCAAAGATTACAACATCTTTGAACTTCAAAATGCGCTTGGCCGCAAGGATATTTATAAAGCCAACGAAATCATTAAAAATTTTGCATCAAACCCCAAAGAAAACCCGGCCATCAAAATTATTTCGATGCTGTTCGCCTACTTCAAAAAAATATTTCTGTTTCACTTTCTCAAGGATAAATCCGATAATAATGTTGCCGCACAATTGGGCACCAAACCATTTTTTGTGAAAGATTTCAGGGTGGCTGCCTCCAACTATAACACCTTTAAAGTTCGCGAAATCATTGCAATTTTACGCGAATACGATCAAAAAGCAAAAGGCGTCGAAAGTGGAACGATGGATGATGGTGAAATCCTGAAGGAGATGGTTTTCAAAATCCTGCATTAAAGAAATCTTCCGGTTATTCGATATTTGGCTGAACCAATAACTCCAATGAATTAAGCTCAAAAGCAACCAGATTTCCCATGCCCGGCTTGTGGGGCAAATAGCAGCCATTATCGAGCGGTAAAAATTTATGGTTTTCATCGTCGATACACGATTTCATAAAATCGAGACTCACTGGTACGTGGCCATGAATAATTTTTCGGTTTCCGATCTTTTCGGGAGCAGCTTCAAAGGAGCGTGCCCACAACATGGCATGCAGGTCTTCAAAAGGATCTTTGAGCGAGAAATTTAATCCGGCATGAACAATGACAAATCTATCTTCGATGTAATAATTCGGAAGTTTTTTAATCCAATCCACGTATTTCAATGGTATTTGTGCGAATTTTTTAACTCCAAAACTCTTCAGGGTAATACCACCACCATGCGCAAGCCATTCATGAAGATAGGGGTTTTCCTCTTTAAAAAAGAAATACTTTCGATTAATATCTTTTTCCTTATCGAGGGCTATCAATAAATACTCTTCATGGTTTCCTTTAATGGGTCTTACCTTAAAACCCTGTGCCTCGAGCGACATGATAAAATCAACCACTCCTTTAGAGTCGGGGCCGCGGTCGATGTAGTCGCCTAAAAAGTAGATAAAATCATTCTTTTCAGGCCTGATTTTATCTTCTACCAATGTTCTCAGCGTTTTAGAGCACCCATGCAGGTCGGGAATGATCCACTTTTTTTGCATTTAACAATGATTTGATGAAGGTTTTTGTCCTTAAAATTGATTAAACCAAAGCTTTAGCTGTCATTTCTGCAGGAACAGGAATATGCAGGATTTTTAAAATTGTAGGAGCAAGATCTGCCAAAACACCATCTGATATGTTTTTAATTGAATCAGAGATCAGAATGCAGGGAACCTGATTTAACGAATGTTCGGTGTTAGGAGAACCATCAGCATTGATGGCAAAATCGGAATTCCCGTGATCGGCGGTAACAATGGCAGTGTAGCCATGGCCGATGGCTGCATTTATCACCTGTTTTACCGAGCTGTCAACGGTTTCGATGGCTTTAATTATCGCCTCATAAATACCTGTATGACCTACCATGTCGCAGTTTGCAAAATTGAGACAGATGAAATCGAATTTTTCAGTGTTAATCTGAGCAATTACTTTTTCGGTAACTTCAGGTGCGCTCATTTCGGGTTGAAGATCGTAGGTTGCAACTTTTGGCGAAGAAACCATGATACGCTCCTCGCCTGAAAAAGTGGCTTCACGTCCGCCAGAAAAGAAAAACGTTACGTGCGGGTATTTTTCGGTTTCAGCGATGCGTAATTGGGCGCGACCATGATTGGCCAATACTTCGCCCAAAGAATTAAAAACATTGTCTTTTTCGTAAAGAATATGAATTCCGGTGAATGACTCGTCGTAATTGGCCATGGTAACATAATACAAAGGCATTTTCTTCATCTGGAATTCGGGCATGTCTTTTTGCGTCAGCACAAAGGTAAGTTCGCGCAATCGGTCCGTTCTGAAATTGAAGCAAATTACAACGTCATCTTCTTTAATGGTTCCTAATGGTTTTTGTGCTTCATCAAGCATGACAATGGGTTTGATAAATTCATCGGTAACCCCGTCCTGGTATGAGTTTTCCATGGCTTCGACGGCATTTTTGGCACCGGCACCTATTCCATCGACATACAAATTGTAGGCAATTTTAACCCTTTCCCAACGCTTGTCGCGGTCCATCGCATAATACCTCCCGACAATGGTGGCTATTTTAACGTTTGTGCCGTTAATGTTTTCCTCCAGCTCCTTTATAAAACCAATGCCACTTCTCGGGTCTGTATCCCGGCCATCGGTTATGGCGTGAATAAAAACATTGTCAATTTTATGGGAATTTGCCAGATCAGCAAGCGCGTACAAATGGGTATTAGCCGAATGAACGCCTCCATTTGAAACCAGCCCGATAAAATGAACCGACTTTTTATTTTGTTTGGCATATTCAAGGGCTTTTACCAGGGTTTCATTTGAGCCAAATTTGTTAGTTTCGATGTCGTTGTTGATGCGCATTAAATCCTGGAATAACACCCTTCCGGCGCCAATATTGGAATGGCCAACTTCTGAATTTCCCATCTGGCCATCGGGTAATCCTACATGTTTACCATGGGCAAAAAGCTTTGAATGTGGATAATTTTGGTACAAACTATCCATGAACGGGGTGTTTGCCGTAAAAATCGCATCTGATTTTGATTTATTGCCAAGACCCCAGCCATCTAATATGATAAGAATTACTTTGTCGTTTTTCATTGTAAAATTTAATTAAAAGCAAAATTCGAGGCGCAAAAGTACAAAGAATTGCTTTGAGGAGGCCATTGTTTAAAATTCAGGACTCTACATTTTCAATTTCAATTTTAGAAAAACCAGGAAAGGCAGCCCGTAAATATCTGTCAGGTTTAAAGGTATTTTTTCATGTTCTGGCCATTGGCAAATATTTGTTGTTTTGTATTATGAATTTGCCCGCAGGGCATAAAGTATTGTAGAAAAATCCTATGAAAGATTGTTAAATACCCCGTAGGGAATTAACAAATTCGTTTGTTAATTCCCTATGGGAAATTTGATTAACGGTGTTCTTGTCTTTAACCACTACGAGGTAAAGAATTAATACAAAATTTCTGCTAACAATTCCCCCTATTTGGATATCATAAAACCATCCTAATTCTTCCTGTAAACAATCGCAACCACGCTTACATCGTCACCACCCATGTTGAT
>CAYOWJ010000213.1:0-6410 GCA_964407625.1 uncultured Lentimicrobiaceae bacterium
ATTAGACAACACCAGCAAGTGAATTCTGTGATTACTTCCAATAACCCCCAAATCCCTACCTTTGTCCCATGCAAAATGAAATTTTCCACAAGATAGAATTATTGAATATCCAAAAGCTGGAAGAACCGCTGAAAGTTCTTCAAAACTGCCGGATTTGCCCCCGAAACTGCGGTGCCAATAGGTTTTCGTCAAAATTGGGATATTGCAAAAGCGATGCCTCTTACTTTATTTCATCAATTTGTGTTCATAAAGGCGAAGAGCCTGCCATCAGCGGAAATCAGGGCATTTGCAACGTTTTTTTCGGGCATTGCAACCTTCAATGTTTGTATTGCCAGAATCACCAGATCAGCTTTAATAATGATATGCTGGCTGCAAACCATTTTAATTTAAAGCAGGTTCTATCCGAAATCGTCAGATACCTGGATGCCGGTTGTGAAGCGTTGGGTTTTGTTTCGCCATCTCATTTTGTACCACAAGTTATGGTGATTATAAATGGTTTGCACGAACTAGGCTTGTATCCAACCATCGTTTACAACACAAATGGTTACGACAAAGTTGAAACTCTTTATGAAATTGAAAACCTGGTAGATGTCTTTCTCCCTGATTTCAAATATATTGATCCAGACTTATCCAGGAGATATTCAGATGCAAAAGATTATCCTGAAATTGCTAAAAACGCGTTGAGGGAAATGTATCGTCAAAAAGGATCTACCTTATTTTTGAGCGAAAATGGCGTTGCCGAACGCGGGATTATCATTCGCCACCTGGTTTTGCCGGGCCATGTCGAAAACAGTCTTGGCGTTTTGCAGTTTATTGCCGAAGAAATTTCAACTTCAATTCACATTTCGTTGATGTCGCAATATTATCCAACGGCTTTTGTTAGGAATATTTCTCCATTAAACCGGACACTTTATCAGGAAGAATATCAGTCTGTTGTAGATGAATTTCATCGTTTAGGATTCAGGAAAGGCTGGGTACAGGATTTGGAAAGCCATGAAAATTATCAGCCGGATTTTGAGAAAGAGCATCCTTTTGAAGGTTAAGAAGCAGGTAGAAGGCAGTGGTGAGTCGGCAGAGGCCAGTCGGCAGAGGCCAGTCGGCAGTCTGACCCTTTGGAAGTTGGTAAATTAACAGGTTGTCTCACTGCTTTTAGAAACTTCGGTCTTCCGACTTCCGACTTCCAACAAAAAAATCCCCATCTTTGCACAAAACTAAAACTCAAAAACTTGTTTTCATTTCCCATAAAATATCACGAACCTGTTTTCCGCCCGCCCAGCGAGGCTTATTCATTAATTTTGCAGGTAACCATTGGCTGCTCCTGGAACCGCTGTGCCTTTTGCGAAATGTACACTTCCAAAAATTTCAGGGTTAAGCCCGAAGAAGAAATTTTTACCGAAATTGATCAGATGGCTCAATTTTTTCCGGATACAAGAAAAATATTTCTTGCTGACGGAAATGCCATGGTTTTGAGTTCGGATAAACTGTTGAGAATCCTCGCTTATTTAAACCACAAATTTCCCCGACTTACCAGGATTTCGGCTTACGCCATTCCTAAAGATTTGAAAAATAAAACTTTAGATGAACTCATGGCTTTGCAAAAAGCTGGTTTGAAATTGATTTACGTGGGCATCGAAACGGGGGATGATGTTTTGCTGGATTTGATAAACAAAGGTGAAACTGCCGAAAGTACCATCATTTCGATGAACCGGGCCAAAGAAGCCGGGATTAAAAGTTCGGTGATGATTATCAATGGGTTGGGAGGGAGGAAGTATTCTGCGCAACATGCCATGAATTCGGCCAAAGTTGTTAACCTGGTTCAACCTGAGTTTTTATCAACCCTGGTTTTAAGCTTTCCTTTTGGTGTCGGGCATTTCAGGACAAAATTCGGGGGTGAATTTATCGAAATGAATATTCTGGATTTGCTTCAGGAACAGAAATTATTCCTCTCCAACTTAAATTTGAAAGAAACCGTTTTCCGCAGCGATCATGCATCAAACTACCTGGTTTTAAAAGGAATTCTAAATCGTGACCAACAAAATCTGATCTCACAACTCGACATGGCCATTCAGGCTCCCGAACATGCAAACCTGCGTAAAGAGTGGGAGCGGGGTTTGTAAACAGCTTCATTTACACAATCAATTCTAACCCATCAAAAGATATCTCATTTAAAATCAATGTTTTATTATTTAATACTCCATTTCAAGGATATTATCCTAAATTTGTAAACAATTAAACATCAAATTTTAGATATTTTGAAATTTTCCGAATTTAAACTACACAGCCAAATCATGGAAGGCATCGATGCCGTTGGCTACGAAAAACCTACACCAGTTCAGGAACAGGCAATTCCATTGATTATGCAGGGCCACGATTTGATTGGCTGTGCGCAAACCGGAACAGGAAAAACAGCAGCTTACGTATTACCCATGTTGCACGGAATTGTCTCCGACAAGCATCGCAACGATACCATCAAAGCTTTGATAATTGCACCAACACGTGAGTTAGCCGTTCAAATTGACCAGCAACTGGAGGGTTTTTCCTACTTTACAAATCTTAGCTCAGTTGCTGTTTATGGCGGAGGTAGCGGCACCGATTTTGAAATGGAGAAAAAGGCCTTAAAAACCGGCGCCGAGGTAATTGTTGCAACGCCAGGAAGGTTAATTTCACACCTAAACATGGGATATGTCAAATTTAACGAGCTGAAGTATCTGGTTTTAGATGAAGCCGACCGCATGCTCGACATGGGTTTTTTGCCTGATATTCAAAAAATTTTAAGCCATCTTCCAAAAGAACGGCAAACTTTGCTGTTTTCGGCAACTATGCCACGCGAAATAAGGGGTTTGGCAAAAAGCATCCTCCATAAGCCGGAAGAGGTAAATCTCGCAGTTTCAAAACCTGCCGAAAATGTGATGCAGGTAGCTTATTTGGTGTATGATAATCAAAAAATTGCGTTGATAAAAAACTTGCTTGCAGGTAAGGATTTGCCTTCAGTTTTGATATTTTCGGCTACCAAATCCAGTGTGAAGGTTATTGAAGGTGAATTAAAAAGGTTAAGATTAAACGTCAAAGCCATCCATTCGGACCTTGAACAGGATGAGCGTAAAATCGTGCTCCGGCAGTTTAAAAATCGTGAAATTCAAATTCTTGTTGCTACAGATATTGTCTCCAGAGGCATTGATATTGATAACATTAGCCTGGTAATTAACTATAATGTTCCTCACGATGCCGAAGATTATGTTCATCGCGTGGGCCGAACAGCCAGAGCCGAAAAAACCGGGGTTGCCATTACATTTATAAATGACAAAGAAACACGGGATTTTAAGAAAATCGAAGAACTAATCCAGTCGGAGGTCCGGAAACTGCCTTTGCCAGAAGGTTTTGGGGTTGGTCCGAAATTCGAAGTCACACGAAGGGATAACGACCGTGGCCCGATTCGCCGCAAAGGAATGAACGACAGAAGAAGGCCTTCAGGAAAATGATTTTACTATCACAGGTTAATGAGGCTTTTCCGAAAGAAAAATTCATAGAAAAATGGCTATTTTTGCATAAATTTTATATCTCATTGATTTTTAATTTTTTACAAGATGAGTATTCCAATTAAAGCGCTCGATTACGAGGAAATAAAAAATATCCTCACCGAAAAAGATCACCGTGTGATTTTTAGAAAAACCAATATCATTCCGGATGATGAGGATTTGTACCAGGCATTAAATCAATATGTTAATTACGAAAATATCCCGAATAAATCGGTTCTGGGGCTTGATATTTATCAGTACAGCACAGGTTACGGGGTTTTGGAGCAAGCCCTGATTCCCTTTTTATTCCGGCGGTTTATGGAAACCACCATTGATCAGTGTTTTGCTAACCACAAATTTATTTTCCAGAAATACGACCCTCAAAAAATCAAGGATCATTTTATCAGTACCGGTGATGGTGGCTTTTTTATTTTCGACACGCCCTTGCACTCGCTGCTTTTTGCCATCAATTTTGCCGTAGTTTTGAGGGTTTACAATGCTTTTCATTTTTATCCAAAACTTCGCAGGATTATCGGCAGCATAAATTTAAGATATGCAATTACTTACGATAAAGTTTACCAGTTTGGTGATAATTATTTTGGTCGTGCACTCATCAACAATGCGCGGATTTTGCAACGCGATAACCTCAATCGCTGCCTCATCGACCAAAACGTAAATGCCTGGTTCCTTGTAAATATTGGGGGTATCGAGAACCTGCAGGTAATCACGACTTCCGAAATTTGTAATATCCATGAGTTTATCGATGATTATGATTCGTCAATTCTTGACGAAGAATCCGATGAAATATTTGGGATCATCGAAAAACGAACTTATGGAATTATCAATTCCGACATTCTGAAAATTGGAAAAATCCAATCCAAATACACCGAATTAAATATTTATCTCCTTCATTTACAAGTTTCTTTAAAGCTCGTAAATGATGATGATCCTGAACAAAAGAAGGTTTTTACGATCAGCCTTGGAAATTTGAATACAGCAGGAATTTAAAAGTAGTTTTTTTTGCATCCTTCCAATTTCCATTCTTTCAATTTTATAGAGTGTCAATTTGAAACTTTTACAAAAACATGATCTTACAACTTCAAAACAAACTTTTCCTTGTTGGGGGTGCAACCGCAGGGTTTGGAAATGCCATTTCCAGGTCATTGATTGCCGAAGGTGCAAAAATTATAGCTGTTGCCCGAAATGCTGAACGACTCAGTGAATTTGCTTCCGAATTTCCCGAAAATATCGAAGCTATTAATGGCGATATTACCGATCCGGAAATTATCAGCGAAATTATTGATTATGTCGGAGACATGCGTTTGGATGGCATGGTTGTAAATGCCGGAGGGCCGCCGGCAAAGTCGTTTTTGGAAACGACACTAGAAGATTGGGATACCGCTTATTTTTCGGTGTTGCGATGGAAAGTTGATTTGGTGAAGGCTTTTTTGCCAAAATTCCAACAGCAAAAATATGGCAGGTTGCTTTTTATCGAAAGCATTTCGGTAAAACAGCCGGTTGAAAACCTTGTTTTGAGCAATTCGTTCAGGCTGGCCGTCGTAGGTTTTGTAAAAACACTGTCGCAGGAGGTTGCTAAAGAAGGAATTACTGCAAATATTCTTGCACCTGGCTATCACGATACTGAAGCAGTGAAAAGGGTTTTGAATAAAAAAGCTGAAGTCAGCGGACTTTCTTATCAGGAAGTTCAAAAGTTAATGGAAAAAACCATCCCAGTTGGCAGAATGGGGCAGCCTGACGAATTTGCATCACTGGCAACATGGCTGCTGTCGCCACTTTCGGGCTATATCACCGGACAAACCATCAGTGTGGATGGCGGGGTGATAATGGGAAGTTTTGGTTGAGATTTTGGTGGAGTTGATTTAGAACCACTACTGACCGACTAAATTGTTTATCCACGGGGAATTTTTAATGCTATCACATCACATTATTCTACAATACTTTATCCGCTACGCGGAATTCGCCGTAGGCGATAAAGTATTGTAGAAAAAGTACACCCCCGATTTAAAAATACCTCGAAGAGGTTAAAGAAATCAAGGGTTTCAGGACGATAAAATATTTTTACCAGGTCACTAGTCATACAGAACATTCACTACAGACTATCTTATTCCTTAATACTTTTACATTGCGGAAAAGTAATTTCAGCAGTTTCATTAATTTTTACCAGATAAGCTTTCCCTGACAGTAAATGAGTTAGTGTAAATACCTGGTTTTCTGGCCAGAATAATTCATTTGCGGCAATTTCCTTAACGATTTCCAATTTAATAATCTCACCTCCAAAAAGGTCTTCTATCCCGACAGGACATTCTGATAAAACCGGAAGAATCGACCAGCCGGGAGATAACAGGATTGTGCGGTTTTGAATCGGTAAACCTGATATAACCAATTGATTTGCTGTATTTAATTTAATAAAATATCCTGAATGAGGATCCCATTCATCGAGTGTAAAAACTTGCCCATCCGGCCAATAAATTCCTGTTAAATTTGAAAGGATTTTTAAATCGGGCATAATTTCGTTTAAAACTGCATCCAGGTTTTTATCGGTTGGCTCAATAAATGCTGAAACACCTGCCCACCCTTGATTTAGCTCAATAGTCTGAACTTGTTGATTTTGCTTGCCCCAAATTTTAAAAGCTAAATCAGCGACAAGATTTTCAATTTGGAGAGTGAGTTTGCCATCCTGGCCAACAGTTTTTGTTTGAATTTGAGAAGGAATAATAGCTTCATTCCAGCTATCCCAAATTTCAACGGTTACTTCACCAGGCTTGAGGCCATTGATGAGAATTTCACCGCTTTCCGGATCAGGATCACCGTTTTGAACAACATTTTTCCAGGTATGATTTTTATTCTGAACCCAAAAATGAGCGGCATTTCCGG
>CAYOWJ010000214.1:0-6406 GCA_964407625.1 uncultured Lentimicrobiaceae bacterium
ATGGCAAGCGGAACAAGGCCAAGCATGGTTGCTGTGGCAGTAAGGACAACCGGAGTTATCCTGGTTTTGCCTGCCTCGATAATTGCATCCATCGTTCGGTGTCCACGCAGGCGGAGCACGTCGGTAAACTCTACAATCAGAATCCCGTTCCGTACCACGATGCCGCCGAGGGCAACAATGCCAAGCCCGGTCATTACAATTACGATGGGCATATCAAAAATAATTACACCAAGCAAAACACCGATGATGCTGAAAACAACTTCGCTCAGGATAATCACCGCTTTTGAAATGGAATTAAACTGTGAGATAAGCACGAAGAAAATCAATCCAATCGAAATAATCATGGCGGTAAGCAGGAAGGTGGTTGATTCGGCCTGGTCCTCCTGTTCGCCGGTGAATGAAACGGTGATTTCAGGATTTCCCGGGTAACGCTCGGTAAGTGTTTTGATGTTGGCCACCACTTCGTTGGCGGTATAACCCGAAAGCACCTCCGAACTAAGCGTGATAACACGTTTAAGGTTGTTGCGCTTGATGCCGCCGTAAGTGTCGGAATAATCGAAACTTGCCACCGACGAAAGCGGTATTTCGCGAAGCATCCCCGAATTCATATCGCGATAGATAATTTTTAAATTGAGAAGCTGGTTGATGTTTTTGCGCTGGTCTTCGCGGTAACGCAGGGTGATGTCGTATTCGTCCTCGTCTTCTTTAAATTTGGAGACTTCTTTACCAAAAACAGCGGTACGAATTTCCATCGCAATCTGGCCTGTGCTGATGCCTTCGCGGTTAGCGCGTTCGCGGTCAATCTTTACAATGATTTCGGGCTTATTGGCCTGGAAGTCTGATTTCAGTTCTTCAACACCGGGCACCTGCAACGAGTCGAGGTAGCGCTGGTAGCCGGCGGCATAATCAATCAGTTCGTTCAGGTTTTCGCTGGTAATTTCGATGTTGATGGGTTTTCCGGTGGGAGGCCCCATTTCATTTTTCTGAACCACAATTTCGGCACCGGCAATTCCCTGCACCTTTTCGCGGATACGATCGATATAATTGCTGGTATTATCGCCTTTGCGATATTTAAACTCGACAAAGTTGATGGTGATTTTGGCTAAATGCGATGAACTTGTGCGGTCGAAAAAGTCGGATGATGCGCCCAAAGCCACGTTTGTAATCACCGACTCGACAATTGGGTTGTTTTCGCCAATGGCTTCATAAATGCGCTTTTCGGCAATGGTGGCAATCGAATCGGTAAATATTTGGTCGGTTCCAACCGGAAGGCTTACAAAAACATCAATCGTGTTGGGGTCGTTATCCGGGAAAAACAGCACCTTTGGTTTTACAACACCCGTTAAATAAATCGTAAAAACAAACAAACCCAAAATAAGGACAAGCAAGTAGTAGGGCCGCCGTCCGTATAAAACAAATCTGAGCTGTTTATCGTACAAACTCATCAGATATGGCCAGATGGTTTCCTGGAAATAGGCAATCATCTTATTGATAACATAGTGGAAAAGCATCATCATGATAAAGATGAAAACTAAGAAATTTCCTATCCCAATCCAGCCAATAAGATAAGAAATCGCAGCAGCGCCGGCAAGTACGATGAGCAACCATTTATATTTTTTAAAGATGCTCACAGGTGTATGTTTTTCGTACTCGTGTTTCATAAACGAAACAGCAAACACAGGATTGATAACATAAGCCACGAAAAGCGAAGCAAAAAGCGTAATGATGAGCGTGATGGGAATATATTTCATAAACTCACCCGTTATTCCGGGCCAGAAAATAAGCGGGAAAAAGGGCGCGAGTGTGGTGAGCGTTCCCGAAAGGATGGGCAGGAAAACTTCGCCCGCCGCCTGCTTGGCAGCTTCGACAATGTTGGGTTCGTATTTATGAACCCGGTGCGTATTTTCGATGACCACGATGGCATCGTCAACCACAATTCCAAGCGCAAAAATGAAGGCGAACATCACAATCATGTTCATCGAGAAATCAAGTCCCGGTAATACGAGGTAGGCGATAAACATCGAAAGCGGCACCGACAACCCCACAAAAAATGCGTTGTTGAAACCCATGAAAAACATGAGAATCAAAGTAACCAGGAGGAACCCGATAATTTGTGTATTGATGAGTTCTTCGAGGGTGTTGCGCGTAAATTTGGATTGGTCGCCGGTGAGGGTTATCTTTAAATCGGCTGGGAAAACCTTGCCCTGAAGATCGTTATTGATGATGTCTTTGATTTTGTCGGTAGCATCGAGCAGGTTTTCGCCACTGCGTTTGATGATGTTAAGCGTGATAACATTCTGGCCTTCAAGCCGCGAAAAGCTTTCCTGTTCCTTAAATCCATCTTTAACCTGAGCCACATCTTTAATATACAAAATGGCGCCGCTCGACGATTTAAGGACGATATTTTCGATTTGTTCGGGACGTGTAAATTGTCCGGCAACGCGAAGTGAGCGTTTCATGCCGTAAGTTGCAATATTACCTGCCGAGATGGTGAGGTTTTCGCTGGAGATTGCCCGTTCGAGGTCGGTCATGGTAACGCTGGCAGCCTGCATTTTATACATGTCAACATCAACCTGGATTTCGCGTTCGAGCGCGCCAACAATATCAACGCGGGTAATTTCACGGAGCGACTCGATGCGATCCTGGGCAATATCGGCGTATTTCTTTAACTGGTCGAGGTCGTAATCGCCCGAAATATTGATATACAAAATCGGGAATTCCGAAAAGTCAATTTCGGCCACGTTCGGGTCGTCGGGAAGATTATTTGGAAGGTCGGTTCTGGCTTTGTCAACGGCATCTTTAACGCGTTGTTTACACTCGGCAATTTCTACGTCGGTGTTAAACTCGACAACCACAATCGAAAAATCCTGAACAGACTTGCTGGTGATTTTCTTAACATCGCCCAAACCTTTAATTTGTTTTTCGAGCGGGCGTGTTACCAGGTTTTCCATGTCCTCGGGCGAAGTTCCCGGATATGGCGTCGAAACCATGATTGTAGGGATCACGATGTCGGGGAACGATTCCTTCGGGAGGCTGTTGTAACTCATCAAACCCAGCACCGTTATAAAAATGGTGAGGATATATACGCTGGTTTTGTTATCAATAGCCCAGTTGGTAGCAAAAAAATATTTATGTGCTTTCTTTTCCATTTTAGTAGCCTTTAAGCTGTTGCGATAATATTACTGGACAAATGTTACAATTTGTCCGTCGTTAACCATCTGGTAACCCTGGCTGATAATTTTATCACCCGCCGAAAGTCCGGAAATAATTTCGGCTTTGCCATCATAAATCTGGCCTATTTCGACCACTTGTTTTGAAGCGACAAAGTTGCTGCCCGAGGCTTTTGCCAGGAATACATATTTACCGTTTTTCGAGTTCTGGATAATATTCACAGGCACCGAAATGGCTGTTTCATTTTTATAATCATTAATTTTAACAACAGCTACCATATTTACACGGTACTCCACTTTGCTTTTTGTTAGCGGAACCTCGATGGTAAAGGTGCGGTTTACCGGATTTATAAATTTACCCGTAAATGATATTTTTGATTCGATATCTTCGTTAACATCAGGAAAATGAACAATAACATTATTACCAACTTTTACTTTTGACGAATACGATTCGGCAAGTTCGGCTTCCACTTTTACTCTCGAAAAGTTGACCACCATTGCTACAGGACTACCCGGGGCAGCCATCTGACCAACTTTTACAGGAACACTTTCGACGCTTCCGCTGATAGGCGATTTTATTTTCGTTTTGTCGATTTGTTCCTGAACGGTGGCCATGCGGTTTTCGAGCGATTCTTTGTTGGACTTTGCCTGAAGATACTGAATTTCGCTACCCACTTGTTGATCCCAAAGCCTTTTCTGGCGCTCGAAAACTGTATTTGCCATCTCGTACCCGGTTTTGATTTCGTCGAGTGATTTCTTTAAGATTTCTGAATCCAGCTCAGCCAGGATCTGACCAGCCTTTACAAAATCGCCTTCTTTTACAAATATCCTGATGATTGATCCTCCCGTTTCGGAAGGTACAATTACTTCGTCATCAGCTTTTACGGTTCCTTGTATTTCGATAAAATGATCGAAATTTGAAATCGAAACCGTTGAAATTTCGACAGGTTTGCTGTCTTTTGATGCAGCAAAAGATCCATCAGCTTTTAACTCAGTTTCGAGTAATTCGATCTGGCCGGCGATTTCCTGTTGTTTCTTTTTTAACTCGTCGAGTTGTTGTTTTTTGTCGGGCTGGCTGCATGAGAATGCCAGCATTGCCATCAGGCTCATCATTATTAATTTCTTCATAACTTTTTATATTTGATTGTGTGATTACAGGGTGTTTAATACTTTATTGAGTTTTATTTTTGCGTTGAGCAGTTTTAGCATATCCTGGAAGTAACTACTCTGGGCTTCGAGATACTGATTATTGGCGGTTGTAAGTTCGAGGCTTGAAGTAAGGCCTTCGCGGTATTTGATTAATGAACGGTCGTAGATTTTTTTGGCGATTGTGATATTCATCCGCTGATTATTATAGGTTTCCACGGCATTTTCAAAGTTTGTCCGGGCCTGCGAAAGTTCGAGATAAATGCCCTGAACAACCTGATCGCGGTTGTTTTGCATCTTTTCGTAATTCAATTTTGCCTGGCTCACCTTAGCGAGCCTGCTTCCGCTGCTGAATATAGGCAGCGTAAGGCTTACGCCAATCATATCGGGCGAAACAAAATCGAAATCAGGTTTGTTTGCTCTTTCCTGATGCTGGTAAAAACCGGCTACCGAAGGAAGGAATTTTGCTTTTTCGAGTTTCCAGGCCAGCTCATTTAATTTTTCCCTGGTCGAAATAAGCTGGTAATCGATATTATCACCAAGAATAAGCTGTTGGATCAAAAGACTTTCGGCATTTACACTATTGACGAGTTGGTCGAGATTTTCGGTAAGTTCGATGGTGGCGTTATAATCGACCCCCATCTGAAATTTCAGCAACTGGACGGCAACTTCAACCTGTCGCGTTATGTTATCGACAGAGTTTTTCAACTGGGTTTTTGTAAGAATAATCTGGTCGAGGTCAGTTTCTTCAACAAAGCCTGCTTTTAGTGATTCTCGCACTTCGAATTCGGTTTTTTCGATATTGGCTAAGATATCTTCACCAATTTTCTGGCTTTCGCGAAGCACCAGCACCAGGTGGTATGAGTCGTAAACCAGTTGTTTGATTTCGAGTTCAGTTTTTACAAGGCTTTGCTCGGTTACCAGTCTGAAGGTTCGTGAAGCCTGCAATCCCACGATATATTCACCGCTGAAAATCAACTGCGAAACAACAAGGGTGGCGGTAATATTTTCTTTTACACCAAGCGCAATGGGTTCTCCATCTTCATAACCCAACGAAAGATTGTCTTCAAGTGCCTGGGAAGTAAACGGTGTGCCGTCCGGAAAATCCTCTACCTTAATGGCGGTCGAAGGAAATGAAACCACCGGCACCTTAAAAATATTGCTGTAACTGGCATCCACATTAACCTGCGGCAAGCCAATGGCAGTGGTTTCCCAAACCCGCTTTTTGGCAATCTCGATGTCGGCAACCGAATTCTTTACGGTATAATTGTGTTCGATGGCGTACTGGAGCGCTTCCTGAAGCGAAAACTTCAGCAGCGAATCCGGTTGAGTGTTGTTCTGACTGCTGATTTGCGCTGCCGGGACAAATGCAAGCAGGAAAATCAAGAGCATCTTTAATAGCTTCATATTAAATGCTTTAAATGTTGGTATTTTCGAATTTATTTTTTTGTTGTTCATAGTAAATCAAACCTTGTGTGTTGGCAATTCCGCGGATGTGGTTATCGAACATCACGTTAAAAATTTTATTAAAAGTGTAGTTTTCATTGTTGGAAAAAATAAACTCATGCACGCCTTCCAGCTTTTTAATATAAAGCTGCGAAACGATTTCGATGTCGAGGTCGTGCCGGTAGAGGCCTTGCCGGATGCCGCGTTTCAGGTTTTCGGCAGTAAAATTATGGATTGCAATTTTGCGGCGTTCAAAAAACGGTTTTATGATTTCGGGATAATATTTATGGAGGTCGAAAAGTGCAGAGGGATTGTATTTCTTCAGGTCTTCACTAATCGTCCGGCTGATTTCGATCAACTCATCAATGGCGTTAACATCGCTGCCGGTATTATCCTGGAAACAATGCATCGATTCTTTTTCGTGAAGCTCAAGAATCTTAGCAATCAAATCGGCTTTATTAGCGAAATACTGATAAAGTGTTTTTTTGGAGACGCCCAGTTCACGGGCAATATCATCCATCGAAACGCTTCGGATGCCAAATTTCATAAACAGCTCCACGCTATCCTTGATAATTTTGTTTTGTTTGTCGATGTTTATCTGTTCGTCCAAAATGATGAATGAAATTTAAAATTTTTGAATTCGG
>CAYOWJ010000215.1:0-6340 GCA_964407625.1 uncultured Lentimicrobiaceae bacterium
CCTCATTGTCGAATTGTCACATTCTTCCATTCTTCCATCCTTCCTTTCTTCCTCTACTTCTTCCCTTTTTCGTGATAAAACTCAGCATTTTTTTTATCGTCAAAACGGGCGTAAATATTGCCGATGTAGTTGGCAAAATCAGGTTTTGGCGAGATGGCGTAGAGGCGCTCAAAATAGCCGAGCGAAATCTTAAAATCCGCTGTTGTCAGTTTCAGCGATTCGAGTAATTTGAGGTATTGCTTATTGGTTTTGTTATTTTCGTAAGCTTTCATTTCAGCCTGGTAAAAATCTTCGGCTTTCCAGTAATATTTTTTAGCCTGCCATTCGAGGGCAACGAGGTTTTTATCGTCGAGCTGGAGCATTTTGGGAGCCAGCTCATCGCAATTCTGGTCGTTGCCCAATTTTCGGTTAACCTTAAAATAGTCGTTCAACAATTTCAGTTGAGTGCCGGCAGTTTCGGCAATCGGAGGCCACAAATCAAAAGCCATCGGCCAGTTTTCGCTCTCAACATACAGTTCGAACAATCTCACCTGAAAGGCGCTAACTTCCTTGCCTTGCGGATAGTTTTCGAGATAATTTTCGATCGCGGTCATTTCTTTGGATAAATTGTCAATTTCGCGGTAACATTTGGCTAATCCCGCCCAGATTTCGGCATCCACGGCAGGAGTATATTTTGCAACTTCGAGGTATTCGATGGCTTTTGACGTTTGCTTTAATTCCAAAGCCGAAAGCCCGGCATTTCGATAAATAACCCCGTCGATGGGCGCTCCCTGGCTTTTATTGGCAGCCATGGCATTTTCATAACCGGTTAAGGCAGCATCAAAATTTCCGGCATTAAAATCGGCTTCAGCCTGCTGCCCGTAATTTACAACTACAACTTGTTTTGCAGGCGCACAACTTATTAAAAAGCCAAAAAAAACAAATCCCAAAACACAAAATACATTTCTCATAACTAACATTTCAAATTCAAATTCTTTTAAAAATCGCTGCAAAGATCGTTTTTATCATGAAAATGGAATAAAATTTCGCGAAACAAAGTGTTGAGAAAAATATTTTGGTAGTTAGAATATTCTAACTATGTTTGCGCCATGGAAAAATTGGTCAATTTGATAGCCGAACTCTCGGCAAAGATGGGTCAGGTTGAAGAAGCTGCAAAAGAGGAGTATAAATTTAACGAACTTACGCTTACGCAGATGCATTACCTCGAAACCATAAACCATCTGAAAAACCCAAGCATTACCGAGCTTGCCCAGGAGATGAACCTTACCAAACCCACGATAACCGTAATCATCGACAGGTTCATCGAAAAGGATCTGGTTGTAAAAGTAAAATCGGACGAAGACAGGCGTAGCGCGCATTTACACCTGACCGAAAAAGGAAAACAGATAAACCAGATGCACGACCACGCGCACAGGATACTTGCTGCCTCGATGACCAAAAAACTTACTTTAACCGAAAAAAACATTCTTATCGAACTTCTCGAAAAAGTGGTATCCGGAATGTAAAAAACCTGTAAATAGTTAGATTAACCTAACTATTTATTTTTGAACTTAATCATTGGAAATAATTTGAAGTTTTACATTTTATTAATCATAAAAATTGGAGGAAATATCATGAACTGCCCTATTTGTAACGTTACGCTGGCCTTAGCCGATAAACAAGGTATCGAAATTGATTATTGCCCAAAATGCCGCGGAATCTGGCTTGACCGCGGTGAGCTGGAGAAAATTATCGAAAGGAGTTTTTCATCAGGCTTCACGCCACAACCCGGACACGACAATGATCGTCATGACGACCGGAAATATTCGGACCATGATGATAACCGCTATTCAGGCAATTATAAACATGGACGAAAGAAAAACTTCCTTTCGGATATGTTTGATTTTTAAAGCCGGATAGATTTGGTTTTTCAAAGGTTATCTTCATCAGCAAGGTAACCTTTGATTTTTTGACATCAGAAAATCAAAATCTTTATCCATTAAATAAATAATCAAAATTTCAGAACCATCTAACATTTTAGTCCATGCAGATTGATCTGACATCAGAAAAATTCAGGGGTTTAACCGCAAAAGAAGCCGAAGAAAAGATTAAAACAGAAGGCTATAATTTACTGCCCTCGTCAAAGCCTAAAAATTTCCTTCACATCGTGGTTAACATTTTAAAGGAGCCAATGTTCCTGCTGCTGGTGGCCTGTGGAAGTTTATACATGGTTTTGGGCGACATCCAGGAAGGGCTGATGTTGCTTGGTTTTGTATTTGTAATTATGGGTATCGAGTTTTACCAGGAGCGTAAAACCGAGAAGGCCCTCGATGCGCTTAAAGACCTTGCCAGCCCAAGGGCTTTGGTGATTAGAGACGGCGTCGAAACCCGCATTGCCGGAAAGGATGTGGTGAGCGACGATATCCTTATTTTGCAGGAAGGCGACCGTGTTCCGGCTGATGCAACTATTTTATATTCGATAAATCTCCTTGCCGACGAATCATTGCTCACCGGCGAATCGGTGCCTGTAAGAAAATCGGACTGGGATGGAAAAGAAAAACACACACAGCCCGGTGGCGACGACCTCCCGTTTGTTTTTTCAGGTTCGATGATTGTGCAGGGAACCGGCATCGGGAGAGTTACCGGAACCGGCATAAATACCGAAATTGGCAAGATTGGCAAAGCGCTCGAAAGTGTGAAGGAGGAGCCTACCAAACTAAACCGGGAAATGGGCAAACTCGTCAAAAAACTTACCATTACCGGCATTATCTTATGTATTCTTGTAATCGTAGCCTACACCCTTACCCGCGGTGACCTGATCAAAGGATTTCTTGCCGGCCTGACACTTGCCATGGCCATGCTGCCCGAGGAATTTCCGGTAGTTCTTACCATCTTTATGGCAGTCGGAGCCTGGCGTATCTCCAAAAAGAAAGTGCTCACGCGAAAACCTTCAGCCATCGAAACCCTGGGCTCGGCAACAGTACTCTGCACCGACAAAACAGGAACACTCACCCAGAATAAAATGACGGTGACCCGCCTGTTTAATGGAAAAGATTTTCTTACCATCGAAAAAGCGAATCAAATCCCTGAAGAATTTCACGAGATTATCGAATATGGTATCCTGTCGAGCCAGTCGAACCCGTTCGATCCCATGGAAAAGGCCATTACTCACATCGGCGAAAGCTATCTTCAGGGCACCGAACATATTCATCTCGATTGGGAAATGGTTAAAGAATACCCTTTATCAAAGGAGCTTTTGGCCATGTCGAGGGTTTTCACTTTCAAGGAAAGCAGCGAAAAAACCATTGCAGCCAAAGGCGCACCAGAAGCAATTTTTGATTTGTGCCACATCTCCGAAGAAGTCAGGCAAAAAATTTCCCTGGCTGTCGAAGAACTTGCGGGTGGCGGACTGAGAGTGATTGGCGTGGCCCGATCGAAGATCAAAGCTTCCGATCTTCCCGATATTCAGCACGATTTTGATTTTGATTTTATCGGATTAATTGGTTTATCTGATCCGATCCGTGAAAATGTAAAAGATGCTGTGGCCGAATGTTATCGTGCCGGCATCAGGGTGATTATGATTACCGGCGATTATCCGGTTACAGCAAAAAATATCGGGAAAGATATTGGTTTGAAGAATTTTGATAGCTGTATCACCGGGCCTGAACTTCAAAGCATGACTGATGATGAACTGAGTCAAAGAATCAGGGACGTAAATGTTTTTGCCCGCGTGGTTCCCGAACAAAAGCTCAAAATTGTAAATGCCCTCAAGAAAAATAATGAAATCGTGGCCATGACCGGCGATGGCATCAACGATGCTCCTGCTCTAAAAGCTGCAAATATTGGGATTGCCATGGGCGAAAAAGGTACGGATGTAGCCCGTGAAGCCTCATCCCTGGTACTGATGGACGACAATTTTTCGTCGATTGTGGGTGCCATAAAAATGGGACGAAGGATTTTTGATAACCTTCAGAAAGCCCTGGGTTATATTTTTGCGATTCATGTTCCCATTGCCGGACTTTCGCTGGTACCAATAATCCTGGGCGATTTCCCGCTGATTTTATGGCCTGTTCACATTGTTTTCCTCGAGTTGATTATCGACCCTGCCTGTTCGATCATTTTTGAAGCCGAAAAGGAAGAAAAGAATGTGATGAACCGCCCTCCAAAAAAATTCGAAGAGCCGTTTTTCGGAGCTAAAAAAATACTGTTCAGTTGTTTACAGGGCTTAGGAATTCTCATAATTGTGCTTGCGGTTTATTTTATCGGTCTGGACCTTGGCAAAAGCTCAAACGAGGTAAGGGCTATGGCTTTTACTACACTCATTGTTTCGAACATTGCGGTAATCTTAACCAACCGGTCATGGACACGCAACATCTTCGAAATCATCGCAACAACAAATAAAGCCGTTAAATGGGTTGTTGGAGGAGCTATCCTTTTTCTGCTCATTGTGCTCGAAGTGCCCTTTTTCATGGATTTATTCCAGTTTGACCGGCTTCATTTTACTGACATTCTGATTTGCACAGCGGCAGGAATGTCGACAATTCTCTGGTTTGAATTGTACAAACTTTATAATCTCAGAAAAAAAATCGTGCTTTAAAAGAAGAGTTCCGAACCCTTGGAGGGTTCGGAACTCTCTATTTTTAGTCCATTTCAGTGAAAACAATACAAAAACCCGAAAACATTAATCTCATCAAAGCAACAATTTTAAAAGTTGGTTTTGCTGATGAAATCGACAAACCATAAGAAAACTGTTATGGCCAGGATAAGTACCAACGGGTATTTAACATGGAAAATCCGCTTATCACTTTTAACAACAAGAAACTTCCTGGTTGGAATTTTATTCCATAAAACCGGAAACACAACAATACCAAGTCCAACATAAGAAAACAGCCAGAACCAGGCCTGATGCAGTAAAGCAAAAGGTAAAAGTATTATTATCCCAAAAATCCAGGGTAGAATAAATGCATGTTTTATAAATGCTTTCCGCCCGCCATTATCCGACAAAAATGAAGTGCTGTAAACCGATTTTAAAAAAGTTTTCATCCAAAACGGCCTGAAATACATCACAACCAAAAGCGCCAATAATGCAACCAAACCCCTCACCCAGGCCGAATCAAACAACCAGGCATAGGCCATTCCAAATCCATCGAAAAAAAATGTGCCTGCCAGCATTCCCATTGGTAACGAATGAATTAACAGAAATGACATCCAGGTAATCACCAGTTTAATTTTCCAATTGAGCTGTTTTTGTTTCTTTAGAATAAACAGGAGCAATAGACCAGCCGCAAAAAAAACCATGACAGTCATGCCAAAAACAAGAAAAATCCGTGCTTCGGACCATTTGACAGCACTAACCGACGAAAAACCTATTCCAAAAAGGCGATAGATAAATGAAATCGAATAGTGTCTTAATAAAAAGGCTGTTTGAAAAGTCATCAGAAATTGTAAAAACAAGGCAGAAAACACAAAAACCGCTGTCGAGAAAAGAGCCAGTTGATTTAATGAATGTGGCTTTAATGAATCAGCTTTTTTAACTTCGGTATGGCGATGTTGATGGCTGCGGTGGTGATGTTTCTTTTTGAACCCAAGCATAAACGATTTTCATTAATTTTTGACGAAAGTAAGATTTTTAAATAAAAAATAACCGGCATTTTAAGGATTTAAGTGTATAAACTAAATTCGATACACTTCTACTGGTCAGGAGTAGCACTGATGTAAACATGTCTCATTACACTTCCGAAAAGCAGGGCATCGTACCACATGTAGTAAAATCGCTCGGCGTTAAACCAGGTGATTCCGTCGATGTTATCATCGTGACGGTCGTATGGATCGGCAAAAATAATTACATCATCAGAGATTGTTTCGGTATTACGGGTGTCGTAACCAACCACAAGCACCCAATGTCCACCCCAGTCGCTCCATTCGATAAGGGTTGGAATTTGCTTTTTAAGATTATTGGTAAGCGTATCCAGGTTACCGTTTTCGTGCCAGGAGGCCTTAAACCCATGTGCGTCGAGCCATGTTGCCATTTGTTCAGGCGTAGTTCCGGTAGTTGTGCTGGTTCCCATTTCTTCAACGATGACCATTTCGTCTCCTTCTTTTCCGAAATATTTCAGCAAGGTAATAACCGCTGAAGGCCCACAGGAGTATTCGGTTGTTTGCTGGTAAGAGTCGACATCAAGCAATGTAAATCCTTGACGGGGCGTTCCTTTGGTAATGTCGGGCACATAAAAACTGCCTGTTGTTTCCGGATTTTCGATTTTTTCCTTTTTGCACATGGCAAACGGAAGCAGCATCGCCATCAACAAAACACCCATAATTTTCTGTTTATTCCCCATGATGAATTAATCTTTGAGTTTTG
>CAYOWJ010000216.1:0-3646 GCA_964407625.1 uncultured Lentimicrobiaceae bacterium
GACGATTGAATAAAATAAGGCGTAATCCTTCCTGCATTTGGGCTGCAGCATACCGCCACATCCTGGTGTGCAGGCGAGTACTTGTATCTTGTCTGCTTCCTGTCAGGTTCAATTTCCCCGTTTTTTGTCCCCATCATTTCGTATGAATTATCCGTTTTTAAATAAGCGATGCATGAATGATCCGGATTTCGTGAGCCCTGGGCGGCATTGTAAAATATATTTTCAACAGCATCGGCAACAGGTGCTTTACCTGATTTTTGAAGCAACACGGTGTAGCTGTCCATCAATTCGTGCAACGAACAATATTCGTAGCCGGTGTGGGTGGCGTCGGCATTTCGTCCGGCGATCCATTCATCGCCAATAGCACCGCCCGACGGCGAGGTAGTTTTGGCTATTCTATCGAGATAGACCTTCAAACCACCATTAAGTAAGGGATCATCTGAGGCATAGGCTGCCACAATTAAGGGCCGCAAATGTTCGTAGGTGTGAACGCCATGAGATTTTAATTTATAGGCCGAATCCAAAATATTTGTAAGCTGAACATCGCACTCGGATTGGTAAGTTTTTGAAAAATCGTTGTATAAAAATAAAGCGTATTCCTGGTACTTTTCATTCCCGGTAAGCTGGTACATCTTATCAAGAACATCAGTAAAAGTCAATCCGTGTGAAACGCCGCCATTAAAATTATTTCCCGAATAAAAAGGACTTGAACTGTTGACCGGGTAATTTTGCATCACATTATCAACAGCTTTTATGAGTGCGTTCCATACTTTTTGATCGTTGGTGGCTTCGTAATAAGCCAGCAAGCCACGATACAAGGTTGCTTTTGCCCACAATTCGCCATTCTCGGCAGTAAAATTATACCTCAGTTCAGGAGAATAGATGCCGATGTATCCGTCTTCGTCCTGGGTAGCCAAAATACTCCGGATGTAATTGTTAACTTTTTCGATTCCCTTTTTGTCATCGAGTAAAAACACATTCCGGATGTAACCGTCCCACCAGTTCGACTGCGTTTCGGAGTTCCACCATTTATATTGCTCATCTCCGGCTGCATCGCCTTCTTTAAGGTTACCCAGATCTTTTGCTTTGCTGTTTTGTTGTAATCTTCCGGTGCTGTAAATCGGGTCGTTCATCAAATCAGGCACAAGTTTGTCGAGATTACCAACGAATCCTTCGATATCGCTTTGCATCTGAATTTTGAGCCATCCTGTGGGTTTTACGCTACCAAAAGGCAGTGCCTGAAATTTCTCCGGTTTATTCTGGGCGTTCATCGAAATCGGAAATAAGATGAGTAAAAAATAGATTATCCTTTTCATTGTCATTGATTTATCATTTCAAATTGTAAATTTCCACCGTTCATAATCTGGCGGTAAGTGATAAAAGGAGCATCAACCCGTTTATCGTCTAAAAATTTGTTTTTGGAGAGAATGTTTTCATCGGAAAAATTAATCGCATCGATAACAAATTTCCTTTCATCAGGCAGATTGATTGTGGCCATTTTAACCTGGGGCGAACCAAAAACAAATTCGCCATTTGCCGGGTTAACCGGATAAAATCCTAAAGTTGACAAAACATACCACGACGACATCTGGCCACAATCGTCGTTGCCAATCATCCCATCGGGGGTATTATTATGAAAATTGTTTATGATTTCGTGCATGTATTTTTGTCCTGTTTGAGGTTCATCCGAAAAAGCATAAAGATAAGCTACATGATGACCAGGTTCGTTACCGTGGGCATATTGCCCGATCATAGCTTCCTGGCCGAGAAATTTATTTGCATTTTCGGTTTCTGTCGTAAAAAACTGATTGAGCTTTGCCGTGAACTTATCTTTCCCACCTGTCAATTTTATCAATCCCGGAATATCAAATTGTGCTGGTGTCCAGAAATATTGCCAGGCATTTGCTTCGGTATAATCGCCGGGATTGTTGAGTGGTGAGGTTGCCATTAAAGGATCAAATGGTGTTCTCCAATTTCCATTCGAGTCTTTGCCTCTGAAAAATGCTGTGCCTGGATCGAAGAGGTTTTGATAATAATTGCTTCTTTTGTAAAATTCATCAGCTACTTCTTTATTTCCCAGTTTTGAGGCCATTTCGGCAACGCACCAGTCGTCGTAGCCGCTTTCGAGCGTTCGCGAAACCGCCTCGTTTTCGAGTTTATCAAAAGGATAATAGCCGTACTTGTTGTATAATTCCCAGTCGGAGTTAATATGACTGATTGTTGATGTTTCGATCATCGCCTTTAACGCTTCATGCTTATCAAAACCTTTAAAACCGTTGTTGTAAGCTGATAAAATCATGGGTATCGCGTGGTTGCCGATCATACAATAATTGTCCTGTCCCCAGGCTGTCCAGATGGGTAAAAACCCTGCTGCTTTGTGATGCAAAAGCATCGAATTAACAATGCCGTCAATCTTTTCGGGGGCAATGAGCTGCAAAAGCGGGAAAGCCCCTCTGTAAATATCCCAGATGGACAATGTAGAATAATATTCATGGTTTGGAGCCTGAGAAATTTTGTCGTCGGCACCCCGGTATTTTCCGTCAACATCGGCAATATTCGAAGGTTGCAAAAACAGGCGGTAAAGCGAAGTATAAAATATCTCCTTTTGTTTTGGCGGAGCTTCGATATCAATCCGGCTCAAAAAGGTATTCCAGCAAGCGAGGTTATCAGTTTTTACCTTGTCGAAATCCCAATGGGGTATTTCTGTTTTCAGGTTAAGCTTTGCGCCTTCAACCGAAACCGCTGACAGCGAGATTTTAACTTTTAGCCGGCAATCCTGGCTTTCGTCAAATTCGAAGATGTATCTGGGGGCCTTTTCGCCATTGGCTTTTGGTAGGCTGGTGTATTTATCAAAAGGATGATCAAAGCTGATTACAAAAAAGTATTTCCTTTTTACCCAGTTTTCGGTGGAACAATAACCCGAAATTGTACTGTCGTTTTCGATGTTAACATCGCTTTCTGTCACTAAAGGTTTTGCATTATTTTCGTCAAAAACAAAGCGCAGGCCGTGTTGCAGATCGGTGTAAACCTTTACAGGCCGACCTTTTGGAAAAGTGTACTGATGAAATGCAACCCGCTCACTGCATGTAAGTTCAACCCTTACACTGTCTTTTTTTATGACCGAATAATATCCCGGATTTCCGGTTTCGGTTTGTTTAAAGTAGGTGTTTTTAAGGGTTTGATCTTCATGACCGGTAAAAGGCAGCAAAAGCACATCGCCCATTTCGTTGATGCCCGTTCCGCTGAAACGTGTCTGTGAGAAACCCATCAAAAAAGTGTCCTGATATTGATAACCACTGGTGTAATTCCAGCCATGGTCTTTATTGTCGGGACCGGGCTGCACCATTCCAAAAGGCATCGAAGGGCCGGGAAAAGTATGGCCGGTTCCATCGGTACCAATAAAAACATTAACATAATCAGCGTTTTGCGCGGAAACAGCGCTACATAATAAGGCAAAAATCAATATTGCTGCTATTCTGTTCTTAAATATCATAGCGGTTTTGTTTTGTTGTAACGCATGCTTTTTTCATGAAGGACATTAATTATCTCCGCAAAAATAATTAATAATGTGTAGTGCCCGGGTTATCAACGTTTGATTTTCTTTTTGCAACGGCCTGTTAAATCGTTAAGTTTGCACAAAAATTAT
>CAYOWJ010000216.1:3746-6335 GCA_964407625.1 uncultured Lentimicrobiaceae bacterium
TAAGCGGATTTACCAGATCGGCTATAAATATGGTGGACTTGAACCCATGGTAGATTTCGACATCGAAGTATGGCTGTCACACACCACATTAACCGAACTCACGGCTGCGGTGCCACTCACCGATTTCACCAAAGTTTATGATGGGCCATACTTTGTGGCTGCCGGTGAGGAGTTTTCGTTAATTGATATTGACGCTTTCTATTATAATAACACCGATAATCTGATAGTTTTTGTTATCGAAAAAAAACCAGGTTACACCACAACTACCGACCAGTTTTACTGCACTCCTAACCCTGATGGTCAGCTTTTGTGTGTTGGTGCACGGAACGACCAAACACCTTATGATCCAAATAATCTACCTGCCGGAAGTGCCATCGAACATCGTGCAAATACAAAACTGATGTTTCAGGATGTTCCAACCGATCCGGAAATAAAAGTAATGCCCGATTCGCTCGATTTTGGCGAAGTTGAGACTACACTGAACGCCGTTTTGTCGGTAAAGGTGATGAACATTGGCGGCGGCAACCTCGAAATAACCGGCGCTGATATTTCCGACAGCCATTTTACCATCCTCAACCCCGAATTCCCGCTGACTTTGGGAACCGGAGAGTTTCACCTTTTTGATGTACAGTTTGCGCCTACCGACCCGGGTTTGGTTGAAGCTGATCTTACCTTTTTAATTGACGAAAGCATCCCCGGATTAAAAACCGCCTATCTTGCAGGCCGTGGATTGCGGTTTGGCGTTTTGCGCGAAGGCTTCGAAGGCGAACTTTTCCCTCCGTTAGGCTGGAAAGTTTACGACAATAACAACGATGCCAAAGGATGGTACCGGAATGTTCTTGATGCGCCAACAGGACAAACCGTTCCGCACACAGGCATCGCTGCCGCCGGATTAGACACCTACGCCGGAAGCCCCGGAGTAATCAGTTACGACGACTGGCTCATCACACCGAAAATGACCTGGCAGGATGGCGACATCTTTAAATTTTTTATCAAACGTCTGGCAAACCAGGATGGACAGGTCTGGCGCGTGTGCCTCTCGACAACCGGTGATCTTATCTCCAACTTTACACCATTTGATGTAATCACCGATCCGCCTGTGGCCTACATCGAAAAAAGTTACGATTTAAGCCAGGAAGGTTTGACCAACGGACAGGGTTTTTATATCGGGATACAGTTTAACTCGCTGTGGTGCTGGCCGGGAGCCATTGATGACTTCCTTGGATCGGTAAAAGTGAGCTTCGAAAACGATTTGATGGCCATCGGTTTTACCGGAAACGATATCATTTATGAAAACACACCCAGCAATTTTACCGCCGAAGTCGGAAATTCAGGTTTTAACCCGGTAGCTGCCGGCGATTATGTTGTAAATGCCTGCGCCCTGGTAAATGGCACCGAAACTGTTTTCGGGACAATAACCGGCGTGGCTCTCCCTGCCGGCGAAAGTGTTGCCCTCACCATTCCGGTAACCATTGCCGAAACCGGCGTTTATGAAATGTATTCCAAAATTGTGTGGAGCGGCGATCAGAATCCCATCAATAACGTGAGCGACAACCTCGAAGTTGAGGTTATCGGAACTTCGATTGTGGTTAAAAACATCGGCGATTTTCCCATCAACCAGCAAACCGATTATTATAATTTGTACCCCATAAATTTTAGCGATTACCGTGGCGCCAGCCTGAGCGAGTGCTTGTATTACGACAATGAACTGAACACCGGCGGAATTGTAACGCGGCTGAGTTATTATACGGCTTTTGGAAGCACGCTGCCTTCGCGCAGGATACAGGTGTTTATGAAAGAAACTGCAAAAGAAAACTACGACCTGGGCGCCTACCCTGCCTCAGAACTCCAATTGGTTTTTGATGGAAATATTGATTTTACCGAAGGCGTGCACCGTGTAAATATTGATCTTACCCAACCTTTTGTTTATACCGGAGGTGGCAACATTTCGGTGATGGTTTATTATTTCCTCGGCGGAAATCCATTCATTGTTGACGATGGCTTGTTTGCCTACAAATACATGGAATCTGGCCCCACACGCACCGGTTTTGATAACTGGTACACCACCATAAATCCTGACGACTTATCACATTTTAGTTATGTGGCTAATTATCCGTTTACCAGCCTGATGTTTGATACCGGAAACGGTCTTGGAAATCTCAGCGGGAAAGTTATGTATGATGAAGTTCCGGGACCTGTGGAAGGCGCTAAAGTGGTTATCGAAAATGCCGATTTCCCCGGCACAAAAGCTGAGATTTACACCAATGCCGAAGGCGAATATGTTGCTCCCTTCACAATGGCCGGCAACAATATCACCGTTACAATTTCGAAGTTTGGATTTATTGATGTGGTTTTTGAAAATGTTTCGCTTGCAAGCGGAGGTACTGTCGTTCTTGGCGATGCAATCATGGTCATACGGCCAAGCGTGATGCTTTCGGGGAATGTGATTAAAAGCGATACGCAGGGAGCAGCCTCAGGTGCCACAGTGAAGCTGCTTGGTGTTGATAATTATGAAACCACCACCAACAATGACGGCTATTTTGAATTCCCTGAAATTTGGGGACTTACAAGTTACCAGATTGAAGTTAC
>CAYOWJ010000217.1:0-2343 GCA_964407625.1 uncultured Lentimicrobiaceae bacterium
TTTAAATCTCAAAATTAATAATTTCCTGAATTTATCGTAAAAAACAATTATTTATGAAACTTGCCGTGCCTTGATAAGGGATTTTTTGATTTTGGCCAGGTTTAGCGCTTTGCCCTGTTCGAGGATTGTTTTGCCGTACTCGCTTTTATAGGTATGAAGGTTCAAAAACCTGAGTGTGATCTCGAGATATTTGGCTTTATCAAGCTTTTGGCGGGTCAGGGCATATAATTCGTCCCAATAAATCTGTGATGATTCGATGAAATTGTTCTGCGAAAAATAAAACAAATCGGCATCGCATAAAATGGCGGATAACTTATCCTGTGGCTTCTGCGGAATCCGGGTAGCCTCGATACACCGCTCCACCTGACCGATAAAATCGTTGGCAACGCCACTATTTTTCAAAAATTCTGAGGCCAGTTCTTTACTCGAATCTTCATGACTGGTTTTACTTTTAAGATAGCCTGCATCATGAAACCAGGCTGCAACGAGCAAGGTTTCCATGCTGCCGTCACCATTTATCCCGCATTGTTCGCCAATAAATTTTGCAGCCGCAACAACCGACTTTGTGTGGTCGAGATTATGATAAACCAGACTTTTGTCGGCACTGTTTTTAAATAAACCAGTAACGTATTTTTCGGTGGCGGCAAGTATTTCCATGATTACGGGCGATTAAGTTAGCATTGCTTTTTCGGTTTTTACATGGAATGTAAAACTAACCTGAGCGTTAAATATTTTGGATGTCAGGAATTGTTGGATGACCTGATCTATAAAATTCCAAAACAAAATCTGCAGCTCAAAAAAAGAAGGATATTCCGTTGGGCCGTGAAAAGATGAACCAACTCAGCGGAGGATGCCGGTTTTAGGAGAAGTAACAAAGTTGTAACTTACAAAGTTGTAACTTACAAAGTTGTAACTTACAAAGTTGTAACTTACAAAGTTGTAACATGCCAAAAATTGATCTATCTTTGCAAAAAATCTATCTATGCAAACACCTTTTATTTATGGTAAAATAGTTCAAAATGAAAGCTTTACCGACAGGGAAAACGAAACCGGGCAATTGGTGTTTAACTTTTCCTCAACAATAAATACAATTCTCATTTCACCACGAAGGTGGGGAAAGTCATCGCTGGTTGCCAAAGCGGCTGCTATAGCCACGGCGGCAAATCCAAATCTTCGGTTTTGTTTTATTGATATTTACAATGTACGCACCGAGGACGAGTTTTATCAACTTCTGGCCCAGGAGGTGCTTAAATCGTCTTCATCAAAAATGGAAGAGTTGCTCGAAGATGCCAGGAATTTTCTGGGAAAGTTCATTCCACGCGTCACTTTTAATCCTGACCCATCGAGTGAGATTTCACTTGGCCTCGACTGGAAGGAAGTGAAAAGGCAACCTGACGATATTTTGAATCTTGCCGAAAATATCGCCACAGCAAAAAACCTGAAATTTGTTATTTGTATTGATGAATTTCAAAATATTTCAGGTTTTGATGATCATTTGGCTGTGCAAAAAAAACTGAGGTCGCACTGGCAAAAGCAGGTAAATGTTTCGTATTGTTTGTATGGGAGTAAACGCCACATGCTCATGGATGTTTTCAGCGCTCCCTCGATGCCATTCTACAAATTTGGCGATATTTTATTTCTTCAAAAAATCAGTAAAGACGACTGGATCCCATTTATTAAAGGCCGTTTTTTGATAACCGGAAAAGAAATCAGCGATCAAAACGCCGGATTAATCACCGGGTTAGTCGAAAGCCATTCTCAATACGTCCAGCAATTGGCTCAACAAGTTTGGTTTAGAACCGATAAATCGGCAAGTGAAGCAATTGTTCATGAAGCCCATGAAAACCTGATTCTGCAGTTGAGTATGTTATTTCAAACAATTACCGATGGATTGAGCAATACGCAACTTAATTTTCTTAAAGCCATCCTGCATGAAGCCATTCAGCTTTCTTCAAAAGATACCATTCAGGAGTTTGGGTTGGGAACTTCGGCAAATGTTTTGCGCATCAAACAGGCTTTAATCAGTAAGGAAATTATTGATATACAAGGTGATAATATCGAATTTATTGACCCATTGTTTAAATATTGGCTAAAGAAGTATTATTTTAAAATTTGAAAAGAATGTACGAAAGCGCCATTCACTTCTTCATCTCAAACCTCATAATTTTTCCGCTGCCTTCACCACCTTCGCTAGAAATATACAGCGTCCCGTCTGGTGCAAAAGCCATTCCTTCGGGTTGCGGTAAAATGTCTTTTTCCAACGGCTGATAAGCAACAATTTCACCTTTCCGGTTCAAAACGATGATGGCCCTGCCTTTTGCAGCCATCACCCAAACCTCGCCG
>CAYOWJ010000217.1:2443-6295 GCA_964407625.1 uncultured Lentimicrobiaceae bacterium
TGAATACAAATCATCACCTGATTGTTGAGCAGGTCATTTCCTGAAATCTCTTTCAAAACAGCAGGCAAAATGAATATCTGGTCAGGTTTTGAAAAATTATAAGGCAGACTGCTTTTTTGCGCCGGTAAAGTCTGGCAGGAAACAACCACTGCAGCAAAGCTGATAAAATATATGCTTTTCATTAAGCTGAGTTTAGAAGTTGATGTGTTTTTCATCCTTTAATTTTTTGATGAGTTCATTCAAAATTATGCCATGATCGAAAGCCATTTCAGGGATTTGGGAAGCGGCAAACCAGGCTGCAGATTTTGCATCATCAGCGCCTTCAACCGTTGAATTTCCTGAATCGACAAAACCATAAAAAACCACCGAAACGGTTCTTCCACGCGGGTCACGGCCGGGATCGCCATAAGTTTTAAATTGTTCGAGGCTCACATTTTTAAGTCCGGTTTCTTCTTCAAGTTCCCGCAAGGCCGATTGTTCCAGCGTTTCATCCATTTCGATAAATCCACCCGGCAGCGCCCATTTTTCCTGGAACGGCGGCCTTCCGCGCTGGATGAGTAAAATTTTATGGCTTTCGCCGGATTTGCAAAAAACCGCAATATCAACGGTTACTGCGGGTCGTGGGTATTCGTAAGTAAATGGCATTTCCTGATTAATTTTAAATATTCGTCATCAAACGCCAAAAGTAGGAAGGATTTTTAAATATCTGATAAGAACGTACCCCAGTGATTATTCATATTTGATGGCATTTACCGGATCTCTGATTGCGGCGTTGTAGGCAAGAAAAAATACGGTTAAAAAGGTGATCAGCAAAGAAAGAAAACCGGCAATAATAAAAATGGAGGCTGAAAGCGTGATCTTGAAAGCAAAACTATCGAGATAGGTTTTCATAAAATACCAGGCAAGGGGCCAGGCGATAACATTTGCAATCGCTACGAGCCACAAAAACTCGCGTTGCTGAAGTACGATAATCTGAGCTATCGATGAACCCAAAACTTTGCGGATGCCAATTTCTTTGGTTCTTTGCTCGGCCATAAACGAGGCCAGTCCAAACAATCCAAGGCACGAAATGATAACCGCAAGTATGGCAAAATAGCCGAATATTTTACTCAGGCGGGTTTCGTTCTGGTAGATTTTTTCGTAAGTGGCATCCAGAAATTTATACTCAAACGGAAACGCCGGCACGAAGCTATTCCAGGAGCTTTCGATGGCATTGATCGATTTTTCGGTGTTTTCTCCGTTAATCCTCACAAAAACAAATTGGGTGCTGTTGGGCGCATTAAAGATGATGAGCGGATCGATTTCGGATTGCATTTTTTGAAAATGAAAATCTTTAACCATGCCAATAATCCGGAACCTGTAATTGTCGCCCCACGAAATCCATTTCCCCACCGGGTCTTCGATTCCCATGAGCTTTGCGGTTTTTTGATTAACAAGAATTGCGGAGGTGTCGGTGGAGAAATCTTTCGAGAAATAGCGGCCACTCACCAGGTTTATTTTCATCAGTTCGGGGAAGTCAACATCGGCAAACTCAAGATTGATGAGTACATCATCGTTTTCATTTTTGTTTTCCCACGAAAAACCACCACTGTTGCTGCCTACCATAAACGGGAGGTGCGAGGAGCATCCAACAGCCAGAACATCGGGATTGGTTTTTAACTGCCCTTTAAAAGATTCGTATTTATCTTTGAGATCGCCTCTGAAACTGAAGAATATCACATTTTCTTTATTCATCCCAAGATCGGAATGAAGCATGAAGTTCAATTGCCGGTACATGACAATGGTGCTGATGATAAGCCCAACCGAAAGCACAAACTGAAAAACCACCAGGCTGCGCCTGAACCAGGTGTTGCCCTTAGGATTGTTTCCGTGGGATTTCATCACTTTCACCGGTCGGAATGATGAAAGGTACAAAGCTGGATAACTCCCCGCAATGATGCCCGTAAACAGGGTCACCAAAATCAACGAAATAACGATAAACGGATCAACCAGCGAAAACGACAGCTCTTTGCCACTGAGTTCGTTAAAAAGCGGAAGAAACAACTGAACCAGTAACATGGCGAAAACCAGCGAAATGAACGACATCAGCAACGACTCGCCGATAAACTGATAAATGAGCTGTTTCCGGGTGGCACCAACGACTTTCCGCAGCCCGATTTCGCGGCTTCGCTTGGCGGCGCGGGCTGTCGAAAGATTCATAAAGTTGATGCACGCAATCAAAAGGGTAAAAATGGCAATGATTCCAAAAGTGTAAATGCTCCTGATTTTGGTCGGGGTTCCATCGTAATAATAAAGGTTTTCTTTGCTAAGCGGCGACAAAAACAAAGTGGTGGTAATGGTTGTATCTTTTCGCACCTGCTGGAAATAGTTGGCGAATTTTTTATTGAAATCGCTATAATCCACGCCGGGGCTGAGTTGTGCGTAAATAAAAAAAGTGTTCCAGTCGTATTCTTTTAATGTAAAACCCATTTCGGTGAGATAATCGAAAGGGATATAAAAATCGTCCTGGAAACTCGAATTAGTTGGTGGCCGCTCCACAACAGCCGTTATCCTGAAATCCTGTTTATCGTTGAACCGGAGAAACTGACCTGTAACATCGGTTTTCCCGAAGAACTTTTCGGCGGCTTTATCGGTAATAACCGTTGTAAAAGGCTCTTTAAGGGCGCCATCCAGCGTTCCCGAAACGAGTTTAAAATCAAATACCTTAAACAGCCCTGAATCAGCAGGCGTGATGGACTCGATAAATTTTTTATCACCAAAACTTACTACGGCCGACTGTTCGTAAAACCTGAATACTTCTTCAAATTCGGCGAAGTCGCGCTTTGCATCTGCCGCCAGTGGTGCCGGCATACTCGGCGTAGTTAACGGCCCGGTGGTGTATTGCTGCGTCTGGACAAACCTGTAGATGTGATCAAAATTCCGGTTAAAACGATTGAAACTCAGTTCATGATAAAACCACAAACTTATCAGGATAAAGGCAGCCAGGCCTACCGAAAGCCCGGAAATATTGATAAAAGTATATCCTTTTTGCCGGATGATTCCACGGATCGCTGTTGTAAGATAGTTTTGAAACATGTGCTATTATTTTTCTTTGCGAAGATAAATATCCCCGCTAATCGTTTCGAGTTTGATGGATTTTCCGCCTCCATTTAACGTTGCCATAATATGGCCACCTCTAAAAACCCGCATATCAGACGCTTTGTTTTCGGTTTCCAGATCGAGGTCTGAATAAACTTCGCCGGTGATGGTCCTGGTTTCAAAAGAGGCTTTAAGATGCGGATCAATCGAAAAATCAATGAACCCGCTGATTGTTTTGATGTGCACCGGTGCTTCAAATCCCGAAAGTTCGATGTTGCCACTGATGGTTTCCAACGCAATTGTTGTTCCAACGGGTAGAAAAATCTCATAATCAATATCAATTTTCACACATTGGTCGTCCGATTTTGTAATAGCACCATCAACAACCTGGTATGAATGATCGCTGAGGCTTTTGGGATTATTGATTTTGCCAGTCATTTTAATGCCTGAAGGCACTGGCTCAACACTAAGTTCGTATTTGTTGTTGTCGGCATTATCGTTGATGTTCACGGTTGCTTTAACGCTAACCTCGCTGTTTCCCCAGCTTTTGATGACGATATTATCAGCAAAATCGAAATTCATTTCTGCAGTTTTATATTTTTCAAGAGCCACTATTTTCTCGAAAACCTCCTGAGCCATCGTAAACGAAAAGCATAAGAAGGCCAGGATGATAAAGATAAAATTCTTCATAATCGTAATTGTTTTATTTGACCTTAAAATTTTGGAAATGTTACACCTCGCACGGTGAGATTTTGAAAAAGAAAAGTCTTCCCG
>CAYOWJ010000218.1:0-6279 GCA_964407625.1 uncultured Lentimicrobiaceae bacterium
CCTTAAGGTCGGGGCAATTGATATGCGTGATAATCAAGGCTTTAGCCACATTAATAAAATTCAGAGCGCCTTTTTAGACTGGACTCTTAAATGCTTTCAAGGAAAGGCCTGCTCTAAAATTAAGAAGAGAAGCAGTAATTCGAAACTTAAATACCAGAAATCTGAAAAAACCTTACTTTCCGGCAATTTCAATCAATTCGTCCGATTCATAAATATCCTGATCGCAGCAATCGTCGTTGGCAACCTGAATCATGGCTTTGGCAACGGTTTCGGCCTGAATAGCCCTGTACTTCCGGTATCTACCAATGATAAAAACCGAAAATACTTTCATCACGCTTTTACCTATTTCTTCTGCCAACCTGTTCTCTTTTCTTTCACCAAGTAACATCGAAGGTCTAAACACTGCAATTCTTGGGATGCTGCAATCGAGAACTTCTTTTTCCATCTCACCTTTGGTGCGCAGATAAAAATTTGATGATTTGATATCGGCACCAATTGATGAAACCACGAAAAATCCTTTTATTTTATTTTCTTCAGCCATCTTAGCCAGTTGAACAGGCATTTCAAAATCGATTTTTTTGAAATTTTCCTGGCTTCCTGCCTTTTTTATGGTTGTACCTAAACAACAAAATAAATCGTCGCCATGCAGGCTGCTTTTCAATGTTGAAAGATCAGTGAAATAATTGAAAATTTCCTTTATTTTAGGATGATTGAAGCCAAGAGACTTTCGCGAAATAGTAATAACCTCGCTATAAAGCGGGCTTTCACAGAGCTGTTTGAGAAGACTACTCCCAACCAGTCCGGTAGCCCCAAAAACAATAGCTATTTTATGATCCTTTTTTTCTGTTTTCATTTGTCCGGTTTATTGTATAAAAATTAATACTGGGATGGTTTTACATCCCGATCTAATCAAACCAAACGCCGGCTTGTAGAATTTTTTCTCCTTCAAAAAAACTAAAAAGGCAAGTCATCAGTTGGTTCTGGCGGAATTTCATCCATCGATGGAGGTGGAGGAGCCATCTCATTTTTCGGGGTCGTCAGCTTTTCAACTTTCCAGGCTTCCAGGTTGTTAAAAAATTTGGTTTGCCCATCTTTTTCCCACTTCCTGCCTTTGATGTTGAACGAAACTTTTATCTCATCACGAGGATTAATTGCATCCAGTAATTCGCACTTATCCTGCGTAAGCTGAAAGAGGATGGTCTCGATAAATTCGTTGGTTCCAAAGGATTCGGCATGCTCGAGAACAAATTCTCTCTTTTTAAAGCGGTCGGTTACCTGTTGAGCATTTTGCTTCAGTAAGAGTTTTCCGGTAATTTCGAAGTTCATTATTATATTTTTTTAAAATTTCGGTTTATGATTTTGGCTCCAAAAATCCCGGCCAAAACGGGCAGCTAAATTATAAATTAATCGCAAGCCATGTTTGAAGGTGACTCGCCAAAGTTACTTTTATTTATCAACGAAAAGTAATTATAAACTCCATTTTCCTTTGTAAGTGCGGTATTGCGAGGATTCATCCAATAATTCCAGGAAATCCTTGCGTGGGATTGTTTTAGCTCCCATACGGCGCATATGCGGGGTATCCTGTTGAGCGTCAATTATTAGAAATTTCCAGCTTTTTACTTTTTCGGTAAGGTAATACAGCGCAACTTTTGATGCATCGCTCATTTTGTGAAACATGGATTCGCCAAAAAACACCCGCCCCAACGAAACGCCATAAAGGCCTCCAACAAGCTCGCCATCAAAATAAGTTTCAAATGAATGAGCATAGCCATTTTGGTGAAGATCGATGTAGGCCTGCATCATTTCGTCGGTAATCCATGTTCCGGGTTGATCAGCACGGGGCATGGCGGCGCAGTTTTTTATAACGGAAGCAAAGTTTTCATCCACCTTTACTTCAAATTTTTTCTGCCTGATAACCTGCCACAACGATTTTGATACTTTAAGTTTTTTTGGAAAAAGCACCATCCTTGGGTTTGGCGACCACCACAAAATTGGCGATTGGTCGTCGTACCAAGGAAAAATTCCATTTTTGTAAGCCAGGAGCAGGCGCTCTACACTTAAATCGCCGCCAACAGCGAGCAATCCATCTTGTAACGAAATTTCAGGATTCGGAAAAATCAGTTCATCGGTAAGTTTAAAAAGCGGCATTCTTGATGGGTTTGGCAATTTTCATTTTGATGAAGATCAGTGTTACAAAGAAAACAAAATCTCGTTACATCAAAATATTAGCAAGTGTTTTTAAAAATGATCACCTATTTCTAAAACAGAATCCAACGACATAATTATTATTTCTATCGTGTTTTCAATCTCCTCTTTTGTAATGACCAATGGAGGCGCAATTCTAAATGCGTTTGGCATAAAAAAGAATGGGTCGGTAATGAGGCCGTTTTCGAGCATGCTTTTCATTGCGGCGAGATTAATTTCGGTAGTTTCGAGTCCGATGCTCATCAGCAAGCCTTTTCTTCTGATATTCTTAACCAGAGGATGACTTTTGAGGGCTTCTTCATACATCAAACCTTTTTCTTCGACCTGCTCAATAATTTCCTTTTCTGAAATTAAAATTTCGAGATTGGCCAAAGCTGCTGAGCAACTTACCGGGTGGCCGCCAAAAGTGGTGATGTGACCAAATTCGGGATTGTTGGTAAACGAGAGCATGATTTTTTTATCCGCAATGAAAGCTCCAACAGGCATTCCGCCGCCCATAGCTTTTGCAAGACAGAGGATGTCAGGCACAACGTCGTAATGTTCAAAACAGAAAAGCTTGCCTGTTCGGCCAAAGCCAACCTGAATTTCATCAAAAATCAACAAAGTGCCGGTTTCGTTACATCGTTCGCGAAGTGCCTTTAGAAAATCGTTTACAGGAAGAATAATTCCTGCTTCAGCCTGGATTGGCTCTACCAGAACGCAGGCTGACTTTTCGGTGATTTGTGATAAATCATCAAAATTATTAAACCTCAAAAACCTTAAATCGGGTAGGAGCGGGCGATAGGCAAATTTCATTTCTTCGTTGCCCAACATGCTGAAAGCGCCGTGAGTGTTGCCGTGGTATGTGTCATTGAAACCTACCAGTTCAGTCCGGCCGGTGAATTTTTTGGCAAGTTTTAATGCGCCATCCACAGCTTCACTTCCTGAATTCACAAAATAAGTAGAGTTAAGTTTTGAAGGCAGAACCTCAGCAAATTTTGTGGCCAATTTTACCTGTGGCGATTGAATCATCTCGCCATAAACCATCAGGTGCATGTATTTTTCGACCTGCTCGTTTACGGCTTTTACTATAGCCGGGTGATGATGGCCAAGGTTATTAACGCAAACTCCGGAAACCAAATCGACATATTTTTTGCCGTCAGGCGAAAACATGTAAATCCCTTCAGCCCTCTCGATTTCGATGCTGAGCGGATAACTTGAGGGCAATGCCAGGTGTTGCAAAAAAAGCTGACGGGTTGTAAGCATGAATTCAGATGTCGAGGTTTTTAAGCTTGTCGATGTCGCGCCGGTGTTTTTTGGTCGGTCGGCCAATGCCCCTGTCGCGCTTTTCACCGTTAAACTGGTTAAAGAGTTTTAGTTTTTCGTATTCTTCTTTTGGGGTAAGCTCTTCGGCAAAGCCAGGAACCAGTTTTGCCGAAACACGGTTTGATAAAAGATCCAAAACTTTCATGGTTCGTGTAAACTGAGGGATAATGTGAATTACCACCACATCCCCGATTTTCACTTCTCTCGAAGCTTTTACCTGAACATCATCAATCCTGACCTTTCCAAGACGGCAGGCTTCGGAGGCGAGACTTCGCGTTTTATAAACACGAACCGCCCAGAGCCATTTATCAATTCTGACCGCTGTTTCCATGACCAATTTTATTTTTTCCGGAAGAAAATCTGTACAGGCACACCTGTAAAATCAAATTTCTCTCTCAACTGGTTTTCGATGTAACGCTTGTATGGATCCCGCACATATTGCGGAAGATTGCAGTAAAAGGCAAAAGCCGGGAATGGAGTGGGAAGCTGTGTGATAAACTTAACACTGATCTGTTTCCCTTTGATCATCGGTGGTGGGTAGTTTTTGATAATCGGCAGCATAATATCATTGAGCTGAGAGGTGGAAATTTTTCGTTTCCTGTTTTCATAAGCCCTGGTTGCTGATTCGAGCGCTTTAAAAATCCGCTGTTTGGTTAGCACCGAAGTAAAAATGATTTCATAATCAGCGAATGGGGCGGTTTTGCGTTTTATCAATTCCTCAAATTCGAGATGAGTATTGGTGCCTTTTTCGATCAAATCCCATTTATTTACGATAACCGTCACCGCTTTATGATTTTTTTCGGCAAGGTGTAAAATGTTGATATCCTGCGATTCGACACCCTGAGTTGCATCTAAAAGCAAGAGGCAAACATCGCTGCTTTCGATGGCTTTGATGGAACGCATTACCGAATAAAATTCAATGTCTTCGTGGACTTTTCCTTTTTTTCGCAACCCGGCTGTATCGACCAATAAAAAATCGAATCCAAAACTGGTGTATCTCGAATTTATCGTATCACGGGTTGTTCCTGGAATTGGAGTAACAATATTCCGGTCGATTCCCAGCAAAGCGTTTATTAATGAGGATTTCCCCACGTTTGGCCTGCCAACAACAGCGAATTTTGGTAAATCGAGTTCTTCTTCGGCGGGTCTTTTCTCTAAAAATTTAGTCACTTCGTCAAGCAATTCGCCTGTACCACTGCCGCTTATCGAAGAAATAGGAAAAACTTCTCCCAATCCTAAACCATAAAACTCAGCCGTATCAGCAATCATCGCATTTGTATCGACTTTATTGGCGGCCAAAAGGATTTTTTTCTTCGATTTCCGCAAAATTGCAGCCACATCTTTATCAAGGTCAGTCAATCCTTCTCGGGCATCAACCACAAAAAGAATAATGTCGGACTCTTCGATGGCTAAATCGACCTGTTTGCGGATTTCACCTTCAAAAATATCATCCGAACCAACAACATAGCCGCCGGTATCAATGATCGAAAATTCGATGCCGTTCCAGTCACTTTTTCCATAATGGCGATCGCGGGTTACTCCTGCTGTTTCTTCAACAATGGCATGACGGCTGCCACTCAACCTGTTGAAAAGGGTCGATTTACCTACGTTAGGCCTGCCAACTATGGCTAAAATATTTGTCATTTTTTATTTTTTAGATTTGTTAAAATTGGTAGCCAAACTTTTTAAGCGAGTTTTCGTTATTTCGCCAGTCTTTGTCAACCTTTACACTTAATTCCAGAAAAACTTTTTTCTGAAGAAATTCTTCCATGTCAATCCTCGCTTTGGTTCCGACCCATTTTATTGCGTTACCACCTTTCCCGATCAAAATAATACGCTGCGACTCTCTTGCAACATAGATAAACGCCGAGATGCGGACAATTTTTTCCTCTTCTTTAAAACTGTCAACGATAACCTCGACAGAATATGGAATTTCCTTTTTGTAATATTGAAGGATTTTCTCACGAATCATCTCCGAAACAAAGAAGCGCTCACTTCGGTCGGTCAATTCATCTTTTGGATAAAAAGCAGGATGCTCCGGCAAAAGTTCGATGATTCTTTTTAAAACAAAGTCGATATTAAATTTGTGCAAAGCCGAAGCAGGTACTATTTCTGCACGGGGAACAAGGTTTTTCCAGTATTCGATGGTGTCGGCAACATCTTTTTGAAGACCTTTATCAATTTTATTGATGACCAGGATGATTGGAATTTCGCTTTCTTTTATGGAGTTGGCGACAATTTCGTTAAGTTCTTTTTCACCATATTCGACAACATAAAGCAGGATATCAGCATCGATAATTGCAATTTTCACCTCACTCATCATCGATTCGTGCAATTTGTAGTGCGGTTTTACAATTCCGGGGGTGTCAGAAAAAACGATCTGAAAATTTTCATCGTTCACGATTCCGAGGATACGATGTCGCGTGGTTTGCGCCTTAGGCGTGATAATGCTGAGTTTTTCACCCACCAAACCATTCATCAGAGTTGACTTTCCAACGTTTGGATTTCCAATAATATTAACAAATCCGGCTTTGTGACCCATAAAAATTAAATAATAAATTTGTTTGCAAAGAAACAAATTATATCTTTGCACTCCCAAATAAAGCGGGTATTTAGTTCTTAACACATCAAAATACTGAGAGTTAGCTTGTAATTTTGGGATTTAGTTCGACAAAGTTTTTTTGAAAAATATATTGCGGGGTGGAGCAGAGGTAGCTCGTTGGGCTCATAACCCAAAGGTCGGTGGTTCGAATCCGCCCCCCGCTACAA
>CAYOWJ010000219.1:0-6247 GCA_964407625.1 uncultured Lentimicrobiaceae bacterium
GATACTACCGGTAATTATTTCCCGGTTACGCGCTCAGATGACCATTTTCCACAAAATATCGGAAGTTATTCGATCCGGCTCGAAAACCAACCAGCTTTACTTCCCGGATTTAAAGCTTTTGGAATTGCACTTACAACGCGTTTGGACGGAAGCGACAGGCCTCTGTTCGCCATTACCGGACACCCGACTTCAATGTGCGGGTATTTCAAATTTTCGTCGCAAAACGGCGATACCATGGATATTCATTTTGCATTGTATAAAAATGGAATTGAAATTACCAGTGGTGGATTTCTCAACTCAAACACATTTTCGGAATGGACGTCTTTTAATATTCAGGTTAGTAATCCGCTTTATGCTGAGGCCGACAGCGCACGAATTACCCTATCCGCTTTTTACAGCGATAACCTGCTGGTTCATGGAAACTCGGTGCTTTATGTCGATAATTTGAGTTTCGATATCCCCATTTCTGGGTTCAATGATCCCTCTGCCCGAAATAATACGAATATCATTAATCCAAACCCGGCATCAGATTATATTTTTCCTGATGCAAATGAAATGAATGGTAAAAGCGTGATTGTTGACATTTATGATATTTCGGGAAGATTAGTAAAGCAGGATAAACTTGTCAATAATCAGACAAAAATCAATATTGAAGATTTAAATAACGGGATTTACTTAGTTGGGATTAAAAGAGATGGGTTGTGGAGTTTTCAAAAATTAATTATTCAACATTAAGAATTTGTTTATAAAACCTACCTTTGCTTTCGATTTAATGGTACTCCAAATTGGCTTTGCTTTGGCTGAAAGTTTGAAGTTTTTAAAAATCCAAAATAATAAATTTGTTCCTGAAATTCTTTAAAAAATTAGTTATTCATCTGAAATATCAAAAACTATGTTCACCAAAAATTCATCACAAAATACAATGAAACAAGGGGCTTTTGAGCGGATTATCCCAAACAGTTTGTTGCGGTCATGGTTAATTTTTTTCGCTGGAATTGTCTTCGGACTGATGTTTTTTATCTTGTTTTTTTCGGAAAATGGTAGTAACAAGCCAGGAATTTCGGACTTTGCAGGAAGTATGTACAGCAAAAATTCGTCAACTTCAAATCTGGAAGTTGACCTTGAAGAGGTGAATGCAACCATTACCACTGGTTTTCTGCAGGATGAATATCTTCAGACCATCATCGAAGTTGAGTCGGTTGATTTGGTAAATCTGAGTTTCGAATTCAGCACATCCGATTTTTCGGTTTCATCGCTCAAGCCATTGGATCAATCAGGCAACAGCAGCATCAACAGCGGACCGGGTTTTGTAAACATCAGCAACGAAGGAAACGGAAAATATGTGTTTCTGTTAAAATCGCTAAACCGGCTTGCTAACCGGATTGATTTTAAGATTTATTCGGACAACCGCATTATTTACGGGAGTTCGATATCAACTGGAAATTAAGATTTTGATAAAAACAACGATCAGTCCGTTGAATGCAAATAAATAAGTTGTTCTAAAAGAAAAAGGGAAGCCAGGCGACTTCCCTTTTTTATATTAACCAAAATCAATTATTCTGCTCCAAAAATTTTACTGTTATCGCGATAACCGGGTGTAGTTTTGTTTGAATACCAATCCTGGAAATCGACACCACCCGATTCGGCCCAGGCTGCAAAATGAAGATAAGCCTGTGTAACTTCACTTTCTTCGATGGGATAATCAAAAGGTTCGAGTAACAGCAATCCCCAGGGAAGGCCGTTAGCAGTTTTGTAATACCGCCCTGCGTTTATATCAGAATCATCCTGACCAGTGCCAAGGAGCGACAAGTCCATTTTATCCGTTGGAACTCTATCCGTAAGGTGAATTTCGACATCACGCTCCTGATTTTTAATCAGAAAAACATTATAGGCGTCGGGGCCAACGAGATTACGGTCGATAGCCGGGTTAAAATAAATGTGTATTTCGATTAAATCGGATGTTCCCAAATTACCGTTTTCGATCGTATTAAACATTGATCCACCGGCCCGGTGTAAAACTTCTTCAACATTATCGCAGGCAATAATTACTGCAGAATCCTGTCCCGATTCGGTACCATTGGCGGCATTAATCACATAACCTTGCTCCAAAACGGCGCCCGAAACCGAATTAATCATGCCAGGAGTAATCCCGGCAAACTGCCATCCAAAACCATTTTGGAAAGATGCACCAACTGCCCTGACATTAAATTTAATGTAAATGTCGACCAATTCATTATCAGCATTGGTAACTTCGGTGCCATAAACCCCGAGTACAAGATCGTTAAAATCGTAATCACCCTTTGCCGGCCACAAATCCTCGAATACTACCGAAGCATAGGAATCCTCGCTTGGGAAAAATGAATTGTAGGCTCTTTCAGGATCTAAAGGATAGTCATCCAGATCGTCAGTTACGCCATCATTATCGGTATCCACGATCTGAGGATTTTTGATGCCTTCAGGGTTGCAGCCACTTATTGGGATATAGTTTGAAATATCGTTAAGACCAACTAAAGTTGCCCCATTAATAAAATGGAATGAAACAGGATGATTCTGCCCGGAATGGAAATCATCGGTCGCACTTTCGATAGGTCCACTCACTTTATTATTGCTGTTAATTGTAAATGTACCAGTAACTTTTATAGAGTTCAGGCTGCCACTTCCAACGATACCTGCTGTATTATCAATGGTAAGGTTTATTGTGGAAATCATACTCCCATTGTTTAGCTGAACATTTGAATTAGAGGTAAGATGGACATACTGAGCACCTTTTAAATAGCCAGAATTATTCGTAAAACTACTGGTGTTTACCTCCATGGTTTCGGTACACATTAGTGCACAATTATTTACGACTGTACTACCGGCATTAATTCTTAATGTTCCGGTTACTGAGATTTCTCCGTTATTCGTTAAACTACTTCCCGAATTTACCTGGAACTGGTTTGGCCCGGTAAAATGAATGGTTCCTGTGTTGTTGACAATTGCACCGTTATTGAGGTAAAAGTAACTTCCAGTAACATTTACGGTTCCTGAATTTGTAAAGGATACTGCATTGTTTGTTGCAAAATATCCGGCAGATACCGTCAAAGTTCCAGAATTGGTGAACCCATTTGCCAGGGCCTGAATGGTAAGGTCGCCATTGACAATAGTCATAGTACCCTGATTTTCAACAAAATTTCCCGAAGTCATAAAATCATTGGTTACAATAAGTCTGGCATTTTCATAAACTTTAATTGTTGCGTTGGTTCCCCACGCTGATAAATTTCCTACCGTTAAAGAGCCATTTTGGGTAACAATAACATGTGCATCTTGGGTGAGCTGAAGATTTGCAATTGTAGCGGTGCCGCATATTTTAAGCGTTCCGCCTCCGTTCCAGTTTTGAAAAGTAATGCTGCCTGTAAAAGTACTGGTAACACAGAGGGTTTGACCATTTCCGATGTTATAGCTGCCATTTCCGGAGATTTCCTGGGTGCAATTATCACAGGCAGGGCCAATGTCACCGGTTTCTTTAAAATCCGATCCAACAGGGGTGGATTTGGTATCGGTAAAAACATAGTTAATTTCAGAACCATCAACCGGAAGAGATACTATTTCTCTACCACCATACACTCCTTCGTTTACGAGATAAATTTCTTTAAGATATGTTGGAAGAGCCAGATTCTCGATTAAAGGACTATCGTTTGAAGCAGCTCCTGACAAAATCAATTTTCCACCGGCATCAGGATTACCGTTAAAGACCGAAATTTTTGATTTCAGGTTAACAGCCTGTGCGTTTTGAATACCAACAGTTAACTTAAACTTCTGTGTGGTTGACCAATTGAACCCTTCAGGAATAACCAGTTCATCAATGGATTTGCCGTTTGGCTGATCAACAGGGGTTACGTCTTTTTTGCATGAGATAATACCCATCATTAGAAACATCAGAATGATAATTGATTTTGCATATTTCATTTTTGCCTCCGAATTTTTAAAAGATTTATCGAAAATTAATTTGTCAAATGTAATATGATGGTGGCCTTAAAAAAAAGGCATAATTCGTAAGTGTGGCAACTTTAGTAAGGATTGTATCAATAATGATGAAAAGTGTAATTCTGGTAATTTGATACCGAATAAAGTTATGGATCATGCAATGCTAAAACAAAAAAGGGAAGTAATACTTCCCTTTTTTTTATTTTAGATTTCGTTGATCATTTAATAGATATTTGCCGGAACCCGGTAACCCGACTGATCGGTGTACCAATCCGGGTAACTTACACCACCTGATTGTGCCCATTCGGCAAAATGGAGGTATGCATCGATGATTTCGACAGTTTCGATCGGGTAATCAAAGCGTTCGAACATCAGAATAGCCCATGGAAGGTTGGTTGAGGTTTTGTAATACCTGCCTTCACCAGGAAGTGAATTGTCGTCAGATGTACCAAAGTACGATAATGCTGCAAGGGCAGTCGGAACCATATTTGGAAGGTGAACTTCGATATCACGGTTCTGATCTTTGATCAGGAACGGGTTAAAATCTTCCATCCCGACTTTGCTTTGAGGTACTGCATTAGCAAATGTTGTGGTTATCGTTGTCAAATCCCAGGTTCCGGTTGGATTTGCCGGTATGGTGTTAAACATCGAACCTGAAGCCCTGTTAATGACACTTTCGACAGTTGATACAGCGATAATTACAGCTTTTGGCTGGTCGGCTTCTGTATTATTGGGATTTAACGAAATTGTCATTTCGGTGCTTTCGTGAACAAAACCAGTTACACTTTCTACTTCATCCCAGGCAATCTGGTCGAGCTGAAAACCAAATCCATTATTAAAGGAGGCGCCAACAGCACGCACTTCAAATTTAACAATCAAATCCTTAACATCGTTTTGGGCATTCAATACATAATATCCGGTGTAATCCAAAACGAGGTCGTTAAAATCGTAATCTCCTTTTGATGGCCATAAATCTTCAAATGCCACGGTTCCCCATATATCCTGAGCCGGGAAATACGAATTAGCTGCCCGCTCATTATCTGTTGGATAAAGGTCAGTTTCGTCCGGAACGCCGTCAAGGTCGGTATCAACAATAGGTGGCTCACCAAAACCAACAGGATTACATGCAGAAATTGGTAAATATGTTGTTGCGTTTGCAACAGGAGTGACATTGGCACCGTTTGTCAGGGAACCCGACACATTCGGAACAACTCCAGCTTCATAGGCTACTGTCAGCGGACCGTTAATATCTCCATCAATATTAATTTCTTCGGAAACAAGTACCAAGGCATCACCATATACCGTAAAGTGAGCAGAACTATTAATAAAAAACTTTGGGCATTTTATCATAGAACTTTCGTACATTATCGTATGGTCTTTAGTAAATTCAGCGTCATCTCCCGTTTCCAGGTAACTTCCATATTCCATAATAAATGTACAGCCGGGACTATTTTGATGGAATTTATCCTGAACAATAATTTTACAGGCATTAATATTTTGCGTACTGGTATTTAATTTCATGTCTTTGCCAACCAAAATTGTCCCATAATTTTCGAAATATCCACTACTACTATTTTCCCAGGATTCCTCAACATCGATAGTTCCAAAATTCTTAACAAAACCTTTTGGTGAAAAATTCCCATTTAAATCCAACAATGAGTTTGAATAAACCGAAACAGTAGCATCAGAATGTGTTAAGGATAAATCGTCACAATGAAAAGAACCCTCTTGAGTAACAATAAGGTGATGTGTGGATTTATTCATTTGAACATTGTTAGTAGCAGTAACAGTTCCACAAACTTTAAGCGTACCACCTGTATTTGAGAAATTTATAGAACCATTAAAAATTCCGGCAAGTGAATATGTTGCTCCATTGGTAATGGTCAATGTACCACTGGTTTGGGTAACAATAATGTCTCCGGCTGCACCGCAAACCGGATCAACGATAACTGATTTAAAGTCATCGCCCGATTTTTGGGTATCGAAGGTGTAGTTTACAGCATTTCCTGAAACAGGAACTGTTACCGTTTGATTTCCGGTAAATGGCGATTCCATTTTAAGGTAAAGCTGGGTAAGGTAAGAAGGAATCCGCATACTTGAGGTAAAAGAACTTCCCGGAGCAGCATTGCCCGAAACCATGAGTTTTCCGCCTGAAGCCGGGTCGGCATTAAAAACAGAAACCTTCGATTTTGCCTGGTAATCTTTTGCACCCGAAATACTGATGGTAACATCAATATCTTTGGTTGTTTCCCAATTGAAATCATCAGAAATAACCAGGTCG
>CAYOWJ010000220.1:0-6209 GCA_964407625.1 uncultured Lentimicrobiaceae bacterium
AGCATTTCTACTTTCTTGGCATATCTTTGAGCCACCGAAATAATTGTTTCGGGCTGATCAAGCTTGATTTATCGAAAACTCAAAAAAATTGCTATCATTAAATTTTAAACACAATCACATGAAAAAAACATTCCGTTTCGCCATGGCTTTAATGGCTTTTATCTTTTTTTCCTTTGTGGCTGCTGCCCAGGAAGCCAATCCTTCGGCACAAATTATGTCGAAGTTTGATTTTGTCCCAGGCGAAAAAGTGATTTTCTACGACGATTTCAGTGCCGAAAATATCGGCGATTTTCCGGTTCAGTGGAACACCAACAGCAGCGGCGAAATTATTACCATTGCCAAATTCCCAGGCCGCTGGTTTCAACTGGGGCAAAGTGGTTATTTTATCCCCGAAGCCAAAGAGAATTTCACCGAAAACTTCACGGTTGAATTTGACCTTGTCCCCATGAACCTCACAGGGACTGAATATTTGTATGGAATGCATTTTATTCTTGTATCGGGAACGCTGAGCGACCCGAATGAAGGTGGCGCCATTCCCGGGAAGGCAGGCATAGGGTTTACTCCAGAATTTGAAAGTATAAACTGGTCAAACTGGTCCGAAAAAACTGAAGGCTATAAAGATTATGGCAGTGGTCCCTGCCAGCTAAACGCCGGCCAAAAATACCATATCGCTTTCTGGATACAAAAGCAACGAATAAGAATGTATGCTGACGAAAAGAAGGTTTTTGATCTTCCCAGAGGCTTAATTGACGGCTACAGTTATAATATTTTCCGGTTACAGACTACCGACGAGGTGAATCCGCTTATTTCCAATTTCCGCATTGCGGCCGGATTACCCGACATGCGCAACAAGCTGCTCACCGAGGGGAAACTCATTTCTTATGGAATTCAGTTCGATGTTAACTCTGATAAAGTAAAACCGGTTTCTTATGCCACTTTGAAGGAAATAGCCCAGGTTTTAAAAGATAATCCGACAATAAAAGTAAAAATTATCGGTCATACCGACAGCGATGGCGATGATGCCTCAAACCTGGATTTGTCGAAGCGCAGGGCTGCAAGCGTAAAAACCGAACTTGCCAAAACATTCGGCATTGATGCGGCAACCCTCGAAACCGATGGTCTTGGCGAAAGCCAGCCCCTTGCCCCAAACGACACCGCTGTTAACAAAGCAAAAAACCGGAGAGTGGAATTTATAAAACTTTAGGCATGAAGCAATCCATTGTTATTCCGGCTTTCATTATTTTTTTTGCAATAATTTCCATTAAAAACATACATGCACAGGATAGTAAAAAATACCAGCCCGACAAACCCGGCAGTACAAAAACTGAAAGCAATTTATGGCAGTTCGACGGAAACCAAAAATCCGTTTACGAAAATAACCTGGCAAAGGTAACCAACGGCTTTACCAAAGATAATAGCGTTTTGTCCGCCCCGAAAGGCTTTGATTTACACATCTGGTACTTTGGAATGTACGACGACAGATACAAACTGCGCGACTGCAATTATGGGGTTCGCTCCGAAGTACGTTTCGATTTCGAGTTGCTTATTCTGGAGAACGGCAAAGAGATCAAATGGATCGTTGAACCACCTCATTTCAGCGTGTTTTTAAATAACACTGCATCCGGTCATGGCAGCAATTATTGTAATTATGAAGGCTATAAAGTGCAGGATGATGACCCATCGCTGGAAATTCCTTTCGATAAAGCCGTGGCCGGGTTGTGTGATTTATTTGTGGTTTTTCCGTTGGAAGAAGAATTCGCCCCCGGCGTCCGCTTGTATGGTGATGGGAATTTGATTGTTTTTAATCCTGATCGACCACAATTCTGGATTCCTGTTACCGTAAAAGAGGTGATGGAACTCAAAATGACTTACTACAATATCCGGGAGGCAGACAAACAGTTTGTTTACCCGTATCTTAAAGAAGCCTATGATAAAATGACACCCGAAGAATTGAATGCCCCGGCCTATAATGGCGGAGATCCTGTTTTTGATGTCACTGCCGAAAAAGATGGCCTGCAAATCATGCGGTTTAACAAAGATTACTGGGATCGCACTTTGCCCGAAACGGCCATTCAGTTTTTAACACTGCATTACAAATTTACTGACGATGCCGAAATGCAGGAATCTGTTCAAAACAATGGCCATGCTGATTATCCCGCGTTAACCGTAAACGCCATAAATCTAAACAGCCTGGCAGGGTTGATTCAGAAAAAATAGAAAATAATGCTCCTTTTGGGTTTTAATTGAACCAAAAAATCAAACCTTCCTGGATCTTGGTTTTCAGCATAACTAATTTATAAAGATGGTTTTAAGGTGATTTACACCACTGCATCCGGTCGAAAATCCTGCTGAAATCCCCGATTGAAACCAAAATTCTTCGATGTTTTGTAATTCTTCTATATCTTTGAAGCAAGGGTTGTGAGGTAATTGTGATGCAAAAATATGGTTTTGATATGGTATGGCTATTTTTGCAACAGGGGTAATCGAAATAATAAACAGATAAAATGAAATAAGCATGATTAAAATAATCATTAATCACCCACTGGAATGATTATTTTAATCATGCGATTCCATCTGACAACTAAAAAACAAATTATAAACAGATGAAAAGAATAAACGACTTAAAAATTGGGGTAAGGCTGAATCTTTTTTTAAATACCGCAGTAATTGTAATCATTTCTTTTTTAGGTTTTCACATCTATTTTATCCAGCGCACCAAAATAATTACCGATACCGATAAAAACATGACCGAACAGGTTACCGACCTGTCAAATCTTGTCCGGTTGCAGGTTAAAGAACGGCAGGCGCAGGTAAACACAGCCCTTAACCTGGCTTCTGAAATTTTTGACAATGCCGGAATTCTTTCGATAAACGAAACCGAAAAAATTACCGTCGAAGCCACAAATCAGATCACGAAGGAGGTCAAAAAAGTTGAAGTTCCCGCCATGTATCTTGGAAGCGAACCTATCTATAAAAACTTAGGCCTTGTCGATAAAATCACTGATCTGACCCATGCAAAGGCTACGATTTTCCAGAAAATTGAGGGCGGTTATCTGCGTATTTCGACAACAGTTTTAAAAAGCGATGGCAGCAGGGCTATTGGAACATTTATTCCGGATGAGTCACCGGTTATCAAAGCCATCGAGAATAACCAGGAATTTACCGGGCGTGCTTTTGTGGTAAACGATTTTTATCTCACAAAATACCGCCCTTTAAAAATTGACCATAAAATTGTGGGGATTTTGTTTACGGGTTTGCCCGAAAAAGACATGAAGGAGCTCAGGGATATTTTTAACCGTAAGATTTTCATGCAATCAGGTTATCCTTTTATTATTGATAAAGATGGCCTGGTAATCATTCATCCAAAAAGAGAAGGTGAAATTCATAAAGACGATGATTTCTTTCAAAAAATCATCCAATCAAAATCTAACGAAGGCAAGGCGTTTTATCTATTGGATGATCAGCATAAAATCGAATATTTTAAATACCTGCCCGAAACCGAATCGTATGTGGTTGCTTCGATAAGCGAAAAGGAGATGCTCCAAATGATCGGCCACCTGCAATATGCGCTGATTATTGCAATTATTATCAGTGTTGGGATCATCATTTTAATTAATACAATCATCAGCAAATCGATTTCAAATGCTTTGAAAAAACTACTCGGTTTTGCAAAAAACATCTCCGAAGGCGATTTAACTGCCAAAATTGATTTGAACCAAAATGATGAAATCGGCGTTTTTGCAAGATCATTGTCTCAAATGGCCGGGAAGCTCCGTGAAATCGTCATCAACATCAACGAGGGCGCGTTGGAAATAGCTTCGGCAAGCCAGCAGATAAACAACGGTGCCCGGCAATTAGCCGAAGGTGCAAATACTCAGGCAGCAACCGCCGAGGAAGTATCTTCATCAATGGAACAAATGGTCTCCAATATCAGGCAGAGTACCGACAATGCCATACAAACCGAAAAAATATCGCGAAACGCCAAAGAAAGTATGGATTTGATGGTTATCTCGGGTAAAAAAAGCGTTGCCTCAATACAGGATATTACCGGCAAAATCACCATTATCAACGATCTGGCATTTCAAACCAAACTGCTGGCGCTTAACGCGGCAATAGAAGCAGCAAGGGCCGGCGAACACGGTAAAGGTTTTGCTGTTGTTGCTGCCGAGGTAGGAAAACTTGCCGAAAGAAGCAAAATTGCCGCCGATGAGATTGCCCTGATCTCGAAAAAAAGCATGGAAGTCACCGAAGAATCTGACCGGTTGATCAACGATCTGATGCCGGATATCGAAAAAACCGCACTGTTGTTTCAGGAAATCGTGTCGGCGGGCAATATACAAATTGGGAATGTTGAACAGGTTAATCTGGCCTTAAACGACCTTAACTCGGTAATCCAGCAAAATGCAGCCTCTTCTGAAGAGTTGGCCTCAAGTTCGGACGAATTAGCCTATCAGGCCGAACAGTTCCGGGATTTGATCGGATTTTTTAAGGTTGAGGAAGATGTTTAAATATTTGTAAAAATCCAGTTACAAACACCATTTTAGTTATTTCCGGTGATAAAAACATCTCCACTTTTACCAGTACTAAGCAAAGGTTAAACTTAATGAGTATCTGGTGTTGTACCTAAAAAAAATTATTTGTCGTACACATAAATCTGAGTGATATGAAACTGAAAAAAAATCAAAAAAGAATTTTTTTGGCCTGAAAGGCCTAAATTTCAATAACCTCCGGTGAAACCGGGGGACAAGAAACGAAGTATATCCCAGAACCCTGAAAGGGTTGAACCCTTTCAGGGTTGTAAACGCCCGTCTTTCCTTAGTCCGTGGGCTTTGCCGTTCGACTGAGCTCACGCCGAAGCCCACGGTTTTAGCCACTACGTGGCTATTCTTAGGTATAAAATCCGATACTCATATTAACCTTTAATGAAATTTGAAATTATTACGTTTTCTCGTCCAAACCTTTATTCCCAAAATAACAAAAGGAGAAACAAAGAAACCCGAAATGGTGATGTACTCACTGAAATCAAATACTAAAATTGTGGTCCCAACCGGAACAGAACTTGTAAATATTATTGGCGAGATGGCCGGCGTATTGCATCTTCCGGCAAAAAAAGAAACTAAACAGGCGGCAGCGTAAAATCGTAATACGAATTTAAGAGCCTGCGGATTCCTTCGGCAATTTCGTCATTGGTCATATTTCCGAACGACTTGTGGAATAATTCCTCGAAGGTTCGTTTTGCAAAACGCAGTGGTGGGCTAAGATGGTCGTTCTGCCTGGCCAGGTGCGCCACATCAAGAATGGTGTCGTAATATGCCCGCTGCGACATGCGGCCACCCAGATAGTTAAACCCGGGTTTGGCTTCAACGTGTGCCACCGACGAAGTAACATGTTCGTCGAGCCATTCGATTAAAGCCTTAATGGTGGAAGGATAAGTATGGATTCCGGCTTTGATCTGGTATTTGGGAATGACGTAACCGTTGAGGTACCTTAAATCGTTACAAATTAGTAAATACGGGCTGATGAAGGAGTAATCGGAATAATCTCTCAAAATCTGAAGGGTAAATTTGCGGGGCGGTGTAAAATTCACTTCTTCGTCAAACTCAACAACCCGGCTCCCCATCAAAGGGTGATCGATGAGCAACGCATCAATATGGTGGTTAAGATTTCCGGTTCCAAAATTCCCGTCGCTACCCAAAACCTCGGTTATCTGTGCAAACATGGCTTTTATTCCGCTGCTCAGTTCAAGGCTTTTATAATCAGCCGGAATGTAAATAAAAGTACCATCTACGGGCTTACCAATGCATTTCGAATCTAAAAATTCGCCTCCTGTTACGGTGTTAAAAACACCAAAAAACCTGTCTTCGTCTTTTTCTTTCACCTTTCTGATTGTCTTTCTATAAATTAATGATGCTTGTTTTTGTTTTGGATTTCAGATGAAATCATCAGAAATTAACCATTCCAAAGATATTAAAATGTAGCTGGCCAGAACAAGTTTTGTAATTATTTGTCGATTTACCCATTCACAAAAGCGCACGCTTATCCGGCAGATAATTTCAAAATCAAAACCATCGTCCTGCAATATTACCTTTAAAACCTACAAAGCAAACTAGCTTACCGGTGGGGTGTTAAATCTGGTTTTGTATTTTTCGTTCCGTTTTTTAGTAATACTTTGTCATAAAAGAGATTTTTAAAAATTTGTCATAAAAGAG
>CAYOWJ010000221.1:0-6196 GCA_964407625.1 uncultured Lentimicrobiaceae bacterium
TCATTGAAAAATTACGGAGGAGCAATCTGTATCAGGAAATCAGCCAAAATAGCGATCAGCCATTGCCTTTTTGAAAATAATTTTGCCTATTACAATGGAGGTGCAATATCCCTCGAAGAAGCAAATATTTTGGTTAAAGATTGTGATTTTATTGGCAATTACGCCGGACGTTCGATTGCTCCATACGGCTATGGTGGCGCAGTTTGCACAGATAAAGGCGAACCTGTTATCGCTAATAATAAGTTTTTGAATAATTCGTCAACAGGTATTGGCGGGGCTTTGGCGATACGTTTCAAAGATTGCCCCGTGCATCACAATATTTTTACAGGAAATTACAGCGCGCTTGGCGGTGCCATCGGGATTTTGCATATTCCGCAATGTTATCATTCGTTAAATAACAATTTGATTGTGGGCAATTCGTGTGCATTTTTTGGCGGCGGCGTTTCAAATAATGTTGCAAGCCCAACCTGGATAAACAATACGATTGCCTACAACCATTCCTATTCGTACGGAGGCGGATTTTACTGCTACGATTCTATCTGCCCCAATGTTTACAACACTATTTTATACGGTAATAATGCAGGCGTTGGTGACCAGGTTTATTTGTTTGGGACAACCTCTCAAGCCAATTTCTACAATTGTGATGTTCAGGGTGGCCCGCAACAATTTGGAGGTTCGGGAGGTGGAGCAGCGTTTACAGGGGCCTACGAAAATAATCTCGATGCTGATCCTTTGTTTATGATGACCGAACCTTACCTCTATGCCCTCCAGCCGGAATCATCGTGCATCAACGCCGGCACAGCCGACACCACGGGATTGAACATTCCAGAAAAAGATTTGGCAGGCAACACCCGCTTTTTTAATAACCGAATCGATATCGGAGCTTACGAATCGCAGGTGATCACCGGAATTAATGATGGTGAAGTAATTTTTGCTGATGCAGTTTTGTACAGCCCCTCCCCTAACCCGGCCTGCGTTTCGACAAATATCAGTTTTTACCTTTTGCAACGATGTACGGTAAATATTCAGATTTTAGATTTAGAAGGAAAACCGGTAAAATTATTTCCATCTCAAATTTTAAATGAAGGCATGCATCAAATCTGCTGGGATTTATCTGATCATTCTGGAAGAGCCTTACCTGCCGGGATGTATGTGTGCCGGTTGAATTGTGGAAACCGCTCATTCACAAAAAAAATCACAATTTCGAGGTAATTATTTCTGCTGCCGGATCAGCCGCTCGTTGGTAATACTACGTAAAAATCTCAACATAAACGTACTTTCATCCTGATTCTCGATGCGCTTCAGCAATCTTGCTGCCTCCTCAGGTTTTTCAAGCATAATATTTGCCCAGATTGCCGTTGCCAGCAAATAATAATTTTCAGGCAGCGGTAAAATTGCCCCATCACTAAAAAATTGGTCGGTAATTTTTATAATTCGCTCAAAGTCCAATGAACTTACTGCCTGAAAATGAGCAAAGCGGATTTTCATTTTTGGAGAAAGATGAGAATAACCCTGGCTATTTTTCAGATAATCCCAGATTAAGGCAAGCTCCCCAGGCGACAAATAAGGAATGATTTTCGATGCAAACAGCTCCAAAACCGGATTCCAGACTTTTTCGATAACTACCGGATCCATTTCATGATCGATGGTTAAAATGGTATTAAGAATTAAAGCATCATAATCACTCAAACCGGACATTCCAGACTTTTCGCCTGAGGTAAGAGATTCGAAATATTTAAAAATGGTCCTGGCAGATTTTATTTCTTCAGCAATTTCGTATATGTAATTTGGGCCGGTTACAAAATCATCATCTAAAGTTAAGCCGTTTAATGTCCTCAGAACAGGCGCCGGGAAGGTGATCAACTCCATTAATTCGTCAACTGATTCGCTGAGAAACCGGGCCTTCCCGGCATTGTATTCCAGAAACGGATAAAAATCGCTGTTTTTCCGCACCGCATATCCGCCGAAAAGCTGGTCGAGCAATTGTTTGTTTCCGACATAACGAATCATGAGATCGTTTTCACCTTCAATACCAAGCCTTTTAAGCTCAAATTTTATTTCGGTATTTTCGAATATTTCGGCCTGTATTCCGCCAATCCGGCCATTTTTCCTGGCAACAATCGCCAAATCTCCATCATCGAGATAATAAACCTGGTAATCTTCAAAAACCGGTGAAATGGCTTTAACCACCGAAGCCAAAAGTTGCATATTCATCTCGTAGGTATGAATCCATTGCACAAACATGCCTTCTTCGGTAAGGCTTGCTGAAACGGACTCATAAAATTCATACGAAAACATTCCGGCAACGCCGCTAATCCAGGGATTTGATGGTTCCGAAATAATGAGATCGTATTTTTTTTTTGCAGTGGCAAAAAAAGTCCTGGCATCTGCAATGTGAAGTTTATATCGCGGATCGTTGAAGATATTCTGGACCTGCTCCTTAAAAAAAACCGAAGCATCAACCACGGCAGGTTCAATTTCGATCACATCGAGCTGTCGGATGTGATAATTCATCAGGGCAACATGGGCAGTTTTGCCGGAACCAAGGCCAATAATGGCAGTATTTTCAGGGTTTGGAAAAAGCGAAAAAGGCAGGGCTGCCAGCAAAACCTGGGTAGTCAAATCACCCGAAACCTTACGGTACAAATTAATGCTCGCATCAGGCTTCCCATTTGCCGAGAGCACAACGTTACCGTTTTTTGTCTCGTAAACCGCGATGGTAGCTGTTTTTCCATCTTTATGAAAGAGGATTTTATTATCACGATTGATCATGCCGTACCTGTAAACCCCGGAAGCCATTTTTACAGGGTTTAGTTGGAAAAACACACCAAAGGCTAAAATTCCAGCCGTTAAACTATAAAAAGCCAATCTGAATTTCTTCCAAACCGGAAAATTAAAACGGTAAAAAAACCAGGCCCCAACCCCAATATCAAGAATACCGGCAAAAACAATCAAAAATTTCAAACCCAAAAAAGGCATCAGAAAATGAAAAGCCAGCAAAACTCCCAGAATTCCTCCGGCAGTATCGGCAGCAAATATTTTTCCGACCGATTGCTCGCCAAATCCGGCATTGTGCATCATTTTTACCAGAAGCGGTAAAGCCATTCCTGCGCAAATTGTTGCCGGGAGCATAATCAGGTACGAGAGAACCTGACCAGAAACTGTAAACAAGTAATACCCGCCGCTGTCATGCTGCAAGGCGCTCAACAGCCATTCCATCAAATTAAAGGTATAATTGTACAAAACCAGTGACGAGATGGCAAATAATCCCATCAAAATCTGAATCAACGAAAAAGTAGCATGTAATTTTTTGCTGTTGTCGATCCGGAATTTTATCCAGAAAGCACCGATCGCCAATCCCAAAATAAAAGCGCTGAGCATCAATTCAAAGGATTGAACGGTACTTCCCAAAACCATGCTCAGCATCCGTATCCAGCCGATTTCATACATAAAAGATGCAGCACCTGTGATGAAAGATGCAACAAGAAAAATCATCAAAAACCTGGTTTTATCTTTAGAAATACCTGTGATGACTTCTTCTTTTGTCTTGGTGACATTTTCAACAGACTTCCAAGAAAATACCATCATCACAACTGCAATAAAAATATTGATTAAGCCAGCCATGACCATTGTGCCGGGCAAACCCAAAAGATTTATCAGGTAAAATCCACTCACCAGAATCCCAATGGCAGCTCCCAGAGAATTCAAAAAATACATTTGTGCTACTGCCCGGCCTTTTGTTTGAGCAAACCGGCGTGAAATCCCGCCGGTCATCAACGGAAATGTTGCACCAAGAAGTACCGACTGAGGAAATGTAATAAGGATGGCGATTGCCCATTTTAACAAATCAGCCGCAAATACGGGCAAGCTTGGATAAAACGTTCCAAAGATCAGATTGCGGAAACCGATAAAAATGTCATGGAAAAATAAAGCTGCCAGGCCGATTAACAATTCGGCAAGCGCATAAAACAAAAACAGGTTTTTGACTTTTGACGACCATTTTCCGGCAAACCATGCCCCGGCCGACATCCCTGACAAGAAAATAACAAGAATAAAACTTTGCGCAAAGGCAGCATGACCGGTAACAAGTTTGAGATATTGCGTCCAGACCGACTCATAAATGATACCCGCAAATCCCGAAATAAAAAACAACAACGAAAACAAGTAATATTTTGGATGTTGTTGCATATTTTCAGGATGTTGTTAATCGTGAAAGCGCCAGGAAAGTCCGAACTTAAAGGCCATATCCTGAAGCGGATAATGCGGAACGGTGTAGAAATTACGTTGGCCAAATCCTGAAAGAACGTTTTGAAATTTCATAAAAAACCGGGTTCTTTTAACATTAAAATTCAGGAAGGCGTCGATATGCATAAAATCGCCTATTTCTTTTTCATTTTGGAGATAAAAACTTCGGATTGCCGGCATGTAGGAATCGGCATAGTACTTCGAAAAATAATACACATCAAATCCTGTGCGTGTGTGCAAAGCGCCATTGAACAATTTCCAATTGAAGGTAAAAGTAAAATAAGCCATTAATTCAGGCAGGCGGATAACATCCTGTCTGGAAGCTTTTTGATAAATGAATCGTCCATCAACATCAAATTTCCCAAGTTTAAATTGTTTGTTCAGGTAAATCTTCAAAACTTCGATGGATTGGTTGTATTGTTTGGGCAAAGTATCCGCTCCGAAGTAGAGATAATCCTTTATCTTAAAAATATCAAAACCTGCCTTTAATCGGTTCATCGCAATAAATGCAGCAATACCATTGGTTTTAACTTTATTAAACCCATTGTCCCATCTGAAATGGTTGGAATAATAATGCTGATAAAAATATGAAGCCGCATGATTATCGAAATTCATTTCAAAATTGAGCGTAGTTTTGTATGGCTTGTTTCGCATGATTTGCAAGGTAGCCATAGCCGAAAGATCAAAATCACCCTGATATTCATCCCCGTTTAAAACGTATGACCCCGAGCCTTTCAAATCGAGGAAAGGTGCCGGCGAAATCTCGATTGAGCCATAGGGTGCCAGGTGCGAAAATGTAGTTTTGGTTAACGTATCCTGCACTTCGGCCAATTGGTGTTTAATTCCCAATAAAATCAGAAAAGGCTGTGGATTAATCCTGTTTAGATAATCGGCATTCGACCATGAAAAGGTATTTTCGACTTGTTGAAAAAACACCGAATCGTAAGTAGTGAGGGAATCCTGGTAAATAACCGGGTAATTCAAGGTGTCAACCGCCATATCAGAATACGCCAGAGAATTCCTTTTATAATTGAAAGAATGTGATATCCTGCCGAACTTAAATTTAATTTTACGCCGTTCACTCTCCGTCGAATCAACCCGAACAGATTTTGATTTTTTGGATAACTGAAAATATTGCTGGAGATAAACGCCGGAACTACGGAGCCTATTCCCGGCATTAGTAAGCTTTATCGGGATAATTGAGCGGGAAGGTTCGATATCCTGCTCATAAATGCTATCATACAAAATACCCCCATTTTCTTCAACATTTATCCTGCCGTTGGTATAGTTTAAGAGGATGCCATACCGCAAATCTTCGGTGAAGTAATGTGTTTTTAAGGCTAAATTGTAATTATTCGATTTTTGTTGCTGATAGGTCCCCAATGAACTAATCAGGTCAAAATCAAGCCCGAATGTTAACCTTTTCAAAACCCTTTGATCATGTTTAACACTTAATATCTGCTCCTTTTTAGCGCCGGTAACATAGCCAACCTCGGTGTAAGGCTTTGGATTTACATAATAAAGAACATCATCCGGGTAGCTGAAATAAGGATCAAAAGTATGACAGCCATAATCAAATCCTGTGGTATTTAAAAAGTTAAATTCGGGATTTTTATAAGCCAATCCAACATTTCCGAGAGAGGCTACAAAAGGCATTTTTTTTAACAAAGGGTCATAGGCTTCAAAATCAAAAAGCGTGGTGTCGAGCGGGCTTAATAATAACGGGCTGTAAATATCAAGTTTGTTGGAGAAATGCAGGATTGCATTAGAATCAGCAGGATAAAAAGTTGAATCATATCTTTGTGAGAAGAGCAGATTCCCTGGGAATATCATCCAAAATAAGATTAAAAATAATAATTTACAAATATTCTTTTGAAGCAACATTTAGTATTTTTTGAGGGTCAAAAGTAAATAAAAACCGGCTATAAAAAACGATGCCGGGTTCGATTCG
>CAYOWJ010000222.1:0-1124 GCA_964407625.1 uncultured Lentimicrobiaceae bacterium
AAAAGGCGGTATTTCGAGATTTCCATGATTCCGTTTCCGGTGTTTTCGACAAAAATGGTGTGCTGCCCAGCCGGAACGCTGATGGTATAATAGGCATTTGCACTTGCAGTGAGGTTGACCTTATTCACACCATCGAGCCAGATTTTAATTTTAGAGAGGCTGACGTTTGCACCTGTGTAAACGGTAAACTCTCCGGGTTTTGTAAAATTCACAGTAAAGGTTGGCGGATTGCGGTAAGCGTTAAAAAAATATCCGTAAAGGAATTTCCCCAGATTGGTTTCGTTTGGAACAATCGAACCATTTGGTGAAATGGTAAAATTATTTTCGGGTGCTTTTTGCAAGGCTGTGCCAAAGTCGGGAAAGATATCGAGTGCCGTATTAACATTGGCGGTGCAAAGCGGTGTTTCGTAAACCACATTCTGAGCCGGAAAATTCACCTGCTCCAAAAATGTGGATAATGGCGCAAAATGAGCAAATAATCCATTTGGGTAAAGGTACGAATTCCACCACCACGACATGGCTGTGCTTGCCGTTCCCGACAATGCCGACGCCCACAACGTATTATGAAACGTTATTCCTGTCGGGTCATTCTGAAATACCTCTTCGGGAGTATATGCCAGCGAAAATTCGCCCACAATTGCAGGTTTGTTGTATTTGGCAAGATAATCTTTAGAGTAATTGTAGATTTTAATTTCGAGGTCAGGAATTAAGGTGTAGATGTGCATTTGCGTAAAAGTGGTGGTTGCCGAATTCCAATAGTCGGCATCGTGCTCGGGAATGGCAAAACCACTCGAAACTGGCCTGTTGCGGATATCGTTGGTTTTGGTGAAGGCGCTCATTTCGTTGAGCCAGCTAACTGTTTGTGTGCGGAAATCGTTGTAAACGCCTGTATTATCAGCCTCCGAAAGAATTTCCCAGGATGCGGTGTAAGGCGAATATCCCCACCGGGCCATGATGTATCTTATTTTGCGTTTAAAAAGACTTTTGGCCGTGGTATTGACAAGGAAATTCTGAGGGCTGTCACAAGGGCCTCCATTGGCGAGGTTGTAGGGATTTTGATTCCATCCCGGGGTATTTGCCGGCTTCATTTCGTCGTGAATCATGATGTTGAGCTGGCAATAAAT
>CAYOWJ010000222.1:1224-6173 GCA_964407625.1 uncultured Lentimicrobiaceae bacterium
GTCCAGGTTCCGGTTTCGTTGGGGGCAAAACGAACCCGCCAATCGGGACTGCCCACCGCAACAAGGTTGTTGGGTTGTGGCATATTGAAAGCCTGGTAATAAAACCCGTCAACATTATAAACAAGGCCGGTTGGGGAAGTGAATTTGCATTTCAGGTTTATCTGGTTAAAATCGTAAGGATTGGAATAAGAAGCAGTTAAACTGACGGTAAGTTCAAATTTCTGGTATTTAGAAACAGTGGCCGAATTCGCCGAAACTGAAGTGAAAACGGGACTGGCTGCACCGGAAAACCCGGCCAGCAAAAGGATTATAAAAATCAGTAATGACGAAAAATGACGAATTGATTTTTTTTTAACCATGATGCCTTCACCCCAAAATGAAAATGATTTTTACCCTGAAATCAAATCAAAATTAACACAAAAAACGCCCATTGGTGAATATTTTCAATCCTAAGTCGAAAACAATTACCGGCAGGCAATTTTTCAATTAACAAAACTGATCGTAAAAATGTTTCGGATTGGCTTTTCTTAGCCTGAAATTGTTTTAAAAAATGGCGTGGAGATGGGTCTGTTTTCCTGCAATTTGCCAAAAAAATGGCTGGCAATGGTATTTAAATTTTATCGAAAATCACCCCTGAAATGGAACGGCTTATGCCTTTGTTTCTTCTTTGCTTTTTCTCATCGAAGATAAAACTCCGATAATTAAAACCCCGATGATAACGGCAAGCGAAATCAGCGATGGAATTTTAAAATGGTTTACCAAAATCATTTTTACACCCACATAAGCCAGGATAAACACCAGGCTGAACTTCATGTACCTGAATTTATCCATCATATTTGCAAGGAAAAAGTAGAGATTTCTTAAACCAAGAATGGCAAAAATATTTGAAGTGAACACAATGAAAGGGTCGGTGGTTACGGCAAAAATAGCTGGAATCGAATCGACGGCGAAGATAACATCCGAAAATTCGACCACAACAAGGGAGGCAAAAAGGATGGTTGCCGTGTGTTTTCCGTTTTTGATGATAAAATATTTGCTGCCTGATAATTCCCACGAAATGGGATAAACCATGCCAAGCATACGGAGCGCGAAGTTTTTGGAATAGTCAACATTTTCGTGGCTGTCGGTAAGCATTTTAAATGCCGAATAGAGTAAAATTGCGCCAAAAAAATAGGTCGACCAGCTAAAACGCTCGATGATGGCTGTTCCCAGGTAAATCATTATTCCTCTGAAAACTACGGCACCAATAATACCCCAGAACAAAATCCGGTGCTGGTATTTTGAAGGAATTTTGAAGTATGAAAAAATCATGGCTATCACGAAAATGTTATCGAGGCTCAGCGATTTCTCGATGACAAAGCCGGTGTAATATCTCACGAGTGCGTCACCAGGACTGATGTTGTGGATATTTATGTCGAAAAAATTCTGTTGGTAAATATAGTAAATTGCCCCTCCGAAAATCGTGGCAAGAATTACCCAGACCATCGTCCATAACAGAGATTCCTTTAAAGTGATGACCTGGTTTGATTTGTGAAAAACACCCAGATCCAAAGCAAGAAATATCGAGATAAGAACCAAAAAAAGCAGCAAGAGAATGATCATATCGGAATGAGATAGTTGTTCAGATTATTTGATGAATTTTTTTGAATGCTTCTGAGTTTGTAATTAACAGCAGCAAAAACATTTAACATGTGGGCAAAAGTAGCTAAAATTCCCCGTTTGTGGTTGGCCAAAAAGAAGCCCGGAGAACATAAAACTGTTCCCCGGGCAATTCATCAATTAATCATTTAAAACCAAAACAAGCTTTTATGGAAAAGTAATCGTTCCCGGATTCAGCATTTTTACAAAGTAGGCTTTACCGGGTAAAAGATTTCCAAGTGAATTAATGCTGTATTCAGGCCAGAAAACTTCTGTCGAAGCAATCCCTTTAACCACAATTAAGTCGGTGGTAACAGGAGCAAATAAAGTTTCAGAGTCAACAGGTTCATTGCCGATCACAGGAATCATATTCCAGCCAGCCGAAAGCTGAAGGGTTTTATTGTTTTCGGGAGTACCGGCAATGGTGAGCGTTACATCCTGAGATAATTTAATCGTGTAAGCCGACTGGCTGTCCCAGGTTCCGATGGTATTCAGGTTTTCGGCAGGGTAGTAAACTTCTGTCAAGCTTTGGATAATGATGAGTTCCGGATAAATATCGCTTAGCAAGGTTGCGATATCGGTTTCGGAAGGCATTACATAACTCGATAAACTGTTCCATCCGGCTTTAAGTGCGATCGAATGCTGTAGTGTGCAGGTTGAGCACATGCTAAAACAAACAACATCTAATTCGGTTTCGGTTAAAGGGACATTCAGGAACCTTTTAAAACCGCCAAAGCCATCATCCACACCACATTCGGCAGGAACAATTTCAGAGCCTTCAAAAGTATTGCCATTTAAATATTTGTAGGTTTGATACGAACCTGCAACCATTAAAACAGTTACCGAATAAATTCCGTTGCCATCGTCCGACAAAGCAATTGCAGCAGGATCCCAACTTTCAAAATCACCGACAATGTGAACACCATCCGGTGAAACAGTTTCATTGGTCATATCAACACTGAATTTAACCCAGGCAAGCTGCGGACAATTTCCACATCCGGCAAAACAAACGGAAGGCAACGTTGTTGCGGTTTCAGGAACTGTTAAAAATCTGTTTCCATTCTGGCTACATTCGGCAGGAACCACCTCATAACCGGGCAATTCGAGTCCATTTACAAATTTATATTCCTGATATGAACCAATTGCAAGTGGAACCGTGCAGGAATAGATGTTTCCTTCAGATAATGTCATTGGATTTGCTCCGATATTCCAACCCTGGAATGTACCTACAAGGTAAACCCCATTGGGTGATGGTGGTTCGTTGGTCATGTCAACCTGGAAAGTGACATCAACCAATGGTGGTGAGCATACTGTGCAACTGCTGAAGCATACAACATCAAGGTCGGTGTTGGTTTCGGGGACCGTGAGATGACGTTTGAAACCTCCAAATCCGTCTTCAACGCCACATTCGTAAGGAACAATTTCAGAACCATCGAATGTATTGCCATTTAAATATTTGTAGGTTTGATATGAACCGGCAACCATTAAAATTCCTACCGAATAAATTCCAGTTCCATCGTCTTGCAAAGCAATTGCCCCCGGATCCCAGCTTTCAAAATCACCCACAATATGAACTCCATCAGGTGAAACGATTTCATTGGTCATGTCAACACTGAATTTAACCCAGGCAAGCTGTGGACAATTACCACATCCGGCAAAACAAACGGAAGGTAGTGTTGTTGGTGTTTCAGGAACCGTTAAATACCTGTTTCCGTTCAGGCCACATTCAGCTGGAACTCCTTCAGCACCATCCCAAATGAGGCCATTTACAAATTTATATTCCTGATAAGAGCCTATTGGAAGCGTAACCGTGCAGGAATAAATGTTGTTTTCGGAAAGTGTCATTGGATTGGTACCGATGGCCCAGCCCTGGAATGTACCCACCAGGAAAACCCCGTCGGGTGATGGTGGTTCGTTGGTCATGTCGACCTGGAAAGTAACATCGGTGGTTGGCGGCGTACAAATGGTACAACTGCCAAAGCAAACCGCGTCAAGAACTACGGGATCGGCAGGTGCAATGATGTACCGGTTGGAATTTGATGCACATCCTGCAGGAACAGTTTCTGATTCGTCCCAGATTGTCCCGTTTATAAATTTATATTCGTAAGTAAATCCTGAAATCAGGGTGGTTGTAAAAGTATAAACGGCATCGTGTGACAGGGTCATCAGGCAGGTAGCAGGATTCCATCCCTGGAAATTTCCTGCAACATGAACGCCATTTGGCGAAACGGTTTGTTCGGCCATGTCAACCGAAAAAGTTACCAATACAGGTGGTGAACAAGTCCCACAGCTTCCAAAACATACAACATCGAGTGTAGTGTTTTCGGCAGGTACAGTAAGAAAGCGGTTTAGGTTTTGGGCGCATTCGGCGGGAACTGCTTCAAGACCAGCAAAAGTATTGCCGTTTACAAATTTGTATTCATGGGTTTCGCCTACAAGCAGGTTGAGTGTAACAGCATAAATGCCATTTCCCTGGTCAATCATAATTGTTGTTGCAGGATCCCATCCCTGCATTGACCCTACTAAATGAACGCCATTCGGAGAAACTATCTGCCCGGTCATATCAACCTGGAAAGTAACATCGGCTGTTGGTGGAGGTATGCACGTTTCGCATTTTCCAAAGCAAACCAGATCCAAAGTTGTATTGATGCCTGGAACATCAAAAAACCTGGCATTTCCGTTAAACAAGGTGCTTTCGGCACAGGTTAAAGGAACAGTTTCAGCTTTTGTGCGAACGTTGCCATTTACAAATTTGTAGGTATGATGATCAAACTCGGTGAGGTTTACCGTTGCCTGATAAATGCCGTCGCCGAGAAGTGTCATTGGATTTGTTGTGTAATTCCAACCCTGGAAACTTCCGACAAGATGCACGCCATCAGGAGAAACAACTTCATTGGACATATCCACCTGGAAAGTAATATCTACCTGAGCGGGTGCCGGGCAAACTGTGCACATCGCAAAACAAATGGGATCGAGGGTTGTGTTAACATCCGGGACTATTAAAACACGGTTAAGGCCAACGGAACACTCAACAGGGACCAATTCTTCGCTGCCCCACGCATTTCCGTTAACAAATTTGTATTCGTACGAATTGCCAACCTCCAAACTAAAGGTTGCCGCATAAATACTTCCGCTAACCAAAGTCATAGGGGAACCAGCAGGATCCCAATCCTGGAAACTTCCTGCAATATGAACTCCATCCGGCGAAACGGTTTGATAGGCCATGTCAACCCGGAAAGTAATATCCACGGTTGGAACAACGCAAGCCACGCAACTGCCAAAACAAACCAAAGGTAAAGTCACGGCAGCAT
>CAYOWJ010000223.1:0-6146 GCA_964407625.1 uncultured Lentimicrobiaceae bacterium
AAAAATAAGGTCTTATTTTTATTTTCATGAATCCCGGATTCGACAACAGTAAACTTGTTTTTCGAAATCAGGAATCCTTTTTCGTAAAATTCGAATGAAAATGCAGAAAACAAGACAGCAAGTGATAAGCTGGAGGCAAATAGTACAAAATAGTTTGTCCAGCCTAGTGGCATGAAAATGTTGATGATAAAGACAATCATAGCAGGATGGTACATGTAGAAGCCATAGCTTATTTTACCCATGTACTTGAAAGGTTCAAACTCGAAATTGATTAAGGTTTTTGGGTTCCAGGCAGCATTTAAAATAATGAGAATGAAAAGTATGGCGTACATTTCATATTTGAAAACCGGGATCTTAAAATCGATGAGTAGCAGAAAAATTGTCAAACTATACAAAACTATCTGGAAAGGTTTCGAAAAAATGAACCTGAACCATTCAATAGGCTTTTTGTGAGCAAGGTATGCTCCAATCCCGCCGAGAGCCATGCAATCGACGGCAAAGAAATTCCAGAATCTTTGTATCGAACTCCAGAAAAACTTACCTCTCTCAGTAGGGAATGAACTTTCCAGTAAGGCGATCGAAAGTTTAATGATGAGATAAACTACAATTATTCCAACAAACCAACTCAGGAGTTTATGACTCTTTTTGATGATAAATGGCCAGGCAAGATAAAACTGGTCTTCGGTGCCAAGCGACCATGATTGCGTAACATTTGGAATAGGGTAGGTAAAACTGGCAATCAGGTTGGGAAGTATCAGCAGGTAAAATAAAAACTTGATATAAAAATTTCCACTGAGGTGTTCAGACCAATCGGGCACATGAAAAACACTGAAGCGTGGAAGTACCAGAAAACCAACAATAACAAGTAAAAAATAAACCGGCCATATTCTGAGAATACGCCGTATGTAAAACTTCTTAAGATTGATCGTGGATTTTACTTGTTTTTCTTCCATCAGTAGATAAGTTATCAGAAAACCACTTAATACGAAAAAACAAACAACTGCAAGTTTACCAATACCGTCGAAAAATGGAATATGAAAAAAGTGATCTAATCCAAAAATGTAGCGATATTGCTCAAAATGATGCAGAAAAACAGCAAAAGCAGCGAGGAACCTGATCCCATTTAAATTTGGAAAAAAAACCTTATTCATTTATTACAATATTAAATTAGCGTGCTAAAGTAATTAAGCATTTTCATAATTAGCTATTTGATCAGAATTTCATGATAAATTTGCAGGACTTGTTCTGCCATATTTTTCCAGGAGAATTTTGCAGCCTGCGCAAGTCCCTTAATTTTAAGTTCGTTTGAAAGTGTTTTATCGTTGATAAGGCGGATCATTGCGGCAGTAATTTCTTCTGGTTTAAATGGGTCGATCAGAATTGCTGCATTACCGGCAACTTCCGGCATCGATGAGGTGTTAGAGGTAATTACCGGAGTTGCACAGGCCATAGCTTCAAGAATTGGAATGCCGAAACTTTCGCGTAAAGAGGGATACAAGAATACCTTGCTTCGGCAGTAAATTGCTGGTAAATCAGTGTTTACAACATAACCTGTTAGAACAATTCTGTGAATTAAGTCTGGATCTCCAATCTCCTGGAGCAACTTTTCAAGTTCATTTTTATCATAGTCGAGCATGACCAGATAAAAATTACTACCAGTCTCTTTCAGGAAATCCGAAAAAGCTTTAAGTGTACCTTTGGTGTTCTTTTTAGGATCGGTATTTCCGAGGAAAAAGAAATAATGCTCAGGTAATCCATATTTTTTTTGAACCCTGGATAATTCCTGCTCGTCGGTTATTGGTTTAAAATGCTCACTTACACCGTTGTAAACAGCGGTTAGTTGGGTGCTGTTTGGGATTCCAAAAAACTGAGCGATGCGGTTTTTCTCAAAATGTGATACGGTTATTATTTTCCTGCATTTTTTAAGAATCCGCGGAACAACCAATTTTCGGTAAACATTTCCAAACTTTTGGTAAGGCGTTCCGCTTCCTTGCAGGATTTTCATAAAACCAGTTTCCATGTAAATTATATCGTGCAGTGTTACTACCAGTGGAATCGGGGAGAATATTGGGGCAGTATTACTGGTACAATGAAGCAGGTCGCATCCAGCTTTCTTAGCGGCTTTTGGCAGGGCAATCTGTTCCCAAAAAGGATAAAAAACGCTTTTAAGCCTTACAATTTTGAAGTTGGAAGTTTCACTGATTACCTTTTCATCAACATCTGGTTTAATAAAAAGCACGTATTCGTTTTTATGATCAATTGCCTGGAGATTCCGGATCAATTCAAGCGCAACCATGTCCATCCCATGTTTCTTTTGTCGAAATAGTCTTTGACCTTCAATTCCTATTTTCATCATTTTAAAGCTTTAAAAGTATAAAAATCTGGTTTTTAACCTGGATCAGCGTTATTTCCATCATGTTTTGTGTGAAGAAATTCTTTATTAGCACCTTTAATTTTTGACAGGGAACCAAACATCAGCATTATTCCTTTGGGTAAACTTTTTAGAGCGCCCAAAGTTTTTAAATTGTAAAATCCGGAGGGTATCGAAAACAATAATGCGAACAAGCATAAAGCATTAATAGCAATCCATAAAATTGAGTACAACTGGTTGAGGCCTAAAAAGTAGTTGAGGAAAAAAAATATCCCACCAAATACAGGAAGCAGGCTGATCAACATGATTCGGGGTGGTTGAATAAACTGTATTACTTTATTGAAATAATCAATATTTCCGCTTAAAATCAAGCATTTTAACGAATCAAAAAAATCCTGTCTGAAATAATGAAACTGTGCCGACAACCATCGTGTGCGCTGGATAAGAAAAACTTCTGCCTTTTGAACCTTTTCATCGTAAATAAAAGCATCATCGAGGTATTCGATTTTATTACCAGCCTTCATCATTTTTAGTTCAATTTCTTTATCAAATCCGCCAATAGCCTTTACTTCGGACATCAGTTTTTTAAAATAGCTGTAATTAAAAGCCATGCCTGAGCCAATAATGGCAGAAGAAAAACCGAGTACGCGGTGACCTTTTCGGAAAATGTGATTGTTTATTTCCTCGCTCGCAGCATCAAGAATGGCCAGCGAAGTATTCATGTTTTTTGCTTTACGATGTCCCTGAATAGCGAGAAAATTACTTTCGAAAGCCGAATTGACTTTGGTCAGGAAATTTTTTGCCATTAAGTTGTCGGCATCCAAAACAACCGCTATTTCATAATTATTTCCCAGAAACTCAAGTGCATAATTGAGCGCTTTGGCTTTTGTACTTTTTTGGAATGACACTTCAATTATAACGACAGGTAACTTCTTGAGGATGTTCAGGGTTTCTGGCTGGAAGGAGTCAGCAATAATCACCACATCATAATATTGACGGGGGTAATCTTGCAATAACGCATCTTTTGCAACCTCAATAATCACATTATCTTCTTTGTAACCTGGAATCAAAACCACAATTTTCCGGTTTTTTGAGACTATCGGATAGGGAATTTGTTTGTAAAAGAGGCCGGCCAATGAAAAAATAAATATGTAAAGAGTTGACAATCCGAGCATCAAAAGCACAAGTAATTGTAAGAAATTTATTATGAAGATGTAATCGAAGTTCATAAAATCGTATTTTCTAAGAATAATTTAGCCTTGGATTAGTATGAATCTCTTTTGAAAAGAGGTGAATTACATGCCAGATAATTGCCTGCATGTAGGCCTTAAAATGACCAAACTTACCACTAAGTAGCAAAGTGAACGAATTCTTGGGAACAGAAACAAATATCATATAGAAAAGAGCAACCAGGAATTTTAGCCCGCTTACATTTCTTCTTAAATAAATAAGCCGGGATCTGTTCATGTAATATGTTTTGGTTAAGCTCATTTTACCAACCGACATCGATTCTTTGTGAAGTACCGTTGAATTATGAACATACCATAATTGAAAGCCTGCACGTTTAATACTTGAACACCAGTCAAGTTCTTCATAAAACAGGAAATAACAGTCAGGCATTAAACCTACTTTTTGGATAACCGATCTAGGAATCATCATTGCTGCACCATGTAAAAAATGGGTGGTTGAATCTTTATCAAACTGACCTTGATCAACAGCCTTGTATCCGTAACCATAACTGCGCATGGTGTAATTATTCATCGGAGCCTGTCCGGCAAACTGAATAGTTTCGGGCGAATAGAAAAAATTAATCTTCGGGCTAACTGCTCCAATACTTTCGTCGGATTCAAGTTTGGCAACCAAAGGTTCCAGGAAGTCAGGTTTTACCTCAATATCATTGTTTAACAGTAAAATATATTTTCCTTTGGATTGGGTTATCCCCAGATTGTTTCCTCCTGCAAAACCCAGGTTTTTAATACTTTTCAGTAATATTATTTCCGAAAAATATATCTTGAGTAAATCAACTTTCCCTTGTGTTGATCCATTATCCACAATAATAATTTCGATGTTTTGATAGCTGATCAGTCTTAAAGATTTTAGTAAATCAGAAGTAACCCCGGGATTGTTGAAGTTCACCGAAATTATCGAAACAAGCGGATATTTCTCATGATTGGTATTCATCCTGCTTTTTTGGACCTTACAATAAAAGATGGATTTAATAAATTTTCTTTGTTATAAGTCAGAGGCAGATTTGTGTTTGCATCAACAACTTCGCCACCTGCAAAATGGACAATTGCCTGTGCTGCTGCCGTGTCCCATTCACAGGTTGGAGCAAATCGGGGATAAATATCTGCCAGGCCTTCAGCAACCAGACAGAATTTTAGTGAACTTCCCTTGGAAATTTGCAGGATTTGGTCATGATTTCTTTTGAGATCTGCGATAAAACCTGCAGTTTCTTCATTCAGGTGTGTCCGGCTGGCAACAACAGTAAAGGTGGAAGGCGGTCCCGTTAAGGGCAATTTTTCGGAAATAGCAATAAGTTCAGAGAGATTTGTTGGGAGACCATCAATTAAAACAGTTTTAAAAGCCCCGTTGATTTTGCTGTTTGCAAAGTACAGCGTTTTGTTTGGTGGGCAATAAACAACACCTAATACTGGCTGATTCTCATAAATTAATGCCACATTCACTGTAAATTCGTCGTTGTGCTTAATAAATTCTTTTGTTCCATCCAAAGGGTCAACAATCCATAACAATCTCCAACTTTTTCGGGTGGTAAAAGGAATTTTTTCACCTTCTTCGCTTAACAAAGGAATTTTGTGAAATCTTAAGCTTTCATCAATAATGTCATGGGCGTTTTTATCGGCTATTGTCAACGGGCTATTATCATTTTTAAACCCGACCGAATAGGTTGTATTATAAACTGCCATGATCGCTTCACCAGCATTAATGGAGGCATTAACTGCACTCCAGAGCAATTTGTCGATATCAGGAAAATCAAAAGATTGTTTCATATTTTTATTTTTTAACCCAAACTGAGTAATACCCGGAAGATAAAGCATGAGGTAATTTATCAGCTATCCAGCAATCAAAAGTCTGCAATTTTCGGGAACTCCGATAAAATAATGACAGCGGAAAGACACCGGCAATAAAGTTGGAGTTTTTCAATTTTACTATTTTAAATCCATTGTTTTCCGACACTCGTTTCAGTTGTTTAATCGTGAAAAACTGAAGATGATCAAGATTTTCGGATTTTGATAAAATCGTGGTGCCTTTATAGCCGAGCAATGCTTTAAATTTGAGTAGAATTTTCCATAAATATCCTCCATGATCCCGCACCCAGATGACAGGTCGGGTTACAAAAATTTCCCTGGGACCAATTCCATTTGGTACAGTAACTATTAAAATTCCATCATCTTTAAGCATTTTAAAAATTTTCTTTACTGCTGAATTTGGATCAGGCAAGTGTTCAATAAATTCAGAACAAATGATAGCGTCAAAATAATTCTCTTTAACAGGATATTGGTAAATGTCTTCTTTGATGAAAGTGATGTTAGAATTATTGATCCTTGATTGAGCGTAATCAATTGATTCCTGATCTGAATCGATACCTGTTATTTGATACCCGGACATACCAAGCTGATGGGAAACATTGCCTGTTCCACACCCGATGTCTAAAAAAATACAACCTTTTGGATTTTTTTCAAAGATTTCCTCAACAATAAATCTCAGTCTTTTTAAATCTTCCGGGTTTTTGTAATCACTATAGTTTATCATA
>CAYOWJ010000224.1:0-2961 GCA_964407625.1 uncultured Lentimicrobiaceae bacterium
CCAAAGCCTCAATCTTTCTTCCCCTCAACCACCAAAACAAACTCGCCTTTTAGTGTGCTTGTTGTAAAATGCGTAATCAATTCGCGGATGGTTCCACGGACGGTTTCTTCATAAATTTTGGTGAGTTCACGGGATATTGAGGCATGGCGGTCTTCACCAAAATGCAGGGCTAATTGTTCCAGTGTTTTTAGCAATTTGTGCGGTGATTCGTAAAAAATTACGGTACACGGCATCTCCTTTAAAAATTCCAGTCGGGTTTGCCGGCCTTTTTTCTGAGGTAAAAAACCTTCAAAAATAAACCTGTCGGCCGGAAGGCCTGAGTTTACAAGTGCCGGAACAAAAGCTGTGGCCCCGGGCAGACATTCTACCTCAACTTCCTGCCTGATACATTCGCGAACCAGCAAATAGCCAGGGTCGGAAATGGCCGGAGTTCCGGCATCAGTAACCAATGCAGCTTGTTCGCCTGATTTAATGCGCTCGGTAATCCGGGTAAGGATTTTATGCTCGTTATTGAGATGATAAGCCACCATTGGCTTGCTGATGTCGAGGTGTCTGAGCAGGTTTCCCGAAGTGCGGGTATCCTCGGCAAGGATAAAATCAACGGCTTTTAAAACCTTGATTGCACGAAGGGTAATATCGTCGAGATTGCCGATGGGTGTTGGAACAATGAACAGTTTTGCCATGAGTGATGTTTCTGAAATACAAATATTATATTTTTTATTGCGTTTAAAGATAGATATTTTTGTGCGCTCAAATAAATTTTACATTAACAAGCTCAATAAAAGCTCATTCATGGATAAGTTCAGATTTAAAATTACAATTTACCTTCCGATACTTTTTGCATTGGTATTGATTGCAGGCATCCTTTTAGGTGTGCGCCTGGCACCAAAATCTGCGGAAAACCAGGGTTTTCTTCCCATTAACCTTTCACAAGGCAACAAAATCAGCGAAATTCTTTCATTTATCGAGCGCGATTATGTTGATACTGTAAACATCGAAAACCTGAGTGATGAAGCCGTTTCCCGAATCCTTGAGAAGCTCGATCCGCACTCACAATACATTGCAGCTTCCGAATTGAATCATGTTAACGAACAACTCGAAGGAAACTTTGAAGGCATCGGCGTGCAGTTTCGCATCGAAAACGACACCGTGATGGTGGTTTTACCGATTTCCGGCGGCCCTTCCGAAAAAGTTGGCATCAAAGCCGGCGATCGCATCGTGATTGTTGACAAAGACACCATCGCCGGCAAAGGCATACAAAATCCCGAGGTGATGAAACGACTGAAAGGAAAGCGTGGGACAAAAGTCAACCTGGGTGTTTTCAGACGGGGCGAAAAAGAATTGATTGATTTTACAATTACACGCGATGTCATCCCAACTTACAGCGTTGACGTGGCATACATGGTTAACAGTTCGACGGGTTACATAAAAATAAATTCCTTTACAGCCACAACCCAAAAAGAGTTCTCGAAAGCACTCGATGAGCTTCATGCCGAAGGTTTATCCAAACTTATCCTCGATCTGCGTGGAAATGCCGGAGGCTATCTTCAGGCTGCAATCGATGTTGCCGACGAATTTCTAAAAGATGAATCTTTAATTGTTTACACCAAAGGACAAAACAGGCCTAAAAATTTCGCTTTTGCAACGAAAAGAGGCAACTTCGAAGAAGGCCAACTGGTGGTTTTGATTGATGAAGGTTCGGCTTCGGCAAGTGAAATTGTGGCCGGGGCAATCCAGGACAACGATCGTGGGACAATCATTGGCCGGCGTTCGTTTGGAAAAGGACTTGTTCAGGAACAGCGCGGCCTTACCGATGGTTCGGCACTGAGGCTTACCGTGGCACGTTACTACACACCAACAGGCCGGTGCATCCAGAAACCTTACAAAGAAGGCACCGAAGCTTATTATGAAGAATTTCACGACCGGTTTGTTAACGGAGAAGTTTTGCATGCCGACAGCATTCATTTTAACGATTCGCTCAAATACACAACGCCGGGAGGAAAAGTTGTTTATGGCGGCGGCGGCATCATGCCCGACATTTTTATCCCCATCGAAAATGGTGAAAATATGGCTTACTACAACCGGCTCATCAATCGGGGCATTATTTACGATTTTGCCTTCGAATACACCGATACTCACCGCGCCGAGTTCAGTCAGTTTAAAGATTACAAAACTTTCGATAAAGGTTTTACTGTTTCCGAAACCATGCTTGAAGACCTGGTTAAACTGGCCGCAAAAAAAGATATTGCACGGGATGTCGCCGGCATCAATGCACGCAAAGATGAGATTAAAATACTGCTGAAAGCTTTGATCGGTCGTAATATTCTGGATGATTTGGGTTTTTATCCGATCTATCTTCAAAAAGACCAGACCTTTCAAAAAACACTTGAGTTTCTGGAAGGAAAGAAAATATCATAACATGGATAAACCAGAAATAACAAATAACAAAACTCAAATAGTTCCTTGATTTAATTTGTGATTTGTGATTTGACTTTTGTGATTTCTGCCAAAAAAAACTTCAATTTCAAAATTAAGGCACTAACATCGGGCCGGTTCCCGGGTTTCCTCTTTTGGCGGCCTGAGGTCTTTGTATTCCGGATTCCGGTATGCTTCTTTAAATTCTTCGATGGTGAGCGCATCTTTGAGTTTGTAGCCGCCAATCGAGGTCCGGCAAAGCGTGCAAAGATAGCCGCCGCTGCCGAGCGCTTTTCCAAAATCGTAAGCCAGAGAACGGATGTAGGTTCCTTTGCTGCATTTTACCCTGAAAAAGACATCGGGCATTTCAATCCGGGTAATTTCAATTTCCTGAATAGTGATCATGCGGGAGCGCATTTCGAGTGGTTTATTTTTCCGGGCGTAAACATAGGCCTTCTTACCATCAACTTTTAAAGCCGAAAAAACAGGAGGCATCTGATCGATCTCACCAATAAACTGCTTTGCCGTTTCATGAATCAATTCCGG
>CAYOWJ010000224.1:3061-6134 GCA_964407625.1 uncultured Lentimicrobiaceae bacterium
ATCTATTCCCATGGCAAGCATGACTAAAATAGCCAGACCCACCACGATGCGGTAATATCCGAAATATTTAAAACCGTAACGGGTAAGAAATGTGATAAACGATTTGATAGCAATCATTGCAACCACGAAAGCCACAGCATTTCCGATAATCAAAATGTCGATATCGTCGGTGCTGATTGATTTATAGTTTTGGAGAAGTTTGTAAGCCGAAGCAGCAAACATGGTTGGCACAGCCAGGAAAAACGAAAACTCGGCAGCAGTTTTACGATCAAGTTTCTGGGTCATACCGCCAATTATCGAGGCTGCCGAACGTGAAACCCCCGGAATCATCGCAATACATTGGTACAACCCGATTTTGAATGCTGATGGGTAGGAAATCTTCTGATCTTTTGAAGGATTTTTAAACCAGTTATCCACAAAAATCAGTAACACCCCACCCAAAACCAGCATAATAGCTACAACCAAAACACTTTCGAGCATACTATCAATAAAATCGCTGAGCAAAAACCCGATGATGGCTGCCGGAATAAAGGCAACCAATAGTTTTAAGTAGAAATCGAAACTTTGAAAAAAACGCTTCCAGTAAAGCACAATTACTGAGAGGATGGCGCCAAACTGGATGTTTACGGTAAAGGCTTTTACAAACTCCGTAATCTCCATACCAAGCATTTCCTGGGTAATAATCATGTGCCCTGTTGACGAAACCGGCAGAAACTCGGTGATACCTTCAACAATGGCAATAATGATGGCCTGAAATGTTGTCATCCGTTATTGGCGGGGTTTTCTCATGATGGCATAAATCCCGGTAACATAACCTGCCATCAATAAAATTGGAGAGAGTGTTAAACGCTGAAAGTTAAACATCCCGTAATTGAAAACATTTGGGTCGCTGGAACTGCCACCAATCATCAGGATAAAACCTACGAATAAAAATCCAAGGGCAATCAGCAAAAATTTGTAGTTTTCCTTGTCGAAGGCAAATTGTTTCTGGTCAATCTTTGTCCTGACGGGTTCCGCAGCGACAGTTTTCTTTTTAAAAATTTCTTGTTTCATTGTAATACAGATAATTAAAATTTATCTTAAGGCTGTAAAAGTATTAATATAATTCATCAGAATTGATGTTTAAGTATTTTTTAACTGCAAAAAAGTTCGAAAACCAGGTGAGGAAAACCCCAAAAATAATTACGCTCGCAAAAAGCACTCCCACAAACCATGAATCCTGTATTACAGCAAGTTCGGGTAGTTTTTGCATGATAAAAATCAGGATTGCAGATAAAAGGATGCAAGCGGTTATTCCTCCCAGAATGCCCTGCCAGATTCCGGTGATAATAAATGGTTTCCGGATAAACGACTGTGTAGCGCCAACCAGGAGCATGCTTTTGATGAGCATCCTTTTCGAATAAACCGCCAGGCGAATGGTGTTGTAAATTAAAATGACCGAGATAATCATCAGAAGTGCAGCAAAAGCAAGAATTCCATAACTGATTTTTGCAATATTGTTGTTTATCAGGCTTACCATCGATTTTTGATAATCGACATCTTTTACAAGATCACTTTTCCGGATTTCTTTTTCGATGAGCTGCAGGCTTTCATCGGTGGTGTAGGCAGCTAAAATGTGGATAATGATGGTGGGAGGCAATGGGTTGTAGCCGATAAATCCCACAAAATCTTCACCAAGTTCCTCGGTCATTTTTTTTGCAGCCACTTCCCTGCTGATGTAAGTTGTTGACTTAACAAAGCTTTTATTGTCGAGATCAGATTTGAATCCCAGAATCTGCCGTTCATCAACATTTTCCTTAATGATGACTGTAAACCCGATATTTTCTTTAACAAAATCAGATAATTTCCGGGCATGATAAGCCATTAAGGCCATCAGCCCCAGCATAAAAAGCACAAGAGAAATACTCACCACGGTAGTTCCGTATGCTGTTTTGTACCTGCGCTTATTATATTTTTCCTCAAATCGCGACATGAAAGATTTTGCTTGCCTGATTATGTTTTTTCGATTTCTTTTACCCTTTGAATTATCTTTTGCCAGACATTTTTATGCATTTTAGCACCAAGCACTTCGATGACCTTCCCGGCTAACAATGAACCAATTTGTCCGCATTTTTCAAGTGCCAACCCAGCCGAAACGCCATATAAAAATCCTGCTGCGTACAAGTCGCCTGCACCGGTCGAATCGATGCTGTTTGCTTCGATAATGCTGATTTTATGTACTTTATCCTGATGTTTAACCAAGGAACCATTTTCGCCTGTTTTCACAATAGTAATTTCGCTGATTCTCGAAATTTCGTGCAAGGCCATTTCAGGATCGAAGCCTGTAAACGATTTTGCCTCATCTTCGTTAGCAAAAACAATATCCACATAATCCCTGATGATCTCGTTCAAAAAACCGAGGTTTTCTTCAACCACATCAAAACTGGCAAGGTCGAGCGAAATTTTGGCGCCATTTTGTTTTGCGAGTTTTACTGCTTTACGCAGTAAATCATGATTTTGCACCAAATAACCTTCGATATGAAAATAGTCGTACCCTTTAAACATGTCCAGATTAATGTCGTCGGGGACTAATTCGATAGCACAGCCCAGGTTTACAGCAAAGGTTCTTTCCGAATCAGGCGTAACCAAAGCAACAGCAATCCCTGTTGGGGCAACACCTTGCATCAAAATCGGGAAGATACCATTGGCAATCATATCATCCTTCATGAATTTTCCAAAATGATCATCAGAAACTTTACCGATGAAGCCAACTTCCATACCCAGGTTTGCAAGCCCGTTCATTGTATTGGCGGCCGAACCACCGGGTGCTTTATCATGTGGAAGGTGCGAACAAGCAGTAAGCAATCTTTCGATAAAGCCGGGATCAACCAATTTCATTCCACCTTTCAGGAGTTTAAAATCATCAATAACCCGTTCATTTTCAATTCTTATGATAATGTCAACGAGGGCATTACCCATTCCAAGCACTTTTGCCATAAATTATTGATTTTTAATCAGAATGTGAAACTTGAACTAAAATTTCAAATTATTTCGCAAAAGTATTGTTATTTTCAAAACTATCTCTATTTTTGCA
>CAYOWJ010000225.1:0-6133 GCA_964407625.1 uncultured Lentimicrobiaceae bacterium
GGTTCCTTCTGAACTTTTTCCTCTGGTAGAGTTGCTTTTTGAACCTTTTCTTCCGGTAAAGGTTCCTTCTGAACGGCATGGTTTTCGGGCATATTCACAACATGGTCGGCTGTGCGGTCGGCTTCCTGTTCAAATTTATCACCAACCTGGCCAACTTCAAGTTTTGGCATCACTGCAAAGGAATGTTGTGAATTTCTATTTGAGAAATCGGCCGCCGCTCTGGCTTTGCCGTTTTCTTTATCCGATGATTGATGTGTCTTAAATTTCATAACGCTTGATTTTTAAATCGTTCGTCCTTCTTTTTCTAATTCTTTTCGTATCCCATCCTGGATAAACTGGTTTGTAATTATATTCTGATCTTTGCGCAAAGCAGCCAGTGAAGCGTATCTCACGATATTCATGATGGCCCCGCCCGAAATTTCGTGGCTTCCGGCAACTTGCCTGAGGTTAATATTTTCATCTAAAACCGATTTTTCTGAAAAGCCATTTTTCCAGATTTTAAAACGCTCTTCCGCATCGGGCATCGGGAAGTTGATAATCGACTCGAAACGCCGTGTAAAAGCATCGTCCATATTTTCTTTGAGGTTTGAAGCCAGAATCACAACACCGTCGTGGTCTTCGATGCGTTGCAAAAGATAGGAAACCTCCTGGTTGGCATAACGGTCGTGGGCATCGGTAACTTTGGTACGTTTCCCGAAAAGGGCATCGGCTTCATCAAAAAACAAGATCCAGTTTTTGTTTTCGGCCTGGTCGAAGATTTTTGAAAGGTTTTTCTCGGTTTCGCCGATGTATTTTGAGATAACCAGCGAAAGGTCGATCCGATAAACGTCTCTGTCGGCGAATTTCCCGAGAAGACAGGCTGTGAAAGACTTTCCGGTGCCGGGAGGCCCGTAGAACAGGCAGCGGTAGCCTTTTCTGAACTTTTTCGAAAAGCCCCATTCATCAAGCAAAGTTTTGCCATGCTGCACCCAACCTTTGATTTCTTCGAGTTGTTCGAGGGTTTGATTATTAAGAATAAGGCTGTTCCAGTCGAGTTGTGTTGTGATTCGTTTTGCCGGGAAATCAATGCTCAGATCGGGTTTCCGGATGGTGCCGATGGTGAGCATATCGATGATATCGCGCGAAAGCGATAATGCGCCGCTCAGGAATGGCTCGCCAGGTGCAGCAGCTTCGAGTTTTAAAATCTGATGTTTGGCAAAAAAATGTTCCTGGTCGAAAAGCTTGGATTGCTCAAACCGTTTTTCGAGATGATTTCCGGCAACGATGAAAACAAATGTTTCGCCGGTAGGCATGAAACCGCCATGCTGCCTGCCTTTGATGCCTCCAAATTCGACAAAGCCACGACCGGTTTCTTTACTCTGAAGGTAGAAAATATCCAGCAACTGCGACCGGAGGTGAGGGGCAAGGCCAAGCAGCAGCAGCAACCGCTCCTCAAAATTCATTTGGTAATGATTTACAAAACCTGCATACAGCGAATGTTCCGGATCCAAAACCGGCGGACTGATCTCGGTGATGCTTTTGTACGGTGTGTCCTGCCTGAAAAACAGCCCGAGCCGTGTTTCAATAATCTGGGCAAGCCAGTGAAGGTCAGCTTCCAGATCGAGGGCGTTATTTTTGATCGTTTGGTTTACCATTCTACATAAAGTATTTTGTCCATCCAGGGCAATTTGATGATGCTGATGGGCCATGACAGGCTATCCCGTAAAATATCGACGGTTTTGCGTTCGATTTTGAGTGTTCGTTTTTGGCTGTTTTCGCGTAAAATGCCCTCCCGCTGCAAAAACGTTTCACGCAGCCCCGCGATGGAAGTACTTTTTAAAGCTGACCAGTTTTTGATGATTTCTTTAAGAAAATCTTCAGCAATAATTTTTTCATTTTCATCGAGAAACATGTCTTTGCGAAGCGGTTTGTTCATCGGCCATCCGGTGAGAATTTTATTCAGCGGAAGCTGACTTTCCGCTGCTTCAGTTTGGCCGCTCACCAGAAATTGTGTTATCAAAACTGCTTTTTCCTGGTGAATATCGGTTATAAATTTTGCATGCTCCATCAAAGCTAACTCCTCGAAAAACTGCTCCAGAAAAGGCCAGAAAACCACCATTCCGCAGTTTGAAACAATCATTTCAGTTGTTGAATGCTCTTTTTTTTCTGGTTTGGATGGTCCTTTCTTTTCGGAAATATTTTCAAACAAATTTTCAGGATTTGTTGGGCGATCCTGAAAATTATTTTCTATTTCAGGATTTTTGTCTAACAGTAAATGACGGTCAAAAACCAGATTATCCGGCATTTGCGTCAGGATGATCTGATAGTTCAAATGATCACAAAAAGCCGAAATAATTTTTGCCGGAATTTTTTTGTGAAGAATGGTTTTGTCAGTATTTTCGACAAGCAAAGGCCAAACCACAACAGGCCATTCAAGGCGGATTTCGACATCAGAAATATCGTTTTTAACAAAAGTATTTTTGATTTGCCCGATAGTTTTGAAAATGAAATCTGCCGATTCAGGATAAAACACTGCAATTATTTCACGGTTAAAATTTTCGGAAAACTGCATGGCAAGCCGTTGATGGCAGGTTGGTGAAGAAATTGTATTTCTGAATTTTGAGAGAATATTCGGGTCAGAATATGAAGTTTCGCTGAGGACGGAGGCTTCGAGTTGCTGAAGCGTGATTTCGTTTGCCCACCAGGGGAAATAACCATTTTTAAGGAAGAACAGCAGTATTTCGAAGCTGGTTTTTAAAGGAGAAATTTTGGCAACCTCATCTGAAACTTCATCCGAAATCTCATCGTTTTTTTCAGGGGTCAGTAGCTTTCGAAGGGAGTTTTTAACTTCTTTTTTGAGCGTTTCGGTAAAATTTTCAAGGCTTATTTCACCCAAATTTATTTTAAGATGATCGACAACAATCGTTTCGCCATTATTCGAAAATGAGGAAAATACCTCGTCAAGGGCTAATTTTACCTGGGGTTCGAATGCTTCGGGGAAAGATTTTTGAAGTTCACCAGCAGTCTGCTCCGAATCAAATTCCAGGTTAAAAACCAATTTGCCGATATGATGATTTCGGAGATTCATGGTAGCGGTCTATAAATCAGGTTCTTCGGGAACAAACTGCATGGCACCTGCTAATTCGAGCAATGCCTGATTGAGATTTTTAAGATGTGAAAGCTTTTGCGCCGGATCTTCGGGTACGGGCAGGGCGCTGGTTTCGAGCCATTTTTTGTAAGCACGCTCAAAGCGGCTCAGTTGAAGATTATTTACAAAATAAACATGAGGCATAATGTGCGCGGGCGTTTCGAGCCGTAGTGTAAGTTCGGCAAGTTCCTGGAAATTTTTATTGGCAAATTTTTTCAATTGTGCCGGGAAAATCGCCGAAACTCTGAACGAATAAGGATTTTTGCCCTCATCGGTGAGGTTGCCGAAATCATCCCGGATTTTGGGAAGCAAGGCGTCGGAAATCTTTGCCCCAGAAACAACTTCGTTGTATTTTGGCCGTAAAAGAAGATGTTCAACTACAAAAAATCCTTCTTCTGGTTCATCATCAACACCCACAAAACGATCCGTAATAAAAGCTGCAGCCTTGTCGATTTCGACCTGAGCTTCGGTTTCGGTGTCGAATAATTCGATCCGCCGGGCAAGGATGTTGCCAGATTCATCATAAAGATGGAAATAGAACTTTCCGTTTACTGCGGTGTGAATCTTATAATTGGCGGGATTTTTTCCAAAATCCAACACCTCATCAATAATTTTGTAACCGTCATCAATCATGTGATAATTTTTGTGGCTGCTCAGAAGGATTTTGTGGTCGTCAGAAATCACCCTGAAGCGATATTCATTTACAATATCAACATCAATTTCCTGGTAAAACTCGATGTTTCCGAAAGGTCCTTTCGATAGTAACCGCCTGCTGTAATCATTAAAACCGAGCATCCGCGAAACGCGTTTTTCGAGGCCGCTCACATTTTCGGTGTCCCAAACGGCCGCTACATCTTTTGAAGCAAACGACTTTGCACGCTGACTGCCTAAAGTTGGCAACTCTTTTAAAAAGGCAACTTTATCGGCGATTAATTCGTCAGTAAACTGCTGATTACTGCTCGCGTACATCAGTAACGAATAATCGGTAAACTGCTCCCCGAAACGCGCCATCAGATGGTCTAAAAACCGGTTGCGGCGGTCGGTGAAGGTGGTTTCATCCTCGTTAATTTCGTGAATGGTTTTTATGTAGCTGTTTGCAGGATTTTCCTTAAACAACCTCCAGGCTATGGCAAGTGCCGATTTATCTGACAAATCCGATTTATCACCAACAAATTCCTTAAGCAGAAATATGGCATCCGGAACCTCGTAAACGGCTTGTTCAAAATAGGTTTGGGCGACGGTGCCATCAATGGAGAGAATATTTTTTACGTTGGAAAGCTGGGCCAGGAAATTTGCAAAAAGCTGGTCGAAAAACAGCAGATAACCCTTGAACTGACGGGCTAAAGCCTTTCTTTCGTCGGTCGAATTTTCGGGCAAACCGCTCCAGCCAATGCCATAGGTTGGCGGGAAATCCTGTTGAACTGTTGAATAATGGCTGGTTTTCCGGTCGCGGCCAACTGGTGTTTCCAGCCTGCTTTCGATCCCGGTTGATTTGTCAGGTTCGCCGGCTTTACACTTTTCATTAAACAGCGTTTCAACTTTATTCCAATCAATTTCCTGGTAAACTTCTCCTTTTTTACAATGAATTTTTGATTTTTTGATTCCGATGGCTGGGATGTAATTATCGGCGTCAAAAAGCGTCAAATAGTTGCTGTCAGCTTTTCCAATTAACTCGTTTTCAAAATAATTGGCGAGTTTAAAGCCGGTAACATAGGTTATTTTTTCGGGGTTGCTGCTGATAAAAAGATTTAGAATATCCGACACAAAGATGGTTTTACATTGCCTGAAAGCCTTCAGATTGTCGTTTTTGATAAAGCCATGTTTTAAAAGAGGGCCTTCAAAAATTTCCTCCGGCGACAGTTTTTCTTTCAATAATTCCTTTAAAGTATAAAAGCGGATTGATGGATTCAAAAACTGCTGAATGTCGTATAAAGCTTGTGCCAGCAAGAGGTGCGGATCGCTGTCGAGGCTGATACCGATCTCGCCTTCGAGGGCAATTTCCTGATTCCTGACGATTTTTATCGAAAGGAAATCTTCACAAAGGTTTCGGTTTTCGTTCAGGAATTTTTCGATAAAGGTTACATGCTGATGAATTTTTACCTGTTTTCGGTTGAAAATGGCAAAAAGCCCTGAATCTCCGGTTTCTTTGAGTGCTTCGCTGATTTTGTTTTTTACCTGGGATTTTTTAGGATTCCAGTCAAAATTACCGGAATCAACTGCGATTCTCAGGTTAATAACTTCTTTTTCACTGGTTTCGCCATGTGTAACTTTGGTTTGTACAACAAAGTCAAAATCAGGGTCGGGGCTTTCTTTCATCACCAGCTTAATTTCCTGCAACAGCATTTCCTTCTTCCAAACTGCCGGTAAATCATCGTAATGCGGGAAAAATATTGAAGCCAGTGCGGGGTATTTTTTGGAGCCATCGGTAATCTCAAATTCAAACTTAATAACTTCCGAATTTAGATTTCCAAATGTTCGATCTTCGGCAAACTCGATCCAGACGTTATAAAGGCCTTTTATTTTGATTTCTTCATTTTGGTTGCCAGTACCATCTTTTGATTTAAAAGTGAGTTCTTTTTCAGGTTCATCATAAAAAATGGGAAGCTCTCCTTTTTCGGCGGGTTCGAGCCAGGCATTGCGGATAATGGGCAGGTCGATTAATATTTTCCTGAAATCGAAAATGGTGAGCGGATGATTGGGAAGAATCTGATGGGCTTCAAAAAAGTCGGGCGAATTACCGTTGCGGTTTTCAGGGTTGCTGGCCAGAATATCTTCGATATTAAAATTGCAGCGGTAACTCAGGTCGGTGATGGCATAACAAAGCGCCTCGAGCGTGGTTACCCCCGGATCGTGGGTGTTGTAGTCGGTCCAGATGCTTCCGGCCAGCTCCTGAAGATGGGCTATTCCCGCTTCGCGCAGCCGGTTGAAATCGAGCGACATCCTCGACGGTTTTTGCTTTTTTATGAAGTTTTCTGTTAGCATTTCTAACTTTTTTATTTACCACGG
>CAYOWJ010000226.1:0-6103 GCA_964407625.1 uncultured Lentimicrobiaceae bacterium
TCCATTGTACCCTCCCATCACGTGGATTAAAGTTCCTACAACTGCCGAAGCCGCGAAAACCGTCCCGGTTGTCATATTTGTTTTGCGTGTCCACGTTTTGGTTTGTAAATCGTACATTTCGACAACCTTGCTTACCGCTGCAGTTCCATCCCAGCCCCCCATCACAAAAATCTGGTTGCCAACAGCGGCAACCGCGGACCCAAACCTGCTGTTGCCCATCGGGGCCAGCGTATTCCATTGGTCACCGGCGGTAAAACCAGTTCCGGAGTATGTGTATCCTGTCGGAGGTGTTGGATTTGTGCTTTGAATACAGCCTCCAACCGGAACAACAGCATTGGTTGAAGCGGGTAGTTTTGCAAATCCACCGTTGGATAAGTACAAGGTGTCGTGCGAGATCGAAATTACCTGAAGTTCATTCGAAGGATTATTGTCGTTATCGGCAACATCCAGGCTGATCGAATTCCCGCCTGAAATCTGAACCTGGCGTGAAGTACCATTTACTGTTGAAACAAGTGTCTGATTATCGCTGTCGGTTACACCACCACCACCAGGATTAAGGGAAATGTTGTTTCCTATTTTTGATAAGATTTGCAATTCATTGCCGGCACTCAAATCGCCAATATTTGAAATCGTATTTCCGGTGATGTTAATTCCCGGCCCGGCAACCAAAACGTTTCCCGACTGGTTTGCATAAAGCGCGTAAGGCACCGACAGCAACTGGCTTTTTCCTAATAACTGAAAATTTGATCCTCCCACCGGGTCAAATTCTACCTTAATAAAAATCTGACCAGATTCCCACAAAATGTCAGAAAAATCTCCTGTCAAAACAGTTCCTTTCCCAACCTGAAGGCTGATCCGACCAAAATTATCGGTAACGGTATTTTGAGATTCGGCATAAAAAATGGCATTTTGAATGGTGTCAGATAAAATACTGATTTTTAAACTCACCGCAGTATTAATTACAGGATTTCCATCATCAGTTCTTAAAATCGCCTGGTATTGAAAGGCAGGCGGTGACTGCGAAAAGCAGGTAGTAAAAACAAGTAAAAACACAAAAACTGTTGTAATCGTTTTCATTTCATGTAGTTTTATTATGAGTAGCTAAAATATTTAAAAATCACTTCTGGCAGGTAATTATTTGAAAGATTTCATAATAACATACAGTAGTGTCCGGTAAAATTAAAATTTATCACTACTGACCGACAAAAATTTAATAGATTCTTCTCCGCCAGTTGGCGGAGAAGAATGACAGGTGTTTAATCGGTAAACAGTGATTTTTAAAGATAAACCTTCGTACAAAAGCATCAACGCAAGACCCCTCCAACCTTGTTTAATCCATGCAACTTTAAAATCTTGTACAATTTTTATTAAATTTCATAACAGCTACAATGGCCGATGGGAATACTTTTGTTGCGTTATCTAAATATAAATTTAAAAACATAAAACGATGAAAAGATTATCAGTAAAATTATTAATGAGTGTTGCAGTTCTTGCCATTACACTTTTTTTTGTACAGTGTAGCAAATCCGATGGAGCTGTTGTTGCAAACGCAGCCGGTGATGAAACATTTGTAAGTGGAATCGAAAAAAGCATGACTATCGAAACGGAAACCGATGGCATTGTTGATTGCATTTACGACTGCCTTAACGGAATGCCTTTTGAAGATCTTTCGGAAGATGAAATTGCTGCTTTAAGCTTTGTTCGCGAAGAGGAGCTTCTTGCCCACGACATTTACGTTTCGATGTATGCCAAGTACCACGTACCTGTGTTTAATAATATTTCGAACAGCGAAGAAATTCATACCACAGCAATAAAAGCGCTAATGGAAAAGTACAGCCTTACCGATATTGCTGCCGACCACGTTTTGGGCGTTTTTGTTAACCAGGATGTACAGCAACTTTATGATGCACTTCTTGCTCTTGGATTGACTTCTTTAAATGACGCAATCACCGTTGGCGCCATCATCGAGGATTACGACATTGCCGATCTGGTTTATCACGCAAGCGAGGATATTGATAATGTGGACATTCTTTACACTATTGACCAACTTCATCGTGGTTCACGCAATCACATGCGGGCTTTTTATGCTCATCTTAATTTCCACGGACTTACCTACACCCCACAGTACATCACCCAGGAAATGTATGATGCCATTGTAACAACAGGTTGGGAAATTGGCAGCGGTTTCTGCATTTGCCAGTATGAATTTACAGATAATACTGACAATAAAATTACAGAATAAATTTTAGTTAGGTTTATAAACATTAATTTCTCCGGGTCAGTTGATCCGGGGAAATTTTGTTGAAATGTAAGTTTGTTCTTTAAATCAGGGTTAATTGATCTATTTCCGAAATCAAGAATTTTAAGATGGTCTGACTTACAATTAAAAACCTAATTTTGCACGCAAAACTGAGCTTGAAAAACAGCCGGTTTTTAATAAAATTCTATTTTTTATTAAATTTAATGCTTACAGAAGATAAAATAATTTTTACAAATGAAAAAAACCGGTTTCCTGCTTGTCCTGCTTTTTATGTTTGGCTTTGCTCACAGCCAGATTACATTCGAACATTCGTACGATTACTCCGGCGATTACACCAAACTGGCCAACTCGGGCTATAAAATTTTCCTTATGGATGTTGTTAACAGCAAATGCCTTATTTACAACACCAACCATACTTTGTGGAAAACCATCAACCTGAGCGTACCGGCCAATAATTACCTCTACGACATCAAGTATGTTACCGAAAACCTCTTTACTACCGATAATTCGTTGGCTTTAGCATACATTTATTATTCTTACGATGCAACAAACGATTATTATACCTACACAGCCAGAATTATTAAGGAAAACGGAGCTGAGCTGATGATAATTCCAGGCTGCCAGTATCTTTATGTTGTTGATTTGGGTGAATTGGGAACAAAAATGGAAGCCTACGTGTTTGATTATTCCGTTTTGTATTACACCGTAAAAACCCGTTATTACACTTTGCCCGGAAATTTGGTTAACGGAATTGAGAATCATCCTGTTAAAAAGTTATCCTCATTGAAAGCCTTTCCAAACCCGGCCGGAAACATTGCCACTATTCCTTACATTTTACCTGAAGGCGAATTTGAAGGAACAATCACCATCACCGATTTACAGGGCAAAACGGTTCAAAACTACACTGTTGACCGTAATTTTGATCACATCATTATCGAAACAGGCCAATTACCCGGGGGAGTTTATCTTTATTATTTAAAATCAGGTAATTTTACTTCCCGGCCAGAAAAATTAATCGTCGAATAATTTTAGAATAAAGTTCACAAACAAGCTATAATTTAAAAATCTCAAAATATGAAAATCAAGCCAAACATAGCAGTCAGCGATTCGGGTTTCGTTTTTAATCCTGACACCGGCGAATCCTTCACTGTGAATCCAATCGGCGTTGAAATTATCAATTTGTTAAAAGAGAGCAAAGAAACTTCCGAAATCAGTAATCAGGTCAGGGTGAAATATACTGTCGATCAGCCCACTTTCGAAAAGGATTTCGACGATTTCATCGGCTTAATGCGCAACTATTCATTAATCGAAAATGACTAAAAAACGAAAGCTGACTATTGCTGTTTCCGGACTAAATGCCGTCGACAGTCCGGGGCCGGGTGTGGCTGTAATCCGTGCATTGCGCGAAGCCGAGAGTTTTGACGTCAGGATTATCGGCATTTCCTACGAATCGCTCGAACCGGGGATTTTTATGCACAACCTTGTCGATAAAACCTACCAGTTTCCATATCCTTCGGCAGGTGTGGAGGCTGTTCTCGAGCGGATCGAGTACATCCATTCCATCGAAAAACTCGATGTTTTTATCCCCAATTTCGACTCGGAACTTTACACCTTTATCAGGCTCGAAGACACCCTGAAAGATATGGGGATTCATTGCTTTTTGCCTACCCTTGAGCAATTTGAAGAAAGGCATAAAGTTAACCTGAATGAATTTGGCGAAAAATACGGAATCAATGTTCCCAAGAGTAAAGCCATCCACGACTTAGGCGCTATCTACAGCATTTCGTCGGAGTTTACGTACCCCGTGCTTGTTAAAGGAAAATATTACGATGCCGCTGTGGCTTACAACATGGAGCAGGTGAAAACGCATTTTAACAAAATCAGTGCAAAATGGGGCTACCCGATCATTATCCAGGAATTTGTTCATGGTACCGAGTTTAATGTAACCGGCCTGGGCGACGGACTTGGAAACACGATCGCAGCTGTTCCCATGCGTAAACAGTACATCACCGACAAAGGAAAAGCCTGGGGAGGCATTTCGATATCAGATAAAAGAATGCTCGAACTAACCGACAAATTCCTCAGCCAGACCAAATGGCGCGGTGGTTTTGAGCTCGAATTGATGAAAAACAAGGAAAACGAATTTTATCTGCTCGAAATTAACCCACGAATGCCGGCCTGGATTTACCTCGCCGTTGGCGTGGGGCAGAATATCCCTGAAGCCCTTGTTAAACTTGCCCTCGGCGAAAAAGTTGAACCTTTTACCAGCTATAAAGTGGGAAAAATGTTTGTAAGATATGCCTGGGACATGATTGTTGACATGGAAGAATTCCAGACAATTTCGACACGTGGAGAATTATAACACAAACTTTTATTTTCAGAAAACTAAAAAATTAAAATACTAATGGAAAAACTCAGGTATGAAAGGCCTTTGATAAAACGTTTGGAAAGTGAAATGCCAAACAAGTTCGGGATGAAAGCCGAACATTTCCCAAAAAGTCATATCGACGGCGTGGCCGTTAAAGATTTAATCGAAGCACATGGTTCTCCGCTTTTTGTTTTGTCAGAAAAAACTATCCGCAACACTTATCAGCGGGCAAAAAAAGCATTCAGCACAAGGTACCCGAAAGTTCAGTTTGCCTGGTCGTACAAAACCAATTACATGGACGCGGTTTGTAATATTTATCATCAGGAAGGCTCGTGGGCCGAGGTTGTTTCGGGTTTTGAATACGATAAAGCCATCAAAAACGGCGTTCCCGGAAAACGGATTATTTTTAACGGACCCGACAAGACTATCGCAGATTTAACAAAAGCTATTCAAAACGAATCGCTCATCCACATCGACCACCTCGACGAACTTTACACCATCGTCGAACTCACCGACACCATCAAAAAGCGCCCACGCGTTGCCATCCGTGTAAACATGGATACCGGCGTTTACCCGATGTGGGACCGCTTTGGATTTAACTACGAAAACGGTCAGGCCTGGGATGCGCTCAATAAAATTATGGCATCCGGAAAGATGGATCTGATCGGCCTTCACACACACATCGGCACTTTTATGCTCAGTGCAAAAGCTTACGGGGTAGCTGCCCGCAAACTTGCCGACCTTGCCCTCGGACTGAAACGGAAATACAACCACGACATCAAATATATCGACATGGGCGGTGGTTTTCCATCAAAAAATACACTTAAAGGCGCCTACCTTCCCGGAAATGACACAAACCCGATTTTTGATGATTTCGCCGAAGAAATTGCCTCGGCTTTGCTCAACGCTGAGTTTTCACCGGACGCACTTCCCTTGCTCATCCTCGAAACCGGCCGCGCTCTTGTTGACGATGCAGGCTTCCTGCTTGGAACGGTAATCTCGAATAAACGTTCGTCAAAAGGAAAACGAAGCACCATTATCGACATCGGTGTAAACCTGCTGTTTACCTCTTTCTGGTACGATCATAGGATTACACCAGCACAGGATTTTACACATTTCAACGAAGAAACAACGGTGTTCGGCCCGCTTTGTATGAATATCGACGTTATCCGCGAAAGCGCCGTCTTACCGCTTTTGAACAAAGGCGACCATTTTGTAATCCACACTGTGGGTGCATACAACATGACCCAATGGATGCAGTTTATCACACTCAGGCCACGGATTGTTCTGATTGGCCTTGACGAAAAGGTTCACATTATCCGCGAAGCCGAAACCATGGATTCGTTCAATAAATTTGAAAATATGCCCGATTTTCTCAAAAAATTTGAATTATAATTGAAAATTATTTATGATTTATGATTTATGATTTCAGAATCGGGGGAACTATGATTTCAGATTCGTGGGATTTATGATTT
>CAYOWJ010000227.1:0-6076 GCA_964407625.1 uncultured Lentimicrobiaceae bacterium
CCGGCGGCAAGTGTAAACTTTTCGCAACGATCGCGTGAAGTGTAGGCCGGATAATTTAGTGCTATCGCATCAATCACTGCTTGCGGGACATCAGTAAACAAAGCTCTTTCGCCAAAAAATAAAAAGGCATTCGAACTATCAAATGCAATCTTTAGACGCAGCGATGCTGTCGAATCGTTAATCATCACTTCGGTAACAGTACCAAACTGGCATATCGAATCCAACTCGGCGTGTTTAATTGTAAATGAAGGATAATTAACGGTGATAAAATCTACGATAGTTACCGAAAGCGAATCAATCGGAATCGAATTTCCGTGTCCGCCGCCATGATGACCACCGCCATTTCCACCTCCGTGATGTCCGCCGCCATGATGCCCGTTTCCAACCAAAGTATCGCCGCTGTGGTTTTGATGGCCATCAAAATAAGCGTCTCCATCGCCCAAAAATTCGCCCTTTTCGGTAAAAGCAAGTACTTCGGTGGTGTTTAAAGTAACTTTTACATCAGCAACACTGTTGCTAACTTTTACTGCCGACGAAATGGTTGCATCGGGGTAGTAGTTTTCGACATAATTTGTTACCGCGGCCGTTAAATCAGTCACAGGTAAAGCTTGATCAACTGAGTTCACCTGGTCCTTTTTGCATGAACTCATCACAAGCACTAAAGCGAGCATTAAAAAAATGATTTGTCTCATAATTAAAATTATTTAGTTTAAAAATCACACCAAAAGTATTTCGCCAGGAATAGGTTTTTCTGAAAACCTGAATGAAGCGTTATAATCGGGCTTTGAAGTGTTGTTTTGGGAAGTTAAACTGTTTTGGAAAAAGCACCGAGATAAACGTATTCTGATAAATTTTAAGGATATCAGATAAATTTTGGCCGATAAAACCCTTTAAGATTTTCAATAAATCAAACGAGGGTTATCTTTTTAAAACAAAGAAGTTGATGCTTTTTGTGATTATTTTATATATTTATTATTTAAAGCATTAACATTCATTGTGTTACATCTCCAAAATTTAGATAGTTTCCAAACAAAATTGTAAATCATTAATCCATAATTACATACAAACGGTTTTATTGTTTATTGATTAACAGTACTTTGTTAAGTGTCATGTTTTCAGTGTTTTAAAAACTGATGAATTCTTTCTTAAATATTAAAAATTACACCATTTGTTTTTAATTTTGCCCATCATTAAAAAAGGTTGTCCGGAAAGGTTTTTGGACGATTTAAATATCGCACAATCATTGGCAAGGACAGAAGTAAGTTCAAGGAAGATTTAATTCGTACAACGAAAAAAGGAGTTCGACCGTGAATAATTCAATTCTTTTTGCAGTAATTGCGCTGAGTGCCATTGGCGCAATGTCGGCAATTATCCTGTATTTTGTAGCCCAGAAATTCAAAGTTATCGAAGATCCACGCATTGACGAAGTAGAAGACAATTTGCCAAAAGCCAATTGTGGTGGTTGTGGATACGCTGGTTGCCGTGCTTTTGCCGAGAAAATCGTGAAAAGCGGCAGTCTGGATGGCCTGAATTGTCCGGTAGGCGGCAACGATTTGATGACTCAGGTAGCACAAATACTTGGGCTGCAGGCTGACGTAAAGGAACCAATGATCGCAGTCCTGCGTTGCAATGGCTCACATGAAAATGCACCGGCAAAAATTAAATACGACGGACCTGCAACCTGCGCCTTTGCACATAATTTATACTCCGGCGAAAGCGGCTGCCCTTTTGGTTGTCTCGGATTAGGCGATTGCGTGGTTTCGTGCAAATTTGGCGCACTTTACATGGATATGAAAACAGGCCTTCCAACAGTTGTAGCCGACAAATGTATTGCTTGCGGTGCTTGCGTAAAGGCTTGTCCGCGCCATATTTTTGAGTTGAGATTTACAGGAAAAAAGGATCGCAGGATTTATGTCTGTTGCATTAATGAAGAGAAAGGAGCACCCGCCAAAAAGAACTGCGAAGTGGCCTGCATCGGTTGCGGAAAGTGCGTAAAAGCCTGTGCCTATGATGCCATCGAACTAAAAAACAACCTGGCTTATATCGACTTTGAGAAATGCAAACTTTGCCGCAAATGTGTTGACGAATGTCCCACCAATGCAATTCATGAACTTAACTTCCCGCCACGTAAGGTTAAACCTGCCGGGGTAGAAGAACAAGTGCAATCCCCATCAACAGAATCATCTGTATCATGAAATATTTACAACACGATTTCAATAGGAGAACAGAATATTGAAAACATTTAAAGCCGGTGGAGTTCATCCACCAGAAAACAAGTTTTCGGCTGATGCAGCCATCGAAATATTACCTATTCCGAAACGGGCTTATGTATTAACCACCCAGCATCTTGGAAGCCCGGCAACGATCCTTGTAAAAAGAGGCGACGATGTTAAAACCGGCCAGCTTATCGCCAAAAGTTCGGGCTTCATTTCAGCAAACATTCATTCGCCGGTTACAGGCAAAGTGTTTAAAATTGAAGATGTGATAGACCAATCCGGCTATAAACGGCCAGCTATTATTATCGATACCACCGAAGATATTTGGGATGACGGGATTGAACCATCAGATAAGATTGAAAGAGAAATTACGCTTTCGAGGGAAGAAATTATCAGACGCATCAACGAAATGGGTGTTGTGGGGTTGGGCGGTGCCACATTTCCTACCCATGTAAAAATGATGATCCCGGAAGGTAAAAATGCCGAATTGCTCATCATCAACGGTGTCGAATGTGAGCCTTTCCTTACTTCCGACCATCGGCTCATGCTCGAAAAGGGAGAACAAATCCTGATTGGAACAGCCATATTAATGAAAGCCCTCGGTGTTTCGAAAGCCATGATTGGCATCGAAAATAATAAACCCGACGCTATTGCTCATTTATCAAAACTTTCTGAAGGTTTCAAAGGAATTTCAGTTCATGCTTTAAAAGTAAAATATCCGCAGGGTGGCGAAAAACAACTCATCAAAGCATTGACTGGCCGCGAAGTACCTTCAGGGAAATTACCCATCGAAACCGGCTGTGTGGTTGATAATGTGGGAACTGCTTTTGCAGTTTATGAAGCCGTCCAAAAGCGGAAACCGTTAATCGACCGCGTTGTTACGGTTACGGGAAAAGCTGCAAAAATGCCTTCTAATTTTTTGGTAAGAATCGGAACACCAATATCCGAACTAATCGAAAAAGCTGGTGGCATCCACGAAAACCTTGGAAAAGTTATCAGTGGCGGTCCCATGATGGGCAAAGCACTAACATCACCCGAAGTACCAGTATTAAAAGGTACTTCAGGTATTTTGCTGATGCTAAAAGAGGAATCAGCGAGGGAAAAAATAAGCAACTGCATCCGCTGTGCAAAATGTATTTCTGTTTGTCCGATGGGGCTGGAACCGTACCTTCTCGAAAAACTTACATTTATCGAAAACTACGAACAGGCCGAAAGCCAGCGCATCTTAGATTGCATGGAATGTGGTTCCTGCCATTACACCTGTCCTGCAGGCAGGCCACTACTCGACTATATCAGGTTGGGAAAAAGCAAAGTTTCGTTTTTGGTTAGAAACCGAAAAAAACAGTAAACACCTAATCTGATCTAACTGTCAGATTTTAACAAAACATCGGCAGTATTATCAGTATAAATAATTGAAATTAAAATATTTAGATACAAAAGAAACTTAAAAACTCATTTGATGGATCTATTAACAGTTTCAGGTTCGCCGCATGTGTACGACCGGACTTCGGTCAGCAAAATCATGTGGGGGGTCGTAATCGCACTGATTCCTGCAATGCTGGTTTCGTTCTGGTATTTTGGGCTGGGCGCGGTTGTGGTAACCCTTGCTGCAGTAATTTTTTGTGTTTTGCTTGAGTATCTCATTCAAACACAGATTTTAAAAGAACAAACTACAATAAGCGATGGTTCTGCAGTAATTACAGGGATTTTGCTGGCTTTTAATGTACCCAGCAATCTTCCGATCTGGCAACTTTTTATCGGATGCCTTGTGGCTATTGGAGTTGCTAAGATGTCGTATGGTGGATTGGGAAAAAATCCTTTTAATCCGGCATTGATCGGACGGGTTTTTCTGCTTATTTCCTTTCCTGTGGATATGACTTTATGGCCGCTCCCTGTTGCTAACAGGCTGGTTTTAACTGATGCCATCACCGGGCCTACCTCGTTGGGTGTACTCAAAGAAGGGTTGTTAAATAATGAAACTGTTCCTCAACTGATGTCGAAATTACCGGACTACACCCAAATGTTTTTGGGAAACATCGGAGGCTCCTTGGGTGAAGTTTCTGCTTTGGCACTGATTATTGGTGGTTTTTACATGTTGTATAAAAAAATAATCACCTGGCCAATTCCTGTTTCTTACCTTCTTTCAGTTTTTGCCTTTGCAGGAATATTACATCTGGTAAACCCTGATTTATATATTGATCCTTTGTTTCACCTCTTGGCCGGCGGTTTAATGTTGGGTGCAATTTTTATGGCGACAGATATGACAACCTCACCTATGACCAGAAACGGGATGTTGGTGTTTGGATTTGGCTGTGGAATTTTAACGATACTCATCAGGGTTTTCGGGGCGTATCCGGAGGGCGTTTCGTTTGCAATTTTAATCATGAACGCCACTGTTCCACTTATCAACAGAGGGTTTAAACCTAAACGTTTTGGGGAGGTAGTTAAAAATGGCTAAGCTAGAATCATCATTTAAAAATATGCTTTTGTCGCTGCTTTTTATTTCGGCAGGGATGTCGGCGGCACTTGGTTTCGTTTACACATTAACCAAAGGACCAATCGAAATTGCCAATAAGAAAAAAGAAGTTCAGGCAATTACTGAAGTTTTGCCCACCTTTGATAATGATCCAACGGCAGAAGCAAAATCAATCGCCGGTCTCGATTATTATGTTGCTACCAATCAGGGACAACCCGCCGGTTATGCCGTTAAAACCTTTACTGATAAAGGATTTAGTGGTAAATTTACTTTGATGGTAGGTTTTAAGCCAGATGGGTCCATTAATAATATTTCAGTCCTGGACCAAAAAGAAACTCCCGGACTTGGAACTAAAATGAAAGAACCCAAATTTAAGGATCAGTTTCTTGGGAAAAATCCTGGCGAAGTTAAGCTACTTGTTAAAAAAGACGGAGGTCAGATTGATGCAATTACCGCCGCAACCATCAGTTCGAGAGCATTTTGCGACGCAGTTCAAAAAGCCTACAACGGTTATTTGGAAAACCTGAAAGGAAAAGATAACCCAATAATTTCGGATTCGATAGTTCCGGATCCTACTAATTTATCAGAAGGAGGCCAGAAATGAGTAATATGACACATTTAACAAAGGGTTTGTTTAGAGAAAATCCTTCTTTTGTTCTCGTTTTAGGCACGTGTCCTGCACTTGCTGTAACAACAGCAGGCTTCAACGGGATAGGAATGGGGTTGGCAACAACTTTTGTCCTGGTTTTTTCAAATCTGTTTATTGCTCTTCTAAAAAATGTAATTCCAGATAAGGTGAGGATAGCCGCTTTTATTGTTGTGATCGCCACTTTCGTTACTATTGTTGATTTGGTGATGAAAGCTTTTACGCCTGATCTTTATAAAACCCTCGGCATTTTTATCCCGCTCATCGTGGTAAACTGCATTATTTTGGGAAGGGCTGAAGCCTTTGCACAAAAAAATTCGGTTTATCATTCAGTGCTCGATGGAGTAGGCATGGGCCTTGGATTTACACTTGCTTTAACGCTGATGGGAAGCATCCGCGAAATCCTTGGAAACGGGTCTATTTTTGATATACGTTTGATTTCTCAGGATGCCAAAACCATTTTGATGTTCATTCTTCCTCCAGGCGCTTTTTTAACTTATGGTTATCTTATCGCCATCATGAACAGGATCAAAGAAAGGAATAATATTTAACAACTCTTTTTGAACGAAACAAATTGATCACTTAATAAAATGACAAAATGGATTTAATTAAAATCGTCATACTTGCGCTGGTTGTTAATAATGTTGTCCTTGCGCAATTTTTAGGGATTTGCCCGTTCCTTGGTGTTTCCAACAAGGTTCAGACTTCGTTGGGTATGGGAGGCGCTGTTATTTTTGT
>CAYOWJ010000228.1:0-2562 GCA_964407625.1 uncultured Lentimicrobiaceae bacterium
AAAAAGATTGTGATTGAGTAAAATCATTGGTTGTTTAAGCAGACAAAACCTCAAGGGAAATAATTCCTTTGAGGTTTTTTTGTTCACTGCTGATCTTTTCCGTTATTCAAAAAAAACCGGAGCCAATCAAAATGATTTGTAAAACAACAGAATAAATTTTGCCCGACATCGAATCTTTCTTCGGTTTTTGGAATTAAAAATTATAATAGCCTCAATTATTTCAAATCAGCAGGCAATAAACCTTCGGATATCTTGCACAAAATTCATTATCTTACTAACCTGACACCTTATCTCAAATTGAACACTTAGCCCTTTCAATTATCGATAAATCTTTCGTAACTAATTATTTAGCATGCAAGGCAATTTAGATTGCGTTTAAATCTCGTTTATTCAGGTATTTGGATACTTTTTTAAAAAATCTTTTTTTACTTTTACCTCCACAAATAAGAAATGTAACTACCTAAGATATTTTTACTTAATGAAGAATAAAAATAACGGACAAAACAGCGATTCCAGGCGCAACTTCCTTAAAAGCACCGCTTTATTTGGTGCTGCAGCAGTTGCAGGAGCAGGGTTAATTTCATCATGTTCCAACAAGCCGGAAACCACCGGAGAAATGGTCTATCTGCTCACTGCATCAGGTGAACTGGTTCAGGTGGACCCATCTCAAATTAACCGCGTTCGTAAAGAAAAACTAAGCGAGCTTGCCGAACGTGGGCGCGAAGGATTGGTTGGCCATCATTGGGTAATGGTGATCGATTTATCCAAATGTAAAAATGCACGCAAATGCATGGCTGCCTGCCAGAATGCGCACGAACTGAAACCACATCAGCACCACATTAACGTTTTGCAGATGCAGGATTCGCCCAGCACTGCGCCTTACTACATGCCAAAGCCCTGCTACCATTGCGATAATCCACCCTGCACCAAGGTTTGCCCGGTAAATGCAACATTTAAACGCAAGGATGGCATCGTTCTGATCGATAATGAGCGTTGCATCGGCTGCAGATTTTGTGTTGCTGCCTGCCCTTATTCGGCGAGAATGTTTAACTGGTTTGAACCTGACTATACTGAGGAACAAAAAGAAAGGGTTTATGATGTCGAACTCAATGTTCCGCAAAAAAAAGGTACCATCACCAAATGTCTTTTCAGCGCCGACAGATTAAGGAAAGGACAATTACCTTACTGCGTTTCGGCCTGCCCGAACGGTGTTTATTGGTTTGGTGATAAAATGGAAGATGCTGTAACCAACGGAACATCCAAAGAAACCCGCAAATTCAGCGACCTGATTAAGGAAAATGCCGGTTACACCAATTTTGAAGACCTGGGCACCAAACCACAGGTTTACTATCTGCCACCAAAAAACCGGAATTTCCCATATGAGCCCGTTGAAACAACCATCCCGGAAACATATAAAAAATCGTAATCAGGTTATTCGTGAATTTTTAAAAGTAAAGTAAGAATGATAACAGACACAAAAAAATTCGAACAGATCAGGGAAGACCTCATCAGACCTTTGCATAAAAATACTTTCGGTAACCAGGTTTGGATCAGGGTATTGATTATAATGATTTTGCTGGCGGCTTTTGCTTACGGCCATCAATTGATGACAGGACTTGGCCTTACTGCCATGCGCGATTATTCGTCGTGGGGATTGTACATTGCCAGTTTTGTTTTTTGGGTAGCCGTCAGCCTCATAGGTTCTCTGATTTCAGCCATCCTGAAGTTGCTCGATCAAAACTGGGCAACTCCGCTTACCAGGATATCGGAACTTATCGCTCTCGCAGCAATCGCCATGGCCGGCGCCACCATCGTAATCGATATGGGCCGTCCCGACAGGGTTTTAAATATTGTTCTTCACGGAAGACTTTCATCACCAATTGTGTGGGACTTTTTCGTAGTAAACACCTACCTAGTTATCAGCCTTATTTTACTTTACCTGCCATTAATTCCGGATATCGCCATCCTTCGCGACCGGATGACCGAGGCCCCGAAATGGCAGCGAAAATTATATGAAGTACTTGCCCTTAACTGGCAGGGAACAAAAGAACAATGGGCTTTGCTGAAAAAATCGATGAAAATTATGATCATTCTGATTCTGCCTGTTGCCTTTTCGATTCACACGGTTACTTCGTGGCTTTTTGCTGTAAACAGTAGGGCCGGCTGGCATAGCACGATTTTTGGACCTTATTTTGTTTCGGGAGCATTTGTTGCTGGCAGCGCTGCTGTATTAATTGCGATGTATGTTTTCAGAACACGCCAGAAGTTGCAGGATTATATTACCGACGACCATTTTAATAAAATGGGCAAATTACTTTTCCTTACAGCCATGGTGTATTTTTATTTTAATATTAACGAATATCTTGTTCCGGGATATGCCTGGAGCCGTTTGGAAGGCGCTCATCTTCATGAATTATTTTTTGGACAGGAAGCACCAGCATTTTGGATGACCCAGATTTTTGGTTTGGTTTTACCAATTATTCTGCTGCTTTTCAAACCTATGCGCAAGCCATTGCCAGTTTTTGTTATCGCAATATTTGTATTAATCGGGGCATGGGCAAA
>CAYOWJ010000228.1:2662-6053 GCA_964407625.1 uncultured Lentimicrobiaceae bacterium
TAATCGAAAAAACGAACGAAAATGAATCTGATATATAAAACAGGCGCAACGATTTTTCTTTTCCTTTGCACGAGTTTTCTTGCTGTTTCACAAGATTTTCCACCCTGGGATGCCCCCGAATCGGCATCAAAAGTTCAAAATCCTGTCGAGTCAAACAAAGAATCACTTGAAGCAGGCAAGGCATTTTACAACGCCGCATGTAAAGCATGTCACGGCGAAAAGGGCCGCGGTGATGGCCTGATAAAAGGTGCAAATCTTACCACCGAAAAATTCCTTCTGCAAACCGATGGTGCCATTTTCTGGAAAATGCAAACCGGCCGCGGGCAGATGCTCAGTTTTAAAGCATCACCACCCGAACAAATCTGGAGCGTAATTAATTATGTTCGCAACCTGAGCGCGAAAAAAGAAATCATTGCCAAAAGAAATGCAATCGTTCAACTGGCTATCAATAAACAAAGCGATTCCAAAGAGGTTACTGCAAAAATTCTGGAGGTTACGAATGACAAGCAGCAAGTGCCACTCGAAAATATCAAAGTCAGCTTTTTTGCAAAACGATATTTCGGAAATATGGCTGTTGCCTTGGATGCTCCGCATTCGACAGATGCCAACGGAGAAACAACAATTACTTTTCCTGATGGCATAATCGGAGATGAAAACGGCGCCCTCACCATCGTTGCAAGTATTGATGACATGGATTTTAACCCTGCCGAAGCATCCGATCAGGTGAACTGGGGAGAGGTAAATCCGAAAAATTACTGGACCGAACGCAGGGCACTTTGGAAAAGCAACGATTATGTTCCCGTTTGGCTGCTTTTAACCTTTGCCGGAGGAGCAATTACGGTTTGGTCGTTTATTATTTATGTGATGTTTCAGATCATGAAAATCAAGTTGATCGGCGATAAGCTGAAGAAATAAAATTACTGATTCAGCTTAAAAAACCATCTGCATAAAATTAAGGCAGATGGTTTTTTAATTTTATCCCAAATGCTCAAATCGAAAATCAACAGTCAAACCGCAACTTCCCTAGCTTAAAAAAAGTATTCCCGACTATTTTTTGTTCGTACCTGCATACAAAACTATTGTAATAATTAATCTTGTTTGATTACCTTTGATGCAATACTTTGGGGATACTAAATGAAAATATCTTATTAAAAACTAAAATCTTATCAGATGAAAGGTGTAATTGCTATTTGCTTAAAAGAAGTGGTCGTTGCCAAATTTGGGATTCCAAAATGGAATGAAATTATGACAGCATCAGGCCTGAATCCAAATATGGCACTTCTGGCATCAGTTGATCTTGAAGATGCCATGGTGATGAACGTGGTGAAAAATTCATGTCGGATTTTAAACCTCAAACTGGAGCAACTTGCCGACTATTTTGGTGATCACTGGATGAATTCTTATGCTTTAAAGATGTATAAACCATACTACGGAACCAATTCAACTGCAAAAGACTTCATAATTAAATTAAGTGAAATCCACACGAAAGTAACCAATAACATTCCAAATGCCCGACCACCCAAATTTGCGTATGACTGGAAAGACGAAAATACGCTCATTTTGACCTACATTTCGACAAGGGGGCTTATTGATTTTGTTGTAGGGCTGGCCAAAGGTGTTGGCAAATATTATCATCAGAAATTGTCGGTTCGCAAAATTTCATTAACTCAGGTTGAAATTATTTTCCAATAAGGTTGATAACAAAAACGACACGTTCAAAAGCAACAAAATACTGAAACACAGGTTACGATCTGTCAATGATACTTTTGGATTATGATCAGCCTTATTAGCTCATTTTATTTTACAATAAAAAACCTGCAAATCCTCGTCGGGAGGGTCAAATTAATCAAAGTTATAAGTTTCCCTTTTCGTTCGCGGGAACTGTTTCATTGCATCTGATATTTCATCATATAGCGGCTTGCCTTGTACTTAAACTAAGGGAAGTACCGGATTTAAAGAAAATATTGTAGTCGGGTGAAACATTTGAGATTTCTCTCCGCCAACCGGCGGATCGGAAGCATTTTTCAAATAATCCAGAAATTATCCTTTTACCGGACATTACCCAAAAAAATGATTTTTAAAATCATTCATTGCCAGTAATTTATTTACATATCTTTACCTCCTGTTTAAAAACCCTTTTATGAAAACAGGAGTAAATTCAAAAATTGCCTCGCAAATCCTGAAATTGGTTTTGCTTTATCTGGCTTTTCCCAAGGCATCGACAAACGCCTTTTTCAAAACAAACCAACATATTTTCACAAAACATCCGGGAACCTCCTGTGGTTATGATCATATTAATAACCTCACCAATCCAAATCTTTTTCAAAAAGCACTACTCCAAAAACATCTGACTACCCTACCCTTCCAGCGTTCCTGCGAATTTGTCAATGCATATTTCGTCGAATTTTCACAATTAATCAATCAAAATAAAAATCAAAATGAAAAAATTAAACCTCGTTTTTGTGATGTTGCTTTTGGTTGTTTCGATACAATTAAATGCACTAATTTCTGCACGTGATCCTGAAAAGGAAAGAAAAATTGAAAATCAGCTTGCCGCAATTGATCCATCGCTGGTCGCGATATTCAAAGCCGGTACTGAGGCCATGGATCAGGATGATCTGGCACTGGCAGATAGTTTGTATTCATTGGTGTACCAAAAAGCACCAGCATTTGATGTTGTCCTCCGGCGGTTGGGAGGGATTTGGTTCGGTTTAGGAAAAACACAGGAAGGAATCGCGCTATGTGAAAAAGCAATTGAGATTAACCGCTCAGGATATAATCTGCTTTCACTCGCAAACTGCTATTATCAGCCAAACACAGACGCCCAGGACCTGAGCAAAGCAAAAAAATTAGCTGAAGAAGGTGAATTTTTATCAAATGGCGATGATCCTGATTTTTTAGGTTTACTTGGCTGGATAGCCATTCAGGAAGAAAACATCGACGAATTCCGATCAGCTACATCGCGTCTTATGCAAAATTACCCTGATGAAATAGTTTCGCATTATTTTGCTGCCATTTTAGCTTCGGCAGATGGGGAATGGAAAAAGGCAAAAAACGAAATTTTAATTGCGAAAGAGAAGGGGCTTCCAGAGGAAAATGTACAGAAATTCCTCGATTCAGGAGTACAAAGTAAACTCAGGCCACAGGAATATGCTACCTACTTTTTATGGATGGTAATAGCCTGGATGGTTGGCCTTTTATTACTGTTCCTTGTCGGTAAACTCCTCTCGAACATCACGCTGCTTTCGGTGGAGCGTCACGATCATTCCATCGAAATGACGAGGACGGAACAAATAATAAGGAGCTTCTACCGCTATTTGATAAATATCGGTGGGGTGTATTATTACATTTCTCTTCCGATCATTCTGGTTCTTGTGGTTGCTTTGGTGGC
>CAYOWJ010000229.1:0-6027 GCA_964407625.1 uncultured Lentimicrobiaceae bacterium
TAAAGATGATACAAGTCGTGATCTTTCCCGATTTGCTGCAATCCAACAGAAGCCTTTCCGTTTTCGAGGCTTGCTACAAATTTCAGTTTGCAACCCTGGTTTGCGGCTTCATCATAAAGCTTTTTGAAGTGCGCTTCATTTTTTGCTAGCTCTTGGTAAAATTCAGGTACATCGCCGACAAGACAGGATTCGGGCAGGAATGATTGGCTGATGATTTCTTCCATTTCCATTTTGAGACCAGCTTCCCTCGCAAGGATGAGTATTTTCCGCATCACATCTGTTCCGCAAAGGTCAATCCTGGGGTCTGGTTCGGCATAGCCTTCATCCTGTGCCTGCTTTACAACCTGCGCAAATGGAATTTTTCCGTTGTAATTATTAAAAACAAAATTCAGCGTTCCCGAAAGTACGGCTTCAATTTTCCTAACCTTGTCACCACTGCGCACCAGGTCGTTTAAGGTGCCGATGATGGGAAGGCTTGCCCCAACATTGGTTTCGAAAAGATAAGATGCATTAAACTCCTGAGCGAGGTTTTTGATGTTCTGATAATTAACGAAAGCCGATGAGGCGGCTATTTTATTACAGGCAACAACCGAAACGCTTTTTCGCAATAAGTTTTCGTAAAGCGTTGCCACCGCTGCACTTGACGTAATATCAACAAAAACGGAATTGCGCAGATTCCTTGAAATTACATACTCCGCAAATGCATCGAGTTTCATTTCGTCCCCTGCCTGCAGGAGTTCATTCCAGTGGTCCAGATTTATTCCATGTTCATCAAATACCATTTTGCGGCTATTGGCAATGCCAACCACCCTGAGCTGCAACCGGAACCGTTCCTGAAGGAACTGCTGCTGATTTTTCAACTGTTCGATAAGCCGGCTTCCAACATTTCCGACACCTGCAATAAATAAGTTGACCTGTTTGTAAGAAGTTTCGAAAAACTCTTCGTGCAGGACATTAATTGCTTTGGAAACATCTGCCGTGCTTATTACCGCTGAGATATTTTTTTCGGACGATCCCTGGGCAATGGCGCGGATATTTACGCTGTTACGTCCCATCGCTCCAAACATTTTGCCACTGATACCGGGATGATTTTTCATGTTGTCGCCAACCAGCGCGACAATCGACAGCCCGGTTTCGATTTGAATTGGCTCAACAATATTGGCGGTGATTTCGGCAGCAAATTCCTTATCTACAACATTTTTAGCTTTAAGCGCGAGGCCTTCGTCAACGGCAACACATATCGAATGTTCCGACGAACTTTGGGTAATCAGGATCACGTTGATCAGCTTATCAGCCAAAACCCCGAAAAGCCTCCGCGAAAATCCTGGAATTCCAACCATGCCACTGCCTTCCAGGCTCAGAAAGGCTATCTTGTTCATGCTCGATATCCCTCTGACAATATTTTTATTTTCCGAAACATTGCTTTCGATAAGAGTCCCGTAATCGCCGGGAGCAAAGGTGTTTTTTATCCACACCGGAATATTCCGGCTCATGAGTGGCTGAAGTGTTGGAGGATAAATAACTTTTGCGCCAAAATGCGAGAGTTCCATAGCCTCTTTAAATGAAATGTAATGGATAGCTCTGGCATGATGAACTATCCTTGGGTCAGCCGTCATAATACCGCTTACATCCGTCCAGATTTCGAGAACAGTGGCACCGGCAGCAGCAGTAAAAACAGAAGCCGAGTAATCAGATCCTCCCCTGCCAAGGGTTGTGGTAACACCGTTGGTGTCGGAGGCAACAAATCCGGGAGCAACATACAGTGAAGCCGGATTTTCGTTAAGAAAACCATTGACAAGATTTGTTGTGACCGTCATATCGGGAATAGCCATTCCAAAAGCTGAATTTGTCCGGATTAATTTACGCGAATCCATCCAAACTGCCGGAATCTGATTAATTACCATCGCAGCAGCAATGATCCCGGAGGAGAGGAATTCGCCATGACTTACAATGCTGTCCAGGGTTCTGGAAGAGAGTTCTCTCAGCAAAAACACAGCTTTGCAGATGCTCTCGAGTTCGATGAAATCATTTTTTACCAGATTCAACAAATCATGCTGACTTTCGGCCGGCATCAGTTCTTTTACTACTGTCAGATGGCGCGATTCGATCATTTTAAGTTTATCAGAATAACTTTCATCCTGGCCAGCAGCGAGTTTCCCGGCTTCAATCAGCAAATCGGTGATTCCACCCATGGCAGAAACGACCACAATACATTTGTCTTTTTTTAATGCATCACGAACAATATCAATGACTTTGCGAATATTTGCACTATTCTGAACTGATGACCCTCCAAATTTTAGTACCTGCATAAAATTGCTTTTTAATGAAGCGGTAAAAATATAAAGATTTGTAAATATGAAAATTCCATGCGCCGAAATCCCCAAAGCCAGCGATAAAGTGTTTTTTTGGGTGTTAAAAGAGTTATTGAAATTTATGCCTGAGCATTGTAAAAACCATGATTTGCACCGGCTAATTGCCCGATAAACCGAAATGTTCAGGCACACCGGATTTTTGCGTTCGCTGATTTATTCAGGCCTTTTACTGATCAGATAATAATATTTCATAGATCACTTCGTTTGAAATTTTTAACTAAAAAAGCGGTTTATCAGGAGAATTTTACAGATTTATTTATGAAAAAAATCTTTACTGCCTCGATTCTTGTTGCGGTTGTTTTCTTTTTCGGGATTCGTCCGGTTTTCGCTCAAAACGCCACGATCAGGGGTTTTGTGTATGAAAAACAAAGTGGTGAACCGGTAATTTTTACCAACGTTTACCTCTATAAAACATCCTATGGCGCAGCAACCGACGTTAACGGATATTTTGCCATTACATCGATACCACCTGGAAAATACACCCTTTTGGTTACCTATCTCGGCTACGATACCCTCAAAATAGATGTTGACCTGAAACCGGGTGATCTTATATCAAAAAATCTTTTTCTCAACAAAAATTCAGTGCTGCTTAATGCAGTTAGTATTTCGGCCGAAAGAGAAGTTGCCAAAACCGAAACACGTACTTCTATCGTCAAAGTTACTCCTTTGGACATCAAACAAATTCCTTCGGTTGGCGGACAACCCGATATTGCCCAATATCTTCAGATATTACCCGGGGTAATTTTTACCGGCGACCAGGGTGGCCAGCTTTACATCAGGGGAGGTTCCCCCATCCAAAACAAAGTTTTGCTCGATGGTTTGGTTATTTATAATCCGTTCCATTCGATCGGTCTTTTTTCGGTTTTCGATACCGATATCATCAGAAATGCCGACATCTACACAGGAGGTTTTAATGCCGAGCATGGCGGCCGTATTTCGTCGGTGATGGATATTACAACCCGCGATGGTAATAAAAAGCGTATTTCCGGTAAAATTGGAGCATCAACATTTGGAGCCAAAGCGCTGATTGAAGGCCCGCTAAAAAAACAGCCTGAAAAGGGCGGTAGCAGTTCTTCGTTTATTTTCTCCGTTAAAAATTCATATCTTGAGCAAAGTTCAAAGGTATTTTACAAATATATCAACGAAGACGGACTTCCGTTTAATTTCCTCGACCTTTACGGCAAGGTTTCGATTAATGGCGAAAACGGCAGTAAAGTAAACCTGTTTGGATTCAAATACACCGATAAGGTAAATTATCAGGACATCTCTGATTATCACTGGGATGCCAACGGCCTGGGGGCTAATTTTGTGGTAATTCCCGGAAGATCACCGGTATTGATGGAAGGAATTTTAGCCTACTCAAACTATAAAATGAGTTTCTTAGAAGAAAACGCTGCTCCACGAACCAGTTCGATAAATGGTTTTAATGCAGGTTTGAATTTTACCTATTTTATTGCAAAAGATGAGTTAAAATACGGTATCGAATTGCTGGGATTTAAAACAGATTTCGAGTTTTCGAATGATGTGGGACAAAAAATCCAGCAGGAAGAAAACACCACCGAAATTGCCGGATACGTAAAATATAAACTTACCGCCGGTAAATTTTTGATAGAGCCGGGATTCCGCATTCAATGGTACGCTTCGTTATCAAATGTATCGCTGGAACCACGTTTTGCCATGAAATACAATGTCACCGATAAAACCAGGCTAAAACTGGCAGCAGGATTTTACTCCCAAAACCTCCTCAGTGCCCGTTCCGACAAGGATGTGGTTAACCTCTTTTATGGCTTTCTGTCTGGCCCCGACAATCTTCCTGAAGAATTCGAAGGACAGGAAGTTAAAGATAAACTACAAAAAGCCCAGCATCTGATCATCGGAATTGAACAGGACATCACCCCACATTTTACTGTTAACCTGGAAGCTTATTACAAGTATTTTTCGCAGCTAACCAATCTTAACCGTAACAAAATTTTTGATGAAGACAACGCTCCTCCTGGTACTCCTGATTCCCAGATGAAGGATTTCATCATCGAAAAGGGCTATGCTGACGGGATTGATCTTTCGTTGAAATACGATTATAAACGGCTCTATCTGTGGGGTGCCTATTCGTTTTCGTTTGTCGAACGGTACGATGAAGTTCAATGGTATTATCCGCATTACGACCGCAGGCATAACATGAATCTGCTGGCTTCGTACACCCTTGGCGAAAAAATGCAGTGGGAGCTTAGTTTAAGATGGAATTTTGGAACCGGCTTCCCGTTTACCCAAACCCAGGGATATTTCGAAAAAATCAAGTTTAACGGTGGAATTAACTCAAATTATCTTACCGAAAACGGGCTTCTCGGAATACAATATGCCGATTTAAATGAAGGCCGTCTGCCGACCTATCACCGGATGGATTTTAATGTGAAAAAGAAATTTTTCCTTAGCGAAAACTCGCTTCTGGAGGTTGATTTAAGCATCACCAATTTGTACGACCGCGAAAATGTTTTTTACGTTAACCGGGTTACCAACAGTGTTGTGAATCAATTGCCATTTATGCCCAGTTTGGGAATAAATATGAGTTTCTGATGTTGATTTTAGATTTTCAAAATTCTGTTTATCAGCAAGGATAAAGAAATCGAAAATAATAAGGTTTCTAACAGATATTTATTTCTGGTTTCCATTTTCAGTTAAAAACCACATGGCTATATTCAGTTCATTTTTAGCCAATCCAAAACAAACCGATAAACTTCGTCACGGTTTGTTTCATTCAGCATTTCGTGCCTTCCGCCGGTAAAAAGCTTTAAAGTGAGGTTTTTTACACCTGCTTTTTTAAACTTATTGTAAACCTTAATAACGCCCTTGCCATTATTTCCTGCCGGGTCGTTATCTCCCGAAAAAATCAGTATTGGCAAGTCTTTTGGCGTGTTGTTGATGTTTTTTTGGCTGGTGACCAACAAAACTCCATTAAGCAGATCCCTGAAAAAACTGATGCTGGAAATACCTCCACAATAAGGATCATCAACGTATTTATCAACCTGATGGTTATCCCGGCTCAACCAATCAAATTTGGTGCGGTTTGGTTTAAAGGGTTTGTTGAAGGCGCCAAAACTCAGGTCATACATCAAAGGTGAAGGACTTTTTGCCGGGTAAAAAAGCAACATAGCCCGGGTTAGAAAAACTCCGACATGCCCTAAAATTCCCGGACTATCGCCCGTGCCTGAAATAATTGCACCCTGAATTTTGGTGCCGGAATCAGAAATGTACTTCCTTACTAAATACGAACCCATACTATGGCCCAAAACATAAAGGGGTTTCCCGCTGCTTTTTTCTTTGATATGATGACTTACCAGATGTAAATCCAAAACCATCTTTTCCCAACCATTTTTTGAGGATACAAACCCAACATTTTCGATGTTTCCGGCCGTTTTTCCATGTCCCCGGTGATCGTTGGCATAAACGGCAAAACCAACCGACGTCAGAAACCCGGCCAAATCTTCGTAACGTCCCGCATGTTCAGCCATTCCATGAGCAATCTGGATCACGCCTTTTATTATTCCTGTATCGTCGGGCAGCCATTCGTACACATGAATTGCGACGCCATCCGGAGCACTGATTTTATACTGATTTGATTTCATTTTTAACCTTTCATAATTTTTGTCGGAATCAGGAA
>CAYOWJ010000230.1:0-3420 GCA_964407625.1 uncultured Lentimicrobiaceae bacterium
ACACCAATCAAAGTTCCTGCCTGGCAATCGAACGGCAGCGGACCGCCATCCAAAATATTGCACCAAAGATTGTAGCGGCGGTTCATCCAGTGATGATAACGGCTGATTTTTTCGGAAGGTAATCCCGATCTTTTAGCATAAAAATCAAAGTAGGGACTGGCACTTTCGTACAATTCCGCAAACAATGTTCCTGCCGGTGGCCGGTGTGCCGGATCGCGGCCCTGACCACGCATGGGCGACAGGCTGTGCGAATCAATCATCAGGTGGGTTTTGGCATATTCCATCAGCGGCAGCATAAAGCTGATATTCTGAGAAGTTACAACGCTGTTGAGTAAAATTGTGAAATGAAATTTCCGGCGAAACATTTTTACCCGCAAAAAATTCAATTTGCGTATGGATGCTTCAACCGATCGAAAAGCACCCGGGTTTTGGTGAATGGCATCATGCATTTTTTCGGTTCCTTCGAGCGAAAACATGATGGTGAGTTTTACGCCTGGGTTTTCCAGCATAATTTGTTCGGTAGCTTCTGAAATCCGGTCAGGATTTGAGCCATTGGTAGGGATAAAAATATTTTCCACCCTGTTGTTTTCCACAAAAATGCGGCAGATATCAGCGAGGTCTTTTCGCAAAAACGGCTCGCCTCCCGAAATCCAGAGAATGTTGAGTTTTTCGATGGAAGCAGAAATTTTCCGGTATTCATCCAATGAAAGTTCGGTGCGGTCGTCGTTGAGCAACTCGTGGTAGTAACACATGGCGCAGTGGTGGTTGCACCGGTTGGTAACGGTGAGGATCAGTTCGTTCAGTTTCAGGTCCTCTTCGAGAATGGTATTGAAAAAGCTGAATTTTTTGATTTTATCAATGTCCGGATCGTCGTAACCGCTTTTGTGCAGGTAGGTGCGCGAATGCCGGATAAAAACCTTGCAATCCCATTTTTTCTCAAAGTATTTCAGGTCTTTCATCAGAATGGGCATGCTGTTGCGTATGCGGCTGTAATCGGCCGAAGCTTTGCCGTGATGGTGATAAACCACCGAGAGGGGTTCGTACATGATTTTGTAGCCGGCCTCGCGCATCCGCAGGCACAGGTCTTTGTCCTCTTCGCAGAGGAAAATGTTCTCGTCGAAACCTCCGATTTTATCAAATACAGATTTTTTAATAAGCAGCGAAGTTGCGGGGAACCAGCTAACTTCTGCCAGTTCATTCACTTCGGGATAGCTGCTTTCGAAATCCTGCGTAAACTCCACACCAATGGTTTTCACACGCCCATCCTCATATGTTGCCCGGGCAAATTGGGGGCAATTCATCACCTTACCTGCTGCCGAAATCACTTTGGAGCCACACGCCGCTATTTGCGCCGAAGTTTCGGCCGTGGCTATCAGTGGCTCTATCCAGTGCGGCGATACCTCCGTATCGTTGTCCAGAAAAATAACGTACTTGCCCCCGGTCAATTCAATTCCCTGGTTTCTTCCCCGCGTTGTTCCCACATTTTCGGTATTGAAAATAACTTTGACATTTGGCTTATCTAACATCAACTTTTTAAGCCATTCAACGATTTCCCGGGATTGCCCCATATCATTGACAATAATTTCGAAAGGGACTTTTGTGTGGTTAAAAATACTATCAATGCAGCGCTCTGTTTCTTCGTGTCGCAGCAGCGACAAAAGGACAATAGAAATTACCGGATTATTCTTCATTCGGATTTATCATTTTGCGTTTACGGGCCAATGCAGTGCGCAACAAAGTGGTGTAATCCTTCAGGTGCTGCTTTTTGTAAATGCCCATATTTGAAGTGTGGATACGTCTTTTGAGGACAATTTCATTTAAGACCTGAAAAGTTAACCCCAAATCTTTTGCACGGCTGAACCAATCAATAAATTCGCCTAATTCGAGTTTTTCGTTGAAAAAGCCTGCTTTTAAAAAGGTCGTTTTTTTTATGAGCATGGCGCCGGCAACAAAGCCCTGCATTTTATCGAGTTCCGATTTTAAATTGCTTTTATGTTCATCAGGCAACTCGGAGCTGATGAACTGCTCAACATAGCCAAAAACCATGTCGGTTTTTGGGTTATTTTCGAGATAGGATAGTTGAATTTCCAGTTTGTTCTCCGTCCAGAAGTCGTCGGCATCCAGAAAAGCAAGAAAATCCCCGGAGGTTTCCTGGATGCCCACGTTCCGGGCAGCTCCCACGCCTTTATTGGCCTGGCTGATAATGCGAACGAGCGGTTCAAATTGCCGGGCAACTTCAACACTTTTGTCTGTTGAACCGTCATCAACCACAATAATTTCGGTCGGTTTTAATGTTTGCGAAAGCACACTTTCGATGGCTTCCGCCAAATATTTTTCAGTATTAAAAACCGGGATTATTATGCTGATTTTATTATTCATCATTTTATAAAATTTACGATTTACTTGTGGGAATTTTAATTGGAACCGCCTTCATCAGGTTTCCTTTTGGCTGTATGCCATTTATTTATGGCTTCTTCAATTGTTTTTATTTCCCGATTTTCGAGAGGTTGGTTCCAGCAAAGTTTTTCCCTGCGATTTTTTGCTTTCTTCATCGCTAATAATTGGTAAAAGATGAAATTTTTTCTGTTCCTGGTTATGTTTTTATCGTGCTGCCTGTAAATTTGGGTTATTTCCGGATGCACTGCAATCGGAAATCCGGATTCCTTGGCACGAAATAAAAAATCGAGATCTTCGGCTTGTTTCATTTCTTCATCAAAATTACCAACCGAATCGAAAACTGATTTTGAAATGAGCATGCTGCCAAGTGTAAATGTGAAGCATTTATCGGAATGGTTAACGATTTCGTAATCTGTATTTTGACCTGTATAATTGCACCGGGACGAATAGCCAAAAGCGATTCCTAGCGACAAATACTCTTCAAATATTTTAAGCTGGATGTTGAGCTTGTTGTTACAAAAAAGATCGTCCGCATCCAGAAAGGCAATATAGTCACCGGAAGCCGCATTTAACCCGGTATTTCGTGCCTTCGCCACACCTCCGTTTTCCTGATAAATGTATCGGATTTTTTCGCCGAAGGTTTTCACAACATCCGCCGTCGCGTCGGTCGAGCCATCATCAACAACAATAATTTCGAGTGGCTCATAATTTTGGTTGAGCACACTTTGGATGGCTTCGGCAATAAAACGTTCGCCATTAAAAACCGGGATAATTACGCTGATGAGTGGTTTATTCATAGTATGCAAAATCTAATCTTTCGATTGCCAGAATTTCAGGACATCTTCGACATTATTCAGTTTTGGAAGATTTAACACTGCACCTTGTCCTTCGGTTTTCCGGCGGTTGAGTGATTTTTTGTGAATTCTGAGCAAAGATAAGTTTACAAGCGCCTGGTTGTTGGAGATATTCCGGCCATGCGACCGGTAAAACTGGACGATTTCTTTGTGGATTATTATTTGAACC
>CAYOWJ010000230.1:3520-5983 GCA_964407625.1 uncultured Lentimicrobiaceae bacterium
GAGCCGTCATCAATAATTATAAGTTCCAGAGGCTCGTAATGTTGATCGAAAACACTTTCGATGGCTTCTGAAATAAAAGCTGCACCATTATAAACCGGAATAATTACGCTGATTTTTGGATGGTTCAAAACGGTTTGTTCAATTTCGGATTCTTCGGTTTCGATGGTTCCTGAACGTTTTCGTTCGAGTTTCTTTTTAAAAACTTTGAGCGCATTCAGCTCTACCAGGCTCTTACCTTTGGTCATGTTTCCTTCGTGGCGCCGCACCAGCAGCGTAACTTCGTCGAGCCTTTTCATGACAATTTTTTTCTCCGCAGCCCTGTTAAACCAGTCGCCATCTTCGCCAAACCTGAGGTCGGGATCGTAAAGCCCTACTTTGGAAAATGCCGATTTGCGGTACAAACCGGCGCCGATGTAGTTTGGAAACGATTCTTCTGGGTTCCCGAGGTATTCCATTTTTCCGGTTTCATCGGTGCTAAAAAGCTGGGCATAACCTCTCACCAGGTCAAGGCCGGGATTATCGAGCAATTCCTTCATGAGGAGTTCGAGGTTTTTTTCAGGCCACAGGTCGTCCACATCCAAAAAAGCAATAAAATCGCCCGAAACATCTCTGATGGCGCGGTTCCGGGCAGAGGCAGGTCCCGAATTCGGCTGATGAAAATAGCGAACATCAACCTGAAGATTTTCGACCACTTCGCGGGTATCGTCGGTAGATCCGTCATCAACAATTAAAATTTCGATAGCCCGATAATTTTGATTGATGATATTTTGGATGGCCTGATTGATATACTTTCCGCCGTTAAAAACCGGAATGATGATGCTGACTAATGGATTTGACGATTCGGTTGTTTGTGGATTTGTGGTATCGGAATATTTTTCAGGATTATCGAGAAAATCAATAATCGTTGTGGGGATCAAACCGAAGATGCTGCCGGGTTTTAGCGTGTAACAAGGAAGTTTTGAGATGAACCCGGTGATGTATTCCTTCGTTTGCGGGCCTACGCCTGGAAGTTGCGACATGGTTGTAAACGACATGGCGCGCTGAACAGGCCAGAATGAAGCCGGCTCGATGCTGGTTTTTTCGGTTTTTTGAATTTGAGGCGTTAAAATGGCTTTCAACGGCATTTTGTTTACAATTTGCTCCTTGAGTGCCGGGTACAAAAACAGCACCTCTTTTTCCTGGTCTGCGTTCACTCTTTTGCCGATAAAAGGCTTCAATGCCGGGAATTTATCCAGGTCTTCAACATTAAGTTTTGCGGTGCTGTAAAGACTGAAAACCATTGGTTCGGGGTCTTTTTTTACAATCACATAATCGTCGCCAAGATATTTCATTCCACCGTTGAGGCACGTAAGTGCAGAAGTTGATTTTCCGGTTCCACCTTTTCCGGTGATGAGAACGGCGCCATCCCTTGTTCCAACAGCCGCGGCATGTAAAAGCTGACAACCGTTTTTCTCCATCCACCAGTGCAAAATTGTACGAAAAGGCGACGAATAAACCCAGTAAGGGAAAGCGTTTGGATTTTTAACCCAGTAAACGCCGGTGTTTGCCGACATATCCATCACATTTACCGAATACTCGCTCCAGTGGAAGGCCGTTTTAATCCGTTGGCTGTTAAATCCCCAGATGTCGCCACGGTCGGTAAAATCGGCCCACTGGCAGGGCGGAGGAATCATTTGAACTCCTGTCGAAAGGGTGTCCCAGACATTTATTGTAACATCAGGAAAAGCCTGGGCTTCAATTTTTAAATGTTCGAGTGCCGGCGTAAGGTGCGGCAAAAGCGATGCTCCGGCAAAATTCAGGCAAACCGTGGTTTCGGCAATTTGATAGTATAATTTTATTTCTCCTGTAATGCCGGCAGCTTCATTAAACCTTTCCAGGCAATTATTAAAGAATTGAAGCTGTTCGGCTTCAGTTTTCTGAGGTTTGTCCATGTGGCATATTTTTTTTTCTGTTGAGAGAAGCTTTCAGCATTCTTACGTATTCGATTGATTTGTCGCGGTTAACGATACCATGATTGTTTTCGTGGATTCGCCGCATCATAAAGATGTCATCAAAAGTATAGGTTTTAAGGCCAGCTTCGGAGGCCCTTAAATACCAATCGTTAAAAATTCCCTTGTGCCATTTGGTGTCGAATAAACCTACCTTAAAAAATGATTCCCGGCGAATGAGCATCGTGCCGGAATGTATTCCGGGGTATGAATTTTCGGGGCATAAATATTTCTCCCTGTTTTCAGCGGTAAGGTCGGGGCTATAAAACTGTTTCACATTCCCAAAAACAAGGTCCAGCGAAGGATCATCCAACAGCAGGTTGATTTGTTTGTTGGTTTTTTCGTTCAGCCAAAAGTCATCAGCATCAAGGAATGCAAAATAATCACCTTTGGCATGACTGATGCCGAGATTTTTACCTATGGCAATGCCGCTGTGTTCCTGATAAAAATAAGAAACTTCCACACCCGAATTTTG
>CAYOWJ010000231.1:0-5983 GCA_964407625.1 uncultured Lentimicrobiaceae bacterium
GAAGTGCTTGTTCCCGGGAAAAGCTACTATGTAAAAGTCAGCCAGGCAACAACATTGACGATAAAGGGTTGTCCGTAAATAATCGGGCTTAAAAAAAACCTGACAAATCTCACGGACATGTCAGGTTTTGGATGTTTTTTAACCTTCCACAAATACAGAAAGCCTAATTCTTAAATATCCAGACGTCATTATATTTTTCACCAAGACGTTTCTTGGCTGTTAAAGCTTCCTCTTTGGTGGCGTAATCGCCCAGCGAAATCCGGTACATTTTTCCGGCAGGAAGTATTTTTGGATTTTTAAAACCTTTTTTGCGGAAGCGCTCAACCTCTGATTTTGCCTGGCTTTCTTCCGGAACACTGGCGCCAACCAGGTAATATCGTACCACGGCAGGTTTGCTTTCTTCCTTTTTAACTTCCTCAGTAGTGGTTTCAATATTTTCGCCAACAGTTTCCTGCTTTGTTTCCTGCTTTATCGATATCTCAGCTACACCATCGCCGCTGCAAATTTTCAAGCCATCTTCAACATCCTCTTCCTTACCAAACCAAACCACGGCATAACCCTTAAAAATACCAACTCCAAGCGCCTTCCAGACAATTCCTTTCCAAACCCCTTTACTCAAAATCAAATCGTTGGATGAAGTTGAAGATTTCCAAAGATCGATAACGATGTCGGGCTGTGCGTCCACACTTTCCCAAAAGGCAATTTCGTAACCCTTGCCGGGATAATTGGTCAGTTCGCCGGGTTTGCTGGTCATGCAGGTATGATTGATTTTTTCACGGCCATAGCAGCATTCGGCCCAATTGCCTTGATCCGACCACGAATGAAGGTTACAGTCGGCGGTATCAGGATGATTGGACTGCATATCGTTTACATGAACCTTAGCAACATAACAAAGCGATTTTGAAAGCTGGATTTCGGGTAACTTATGTTGCTTCCGGTAGTTATTTAAAAGATTGTACAATTTAAGTTCTTCGGTGCTGATACAAAAACCAGCGGGAATCTGATGCTGTGCATTTATTTCGGGTAACATCCGGAATATCAGCAGAAAAATCAATAAATATCTAAACTTCAATAATCTGTTCATCATAAAAATACGCCTGAAAATAATGTTGTTTTGGAGTTTTCAAAATTACGAAAATTATAGAAACTGCGAATAAGAATGATCGTTAGTTTACAATTTTATCCACCTCCGAAGCTTGAATTCTTTAAAATTAGCTATTTTTGAAACAAAAAAATATTCATGCTAAACAAGCGAAAAGCCGAAAAAATGTATTTCACCATCGGTGAAGTTTCCAAAATGTTCGATGTTAATACTTCATTGATCAGGTTTTGGGAGAAGGAATTTGACATCATCAAGCCGATGAAAAACAAAAAAGGGAACCGCCTTTTTACTGTTCAGGATGTTGATAATCTGCATACTATTTTCCATCTTGTTAAAGAACGGGGCTTTACCCTTCAGGGTGCGAAAGACAAACTAAACGAAAACAAAACCGACAGCATCGATAAAATCGAAATCGTGAAATCCCTCAAAAAAATAAAAACCTTTTTGGAAGACCTGAAAAATGAGCTATAAAAAAGGATGACCAAGTTAAGTGACCATCCTTTTCTTCAATCAATTTATCAGTAATCAGCTATTTTGGGGTTGGCTCCCCAGCTAAAAATTCGGTTTGATCGACAAAAACCTTTTCAAAGAGTTTTCCTTTGCCTCCGTTAAACTCAGCTCCCACATTTGTCGATGAGGTCATCACAAATTTCACGATGGTATCCGAAGGAAAAGCTTTGATTTCGATTGGCGAAATATTGTTGCCTTCGATGGTAAGTTTGTAGGTGGCCTCGTTGGTTTTTAACGTTGATGGCGGCAGGAAATCAGAACTCGTCAGCCTGGCAATTTTGGTAAGATATTTTGCAGTCTTTGCCGAATCGGCTACAACACCGTCAAGCAACCATTTTGTATCGTTTTTTATGAGCGAAAATGTCGAAAATCCGGGATAGTTGAAAACGAGCCGCGTCAGGTCGTCTTTGTTTACATCCACGAGGCTTTTTTTGCGATACGAATTAATATCTTTTTGGTAGGTCATTTTAAGAAACCCTTCCACCGCATAAACTTCGTCTTCCTCATTAACCCTGATAAAAGAGGTCATTTTGCCACGCTGCTGCTGATAAGGATTTTGCTGCTGCTGCGCCTGCGCCGGTGGCTGCGAATACGAAAACTTGCCAACATAAACATTGGCCAGTTCCGAATTTCCATCTTTTACAATCACATGGGTGCCTGTTGAATCAGAAACCTCAAACTGCGCCCATTTATCTTTGGATGTTGCAGCAATGCGTTCCGGTTTCATTTCGGTAAACTGTGCCAGGATATTTTTAACGATATTCGGATCGGCAACAAAGCTGCTGCCTGCCGACGAAACTTCCCAATCAGCCGGCCCACCGGTTCTTGTAAGCCTGATTTCGGCATTATCTTTTAATATCGAAATATAAATATCGGTAACATTGGCGGTATCAACTTTAACAATTTCGCTGCGGAAAGTCCGGTCGTTGCCGCCCACCATGTCGGCAATAAAGTAAATCGCCACCAGCACAACCAGCAATATTACAAGTGTTTTTAAATTGAGTTTACGAAACATAACCTTCCTCCATTCTTCTAAAGCGTTTATTACGACGAATCTGCATCCTGATGATGCCGTAAATGATGACAAGCAGGATGGGCAATGCAAAATTCAGCCATTTCAGGAATGCACGTTTTCCATCGCTGATTTCATCCAAAGGACGCGAAGTAACCTCTTTGGTGCGCAAATCGATTAGCCCGGTATCATCCGAAAGCCAGTCGATCGAATTTACAAAAAGGCTGATGGCATCAGGTTGTTTTTGCTGTGCATTTTGTCCTTCTCCATTAACAGCAAAATCGCCATCGGTAATCAAAACAATGCGTGACTTATTACTTCCAACAATATTTCCTTCGAGAATGGCACCAATAGTAACACCTTTGAGCGGGAAATCACCATCGGTCCATTGCTTTTGCAAATCGAAATACATGGGCGCTGCAATGGTTCCCGATTTATCGGAAGTTTTTAACAGCGGTGTAAACTGCAGCGTTGACTGGCCGGTAAAAGTTATCGAACTTGCCAGTTGAATCATCACTTGTTCGAGGCCTTTGGTAATGGGTTGATTCTCGAATTTCTTAAGCATTGGCCAGTAGAAGAACGGAATCTGCCTTGTGAACGTCATACCGCCCATTTGCTGCCTCACACCAACGTTTCCGGCACTTTGATCGATCACAAAATTGTTTTCGATTTTAAGTCCTTTTTTCTCTAACCAACCATTTAGATTACAATCGACAACTTTTCCCTGCATGGTCTGGAAATCGCCTTCAACATGGTTATAAGCAACAAAGATGCTTCCTCCGCCTGAAAGATAATTATCCAAAACCCTGAGCTGAGCGTCCGAAAATGGCTGTGTTGGCGCGATGATGGCCAATGTTTTATAACCTGAAAGGCTGCCGGTTGAGTCGGTGAGATTTACAGGTTCCACGCTGTACAAAACAAGCAGTTGCTCCATGGCCTGCTGGAAAGATGCCGGACCTGGTTCGCCATGTCCCTGGATAAGACCTACTTTTGGTTTATCAACAACCGAAAGCTTTTTAATGGCTGACGAAAGTGCATATTCCATGGCAGCACCGGGTTGCAAGACCGGGATAATATCGGTTTGTTCGCCCATCTGAATTTTTGCTCCCAGGAAAACCTTTTGTTGTTTAACCTGATCTTTTTCACGCACATTCAGCACGAGTGGCTGAATGCCTGCCTGGATAGCCTGTTGTTCGGTTTCCTCGTTTTCGTTGGGATTGATAAACTCATAGTTTACTTTACCTTTCGAGCGGTTTGAATATTCGACAAGCATATCTCTGAAATCTTTTCGTGCTTTTTCGATTTCAGGCTGACTGCCGCTGGTAAAATAGGCAGTTATCGTAACCGGCTCATCCAACGATTTTAAAATGTCTTTGGTTGCCTTGCTCAATGTATAAACCCGGTCCTGGGTAAAGTCGAGCCTGACGAAAAACCGGTCGGTTAGTATGTTTAACACAACAAGTACGGCTACAATCAATATTATTTGCGATGCTAATGATTTCTTATTTTTCATATTGCAATTTTTTTAAGGTGAATTTTAGATTATCTCCTGTTTTTTGTCAAAACTGCTTCGGTGCTCACCAATCCCAAAAATATGAGCGAGAGGAAATAAACAATATCCTTGCTGTCGAGTACCCCGCGCGAAACCGACTCAAAATGGGTGCTGAGGCTGAGATAATCGAGAACCCCGCCAATAATTCCGCCAGTTCCCTGAGCAATAAACGAAAAAAGGAACTGGAACATAATTCCGATGGCGAGCGCCAGCAAAAACCCGATAATCTGATTATTGGAGATGCTGCTGGTAAAAATACCAATGCTGATATATGCCGCACTCATAAAAATCAATCCCAGGTAGCCGGTGATCACTGCACCGTGGTCGATTTTTCCGAGGCTGGCCACCGTAATATAATACGGAAGCGTGAATGCCAGGGCAATGATGATCAACAGCAGTGTTGCGAAGAATTTCCCAAGCACAACCTGCCAGTCGTTTACGGGCCGGGTGAGCAGCAGCTCGATGGTGCCGGTTTTGTTTTCTTCGGCAAACTGGCGCATGGTAAGTGCCGGGATAAAGAAAAACAAGGTCCAGTAAGCCACACCAAAAAAGGTTTGCAGGCTGGCCTGTTTTACCATAAAAATGTCAGAACCGTAAAGCCAGGTAAACAATCCGCTGAATCCTAAAAAGGCAATCAGCATAATATACGCAGTGAGCGAATCGAAAAACGATTGCAGCTCTCTTTTACTAATAACCCAAATCTGCTTCATTGTATAGAGATTTTGAATTTTGAATTTTAATTGATTTTTGGATAAGATGATTAACTCAAAGTCAGTTCGCGGAAGATATCCTCGAGTTTGGTTTCGATGGGCGTCATTTCGGTGAGCGTCCAATTATTTTCAACGCAAACCTTAAATATTTTTTTGCGTGATGATTGATTTGCACGGCTCTGAATTTCGAATATGTTTTTATCCTTATTCAGGATGTCAACCACATCAACCGAATCAATTTTCTGAAGCTTTTCAAAAATCGAACTCCAGTTGCCATCTTCGATTGTTACTTTAACAATTTCCTTACCCTGCGCATGTTTGCGAAGTTCTTCGGAGGTGCCGTCGGCAACTATTTTGCCTTTGTTGATAATCATGATGCGGTCGCAGGTAGCTTCAACCTCGGCGAGGATGTGCGAGCTGAGGATAACCGTTTTTTTGCGTCCGATTTTCTTGATCAGTTCACGTATCTCGACAATCTGGTTAGGGTCGAGACCGGAGGTAGGCTCATCGAGGATGAGTACTTCAGGGTCGTGAATGAGCGCCTGGGCAAGCCCTACACGTTGTTTGTACCCTTTTGAAAGTTCCCCGATTTTTTTGTGTTTTTCGCCTTCGAGGCCGCAGATATCCACCATTTCGCGCAACCGGTCGTTAACCTTCGATTTTTCGATGCCTTGCAATTCGGCAACAAAACGCAGGTAGTCGATCACAGGCATTTCCTGGTAAAGCGGGTTACTTTCGGGCAGGTAGCCAATGCGTTTTTTAATTTCTTCGGGTTGCTCGCTGATGGAAAATTCGCCAACCTTAATCGTTCCCTCGTTGGGGATAAGATAGGTGGTGATGGCCTTCATTGTCGTGGTTTTTCCGGCACCGTTTGGTCCGAGAAAACCCAGCACTTCGCCGGTTTTAACACGAAACGTGATATTGTCGACGGCGCGTTGGGTGCCATAAATTTTTGTCAGATTTTCAACTACTATATCCATAGGTTAAAAATTAAGTTTGAATGTGCAAAAAAACTAAATTTCTTCCGGCATATTTCCTGCTAAAAGCTTGTTTAACAAATTTTAACCCCGCAAATATGTTAACAGCAAAGCCTTTAG
>CAYOWJ010000232.1:0-5879 GCA_964407625.1 uncultured Lentimicrobiaceae bacterium
AATTATTTTTATCTCATTAAAAACTATTCGTTTTTTTAACAAAACCTTAACAATAAGAATGACCAACAATTACACAAAAAATTTGCCTGAGTTAATCAGTTTTTCTCAAGGCCGTGAAATCGTCCTTGTTTGAATGTTTTTATCCTGGAGTACCAATTGTTATTTATTTGTTAATAAATGTCATATTTTAGATATTTGAATACTTTTGTCTGTTGATAATGTTGAACTTTAAATACTCAAACACAATGAAAAAGCTAATATTCATTTCTTTTTTCGCCTTGATGCTCAGTTTCAGCCATGCTCAAACAGCTGTTAATTTTAACTGTAATGATTGTTCCGGTGCAAATCATGACCTTTTTACCGAACTTGACGAAGGAAAAGTAATTGTCATTTGCTGGGTAATGCCATGCAGCGCCTGCGTTGGACCTTCACTCACAACCTCAAACGTTGTAAGAAGTTTTGCAACTACGCATCCCGATAAAGTTCACATGTATCTTGTTGATGATTATGCAAACACAAACTGCAACTCGATAAATAGCTGGGCCAACAGCAATGGAATTTTGCCATCAGCCATGTTTTCAAATTCGGCTATAAAAATGGAAGATTATGGTTCGACAGGGATGCCGAAGGTTGTAGTTGTTGGTGATGTGAATCATGCCGTTTTTTACAACGCTAACAATTCGGTAAATGCCAGCGCGCTTCAGACAGCGATCAATTCGGCACTTGATGCCACCATAACCGGAATTCCTGAAGATTCAGGCACATTCTCAAATGTTGGTTTCTTCCCGAATCCTTCAAATACAAGCTCAACAATTGTTTTTTCGTTGGAAAAGCCCTCAGAAGTTAAAGTCGAAATTCATGATCAGCTTGGACGGGAAGTTTCCGAAATGTCATTTACCAGCCTTCCTCAGGGAGAAAATAAAATTGATATCAACACTGCCGATCTGAGTAATGGGGTTTACTTTATCAAATTAACCGAAGGTACACGCAGCCGGATGATAAAAGTTGCTGTTGCTCACTAATCCATTTTAAGCAAAACAAGTATTCATCAGGCTTTTATTATGCTTTGTGATAAATTTTCATGGCCACAGATTTCCGGTTAAACTAATACTGACTCATTAATGAAAGCTCTTTTCCTAACCTTTATTGCTTTGATTTTTTATACTGGTGTTTCATTCGCCCAATGTTGTGCTGGTGGCGCAGGAAGCCCGATAGCCGGAGGAACTTCCCAGGGTGTTTTAGCCGCCCAACAGTTCGAACTGAACACAAACCTGCAGTTTATCAATAGTTCGGTATTTTACACCGGCGATTCCCGCGACACCAACAAGTATTTCGACCAGTTTAGAAGTGCATACCAGTATTTGAGGTTTGCTTACGGCGTAACCAGCGATTTTACCATGTCGATCGAAACAGGTAATTTTTTCTATAAAGAAGAAATCGGGCTCAACAATGATCCTTCAAAAACTTACAAATCATCCGGTATAGGCGATCTGATTATTTTCCCACGTTACGATATTTTAAACTTGACCACTGATAAATCAAAAACAGAAATTACCGTGGGGCTTGGTTATAAAATACCCATCGGCAGTTACAACGATTCGACAGGAAATGTTGAGCCTTTTTCGGGTGAAACCTATTATGTTACCAATCCACAGGCGGTGCAGCTTACCACCGGTGCCCAGGATATCATCTTTTACACATTTTTATACAAAGGCTATCCTGCAAAGAATATCCGTTTTTTTGCCAATGCCCTTTACATAAAAAAGGGCTGGAATCCGCTTGGCGAAAAGATGGGCGATTTTGCCAGCATAGGACTTTTTGTGGGGAAATCGTTTTTTGGGAATCTCGGAGCTACCTTGCAGTTGAGGGGGGAATATATGGCCGAAATGAAGCTGAACCCGGATATCCTCATGTACGCTTATCCAAATTACGATCCTTACGCAACCGGTTATAAAAAAGTTTTTGTAACACCCCAGGTTAGCTACACCCTTGGGAAGTTTTCGTTCTATGCCCTTGCCGATATTCCCGTTTACCAATATGTGACCAAAACACAGGTAGGGACGCAATTTCAGGCTACCGCAGGAATTTCGTTCAGGTTTTTTGCCATGAAGAGCAAATTCGATAAAATCGAAATGGGCGATTACTCCTGCCCGATGCATCCCGATGTCACCTCATCCTTTAAAGGCGCCTGCCCCAAATGCGGGATGGATTTAGAAAAGAAGTAATTATTGGTCGACAGAAAACCAGCGTCAAAAACAGCAAGTCTCCAAATATTCAGTTGTTTTGGTGCAAAGTTTTGCCGTTTTAAACTGGTGGTAAAAAATAATCTTAAACCATCATTCAGTTATTGGCAGCAAAAACCGCCTTTTTCTTTTATTAGAGTATCCCTCCTTTTACCCTGATACACTTTTAAAAACCTTACATTTGTCAAAGCTTACTTATACATTAAATCAAAAACAATGGACCACAAAATTGCCTTGGTTTTGGGAAGTGGAGGTGCACGTGGAATCGCTCATATCGGTGCAATTCGTGAACTTTGCCGGAATGGATTCCAGATCGGATCCATCGCCGGGACTTCGATGGGCGCTTTGATTGGCGGCGTTTATGCCTGCGGAAAAATGGATGAATATGAAGCATGGATGTGTTCACTCGGCAAAATGGATGTGTTTAATCTGGTTGATTTTACTTGGAGTAACAGCGGAATTATTAAAGCCGATAAAGTTTTTAAAGAGATCCATAAATTTATTCCTGATCAAAGAATTGAAGATTTGCCTGTGAAATATGCTGCCGTTGCCACCGACCTCCATCATGGAAAAGAAATTGTAATCAGGGAGGGAAGTTTGTTTGATGCAATACGCGCTTCCATTTCGATTCCATTAATCATAACGCCGGTGCTAAAAAGCGATACGCTCTTCGTTGATGGCGCTGTTTTGAATCCTGTTCCGGTAAACAGGGTTTTTCGTAACAATGGCGACATTCTGGTTGCTGTTAATGTTAGCGCTCAAATCCCTTATCAGCCGGCAATCGTCGAAAATCCTGACTGGCATTTTCTCGAGAAAATCAACAGCAGCAAATTAAAAGAGTTTCAGGAAAAACTATCGACCCTTTTCCCGCCTTCCAAAAAGGAAAAATCTGGATATTTTAATCTGATCAGTGAAACATCTAACCTGATGTTAAAACACATTCTGGATTTGACGCTGAAGATGAATCCACCCGACATACTCATTGAAGTTTCGAGGCAGGCCTGCGGCACCTTCGATTTTTACAAAGCCACCGAACTCATTGAGCTTGGGAAACAGGCTACCATTAAAGCTTTGGAAAGTCATTTAGCCATGAAATAAGGCGATTTTAAACAGAAGTCTAAAGGAGTAATTAGCCATCAAAAAAAGGCTTCATGGAATTGATTTCCATGAAGCCTTTCGGTTTTGTTGTACAACGATTTTCTAATAAACCCAGATAAAGCCAACATTGATCCCGAGGGATGAAAATGCCTTGGTTTCGCTGGTTTTTGTTCCCATATTATATTTACAATTTAACGTAAAACCTGTGCCGCTTTCGGTTTCTATCAAAACACCGACTTCAGGGCCAAATCCAAATTTTGCAGGTTTTTCCTGAATAGTATAAAGACCAACGTCATTGCGATACTCGGTAACGATAAGCCCGACGTTTGCTGCAAGATAAGGCCTGATGTAACTACCTTCATTGAGGTAATATGCAGCATTTACAAAAATCGGAAAAGCGTTCAGGTAGCGGTAATGTGTGCCGGTGAAGGTAATATTCTCGTATTCGGTGGTGAGTTTGTCCTTTTTTTCGTAAAAAGTATTCCAGCCCACGCTGCCGCCTAACGAAAAATTGTTGTCAATAAACTGCCGGCCTTCAACAGCAATTCCTCTGAAGCTTGTCTTGCCGATAAAATCAGCGGTTTCTCCCATTGGAATTGACATATTGTAGGTGAGCGACCACATCGAAGTTTCCTGCGCAAAGGCCATTGAACCAAATGCTGCGAATATGACGATTAAAAATATCTTTTTCATACGATTATTTATTTTTGATGGTTTAAACGCCTGCAATTAGTTTTGTTTAAGATAAGATGATTGGTCAAAAGCCTGATCAATGCTGTTGGTCAGTCGGGTTGCGATATCTGTTTTGTTTGTGCTTCCCATGAGGCCGTTAACAGCACCAAGCCATACGGCTCTAACGCTGTCGCTTTCTGCTGTAACATTACGCATGTCGCTCATTTGCATGATCAAAGTTCCTGAAGTATAGCTCGAAACATACGTGTAACCACCCCATGGGTAATAAGGATAATATGGGTAATATTCGGTGCTTTTCCAGTACCAGCCACCATACCAGCCCCAATAATAAGGATAGTATGACCAGGCATAATAACTTGTGGTGGCCATGGCTGAAACCGTGAGAACTACATCTGGTTCTACAGTTTCCTGACCGGTAACATCTTCAAAACCGTCGGCTACCATGTTTTGTCTGATCTTATCTAAAATCAAATCATCATAAGCACGGGAAAGGTCCTCATTGTTCGAAGGATCCAGTGTGTCTTTAATTTGAACAATGGTATCAGGCATTGCAAATGTTGCAAGTTCCTGGAAATTTGTTTCCTTGTCGTAAACTGTCGTAACCAGATCGAGGTCGGCATACGTAACAGTATCCCCGGGATAGCAGGAAGATAAAAACATGATGGCAACGGTTGCCATCAGCCCGGTTATTGTTAAAAGTATTTTCTTCATCATAAAAAATTTAGTGTTAGTTAATTTTAAAAAAGTATGTGAAACGTGGTCAAATTTAATGCCAGCTAAAATATTATAAATAATCACTTTTAAGTATAATTCCCATGCTGTAAATAACCATTTTCGATTGGCTTGAGTATTTAAATGGCCTAGTAGAGTGCAGCCGATTTTGTGTCTCTTACTTCAACAGGATCGACCAGTTGGGTGTTTTTAAACAGATCGAAACTCAGTGCGAAATAAAACACATTTGCTTCAAGATTTTCATAAGGCTTACTTTTGCTGCCATCGCTGTTAGTTTCCTCAAAATCCATGTTGTGGAAGTTGGTCAGATAATATTTAAACTTCAGATTGGCGCCATAAGGTAAATTAATTCCAAGAAACAGCGTGTGATAAAGGGCAGGAACCCGGTTGCTAAACCAGACATTAAACTTGTCTTCTTTAATTTCGTTGTCGAATGTTTTTTCCTTGTAATTTAACGGAAACTCGATTTCGTAGCCGGCATAAACGAAGGCACCATCTAATTTCCCAACCTTTAAGCCAACCGGGATACCAATGGTATAATTACGGAACTTTTTACGGATGGATGACGAATTTGGATCGTCGTAAATGAAACCGACGTTCCTGATTGCTAATCCGGTATAAACTCCAAAATTTTGGTTTGGATCGTAATTAAGATTACTCTGGAGGTTAAAAAATGGTGAAAACCTCATGATGTTTCCCGTTTCATTTCCCTGATTGTTGATGTCGGCAAACGAAAATATAATTTCGCCTCCGGAAGTGGTGTAAGCTTTTTTTGTCTGGGCATTAAGGCTCAATACTGCCAAAACGAATAATGCAATAATAAGTGTAAATTTCCTTTTCATAAACTTTAAAATTTAATTTGATGTGCAAAACTATGTATTTTTTAGGAATGTTGGATTTATGTTATCAAGCTAAATGTGGTTTTTCGTGATGCCTGAATAATATTCCCCTCAAAATTTTTGTCCTTGCGAAACTAAAAGCACTATTTTTGCAAAAAATTGGCCCCATAGTTCAATGGATAGAATTTCAGATTCCGGTTCTGACGATATGGGTTCGAATCCCTTTGGGGTCACCGGTAAAGGCATCATTCTGAGAAGAATGGTGCTTTTTTTG
>CAYOWJ010000233.1:0-5843 GCA_964407625.1 uncultured Lentimicrobiaceae bacterium
CCCCTGAACTCTTTCCAATCTATTTATCTTCATTTAAATCGGGCTGCAAAAGTAATACTTGTATTTAAACTACCAAATTTATTTTCAAAATTTTTCATTTTTTTTTGCAGTAACATTTTACTGATCTATCATATTTGACAATAGTTTCAGCTAGTGTTTCATTGATCGAGATTATAAAGAACTAGGCTATTAAAGCGGGTGCAAAGATAGAATTATAAAATTGATTCGAACAAACTTTTTTTGAACTTTTTCTATTTATTTTCTAATTTGTTGATATTGAACCAAACTTTGGTTTAATTTTTGATAAATTTCAATGCTTTTAGCAAAGAAATAATGCTTTTCTTAATCAAAATGATCTATTTTAACAATACAATTTCTTAGTTTGGAAGCAAAACCCGATAAATCTATGATACTTTTACTTCTAATAGATTAGCCTTTTCTGCAAGATTTATCCTGACTTTCTTTGAATTTTAACTAAAACTTTCATCTGCAAAAGCACCTTTTACAAATTATTGAATGCATTTCTTACCCAACAATTGACCAATTATCGCCGAATTTTCTAAAATGAGCGATTTCAGAAGAGGAATTATCAAACAAAACAATGCATATTAGCTTTTATCCGACGACTTTATTAAGAAAAAAAAGCTGTTTCAAAAGTTTTGAAACAGCTTTTTGATAATATTTACCTGAAAATATCTATTTCCGCACAGGAATGTTCTTTAAGATTTCGAGGGTAAGTTCCCAGAATCTTTCAACCGATTTAATATTTATCCGTTCATCTGGTGAATGTACACCTTTAATATCCGGACCATAAGAGATCATATCCATTCCAGGAAACTTTTCTCCAATCAGCCCGCACTCTAATCCAGCATGAACAGCTAATACTTTTGGCTCTTTGTCATAGAGTTTCTGGTATGAAAGGCGTCCTATTTCAAGAATTTCTGATTTTGGATTTGGTGTCCAGCCAGGATAACCATCAGAATGTTCAATATCGGCATCACTCAGTCTAAATACTGCTGCAACCATATTTGCAGCGTCTTCCAGTGAACTTTGCACTGAACTTCGTTGGCTTGTTGTGATGTAGAAATAATCAGGTTCTGTTTTAATGGAAGCAAGATTTGTTGAGGTTTCAACAAAATTTGGAATATCCCGGGACATTTCGATTACACCATGGGGACAGGCATAGAGGACATTTATCAATTTCCGTTGTGAAACCTCATCAATTACGAAATAAGGACGGTCGGCCTGAAATGTTTTAACCTCCAGGTTGGGTTCAGTGGTTTTCAATTCTTTTTTAACGATCGTATTAAATGATTCGACAAGCTTATTAAATTTATCAATGATTGACCGATTTACCAAAACGGTGGCTTCGGCTTCTCTGGCTATCGCATTACGTAAATTACCACCATTAAATTCATTTATTCGCACACCAAATTGACTCCAAGCCGCATAGATTAACCGATTCAGAATTTTATTGGCGTTTCCAAGTCCTTTATTAATATCATCACCCGAATGGCCGCCTTTTAAACCTTTAACTGATATTTTTACAGGCACCGCCCAATCAGGCACCAATTCCTTTTTGTACCAGAGTTTTATTGTTGTGTCCAATCCACCTGCACATCCGATAAATATCTGACCATCATCTTCAGAGTCAAGGTTTAATAGTATTTCGGATTTCAAGAATCCTGGATTAAGCCCAAAAGCCCCACTTAAACCTGTTTCCTCATCAACAGTAAACAAACATTCAATTGGACCGTGTTCAATTTTATCAGAAGATAAAAGTGCCAATTGTGCAGCAATACCAATTCCGTCATCAGCACCAAGTGTAGTGCCTTTTGCTCTCATCCACTCCCCATCAACGTAAGCCTGAATTGGATCCCTGTTGAAATCGAACTGAACATCAGTATTTTTTTCGCAGACCATATCCATGTGGCTTTGCAAACAAACCATTTTACGGTTTTCCATTCCTTTTGTCGCGTTCTTTCTGATCAGAACGTTACCAACTTCATCCTGTTCAAAACTTAATTTATGCTTTTTCGCAAAGTCGATAAGATATTTCGCGATTTTTTCTTCTTTTTTTGAAGGCCTTGGGATTCTGGTAATCTCATAAAAATAATTCCAGACAATCTCAGGCTTAATGCTGTCAAATTTATTATCCATTTTTTAAATTTTTAGTATGACGACAAAAGTATAATTTTTAAAATCAGATCAAATTAAATCTCCGTTATTTGTAATGTTAACGATGAAGCGTTCAGTAAATTCACCTTTCTGGTTGGTTTTAACTTTACTACAGTTTAGGCGAAGATTCAAGTTGTGTATGCCAAATTAAAATATCAAATATTTCGTTTATTTACCTTATTATCAAATTATTAAATGAAGCTTCCTTTACATTTTCATGATATGCCCACAATTAAGTTTACAAATTTTGCTTCTTGATTGGCAGGGATGACTCTTGAAAAATAAAAATAATTCGTAACGAACTGTTTTTTTTTACCCATAATGTTATCTTTGTCTTGTTCCAAAATTCATGCACATTAATGATAAAAAAGACATTTCTACTATTTACCATACTATCGGTTTTCCTTTTTGAATCGCAAAGCCAATCTCCGGAACGGCCAAAAAGGGAAATTCCATTATTGAGTGAAGTTGTATCAACCCTTGATAATGCCACCGGCTGGATACTTCAAAACAATGGAGAGTGGGTTAGCGAAAGAAACAAAATTCCATTCAAAGAATACAATCTCAACTTGATTAAACGTGGAAGGTACCAGCTCGGAAGAGAGAATTTCACAGTTATCGAAGTCAGATCAGTTACAATAAAGGATGTGGTTTATTCGATCATCATCATAAAGTACGAAGATGGTAAATATGATTTTCCACTTTTGGAAGAGCGTTGGCAAGGGTTCAAAAATCTAAAATATTATGCCTTTAAAGAAAGTAAATGGAATAATATTTTCCCGGATTCTATAATTTCAAATAAACCTTTTGCTGTTAACATGCAATTGCTAACCAGCGGTACTATTCCTGATTATGATGAAAAACCCTATCTGTACGAAATCGAAAACGCTATCCAAAAAGCAGTTTACCTTCAGGAAGAAAGCGTTAACAACCTGATTTTTGCAATGTATCCGATTGAAATTGAAGGCAAAAAGTTTGTTCGCTTTAAGCTCTACGAAACTATTAATAAATTAGAAATTTACATGAAGTTTCTGATGGATCATAACTGGCTGAAACTTTTCAGAAATTCGTATTATGAGGTTGATTATGCTGATTTCGCAAATTTTGTTCTGAATATTGGGGTAATTGATCCATCAAAACTTAAAAACCCCGACTATTACCGGTTTTTCTTTGAAAGAGGAATCATTAAATACAACGAAACCAAGTTTGTTACTTCATTACAGCTCTTCACAAAAGCTGCAATGGTCAATCCACCTGACAGCAGTCTGATTTCGATTTCGTTGTGGAAAGGGAAATCAAGAATTCAGCTCAGACTTTTTGATGAGGCTATCGAAGATTTTAACCAGGCTTTGGAACGTGTTCCGGTTACCAGTATTGAAAAACAAGATTGGATAGAAGCACACTACCAGCGAGGAAACGCATATTATGAGATTTTAGAATTTTCGAAGGCCTGTGAAGATTGGCATGCTGCCTTAACTTTTGGTTATGACAATGCACTTAAATCAATCAAAAAATATTGTGGTAAATCGATGGAAAACGGTTCACTCGCCGTCAACCTTAAAAAAGCCGGCAGGTATTTCGACAAAGCCATGAAAAAATATGAGGAGAAAGAATATCTTGACGCTCAGTTTTTATTCGAAAAATCCCTGCAAAATAATCCAATGAATAATAATTTCAAGATACCTTATTATATAGGTATGTGCAGATTTAATGTTGGGGATTATGTTAGATCTGTTGATGATTATGATAAAGCATACAAATTCAGACCTGAAATTGATGATCCTGAATTTGATAACTGGGTAAATGTATTGGTATGGAGAGGCAAGGCATTACAGCAGTGTGGTTATTTAGATCAGGCTTGCGAAGACTGGACAGAAGCAAACGCACTCAATTCAGTTGATGCAGCTGACTTTTTAGCGAATTACTGCATTGATTATCGGCCCAGGAAGAAAAAATCTGCCGGCAACTCAATGACTTTGATTGATCAAGGCATTTCGGCTTATTTTCTTGGCGATTTCGAAAGAACTATTCATACAATGGATGAAGCTATCGAAATTGACACAACAGCTCAAAATTTATTGTTATTCACTTATCGCGCTGCCGCCAAACACAAATTGAAGGATTACACTGGTGCTATAGCTGATTTCACAAAAGCAATTAGTCTTATACCAGTTAATGAAGATGAATTAAAGAGTTGGCGTGAAGCATTTTATAACAGGGGCGTTTCAAAATACTTCATGAACGATCTTGAAGGTGCCTGCAAGGATTGGGATGCTGCATTGAATCAAGGAGTGAAAGATGCCCAGCTTGTTTTAAATTCATACTGTAAGGGAAAGATTTCGTTTGGTGAGAAGAAAACCCAAGGATTGCTTCAAAATAATCAACAGCCTGATAACTCTGGCATTGACGAAAAAACGACAAAAAACGACATTGAACCGGCAGGGATTGATGACAAAAAGAAATTGAGTACCTTCCTTTCCGAAATTGATGCAATCAGTAAGACTTTCAACAATTCCACAAGTTCGGAAGTTAGTCCGGTGGTTGAGACTAATTCAAATCAAAAATCATCTTTAACACAGACCAATAATTCATACTATATTATTATAGGTGCATTTAAAGTCCTGGAAAACGCCGAACGTCTTTCAAAGGAAGTAAAATCGAAAGGCTATAATCCTGAAATTATTCAGAAAGCAGATAAGGGTTTTTGGGTATTAAGTATCGCTTCTTTTAATAATCAGGAGGCTGCATTAAGTAAGCTTAAAGAGGTAAAGTTGGAATTCCCTGCTGCATATTTATTCGGCTATTAAATCACATCAGGTCAAGTAAAATTTATCAGAAGATGCTTCATCGATTTATTGATATTCCAAAAATTTCATGAAGTTTACACCTGCAAAGTATCGGCAATAAAAACAGATTGAGCGTATCGAATTATTCCTGAGAAATCTGAATGACCGAAATCTCAGCGTTTCCGCCTTCGGGCTGTAAACTGATCCAGTTATTATCTTCGCTAACCCATTTGTATTGGCCACCAACCTTGATAACATAGTCGCGCAGGTTTTCGGACTTAGGAATATTTATCACAAAGCCCCCATTTTTAGCGGCCCCTTTGCCATAATTCAGGAAAAGGCGAAAATCATTTTCGCTCAAATTCTTCATTTTTATAATAACATAACTTTCCTTTCGTCCCTGGCGCATTACCGGCGCAAAATCATATTGTTTTAAAATGCCCGACTCGATTGTTGTATTTTGTTTCAACACATCAACCACAACATTTTCCTGAATAAGCTTTGTAATAGCGTTTATCCGGTCGATCGGATAAGTTTCATCGGGCTTAATCCCCGAAGCCTGCATATAATATTCAATAGCGTTGTCGTAAACCTTTCCCGCAAAAAAACGGTCAGCCTCCGAAATTGCAATATTGTACTCTTTTTGGATGCGCTCAGATTCCGCCAGTAAAATGGCATCAATATCTTTAAGACGTTCTTTGGGATAAGGCTCATCGGGGAAAAGTTTTAGCGCATCATTGTATGAATTCCTGGCCATGTGAAAATTTTCAGCATCATATTGGAAATTACCACTTGCAATAAATGCATTATAGTTTTTACGATTTTCCTCATAAGCTAATATTTCAGCGGCTTTCAGTGCATCAATTTCGGCGATTTTTG
>CAYOWJ010000234.1:0-2162 GCA_964407625.1 uncultured Lentimicrobiaceae bacterium
AGAATGTAGAATGTAGAATGCATCACGAAGTCTCCTCGTAGGGCATTGAAAATTGAAAATTGAAAATTGAAAATTGGAAATTGGAAATTGGATATTTTCTCTTCCAAACCATTTCCCTGCTTCCTGATTATGGCTTGATTGCCACCAGCAAGGCACCGGTAATAAATGCCAGAACCCACCAGATATAGGCATAACGCGAGTACAGGTGAAGCCCTTTTGGTACGTCGGCACCGGTTCCGAATTTGAGCTTGAGCCGCCAGATCAAAACTGCATCAATAAACATGGCCAGAAGTGACGAGTATCCAATAACCCCGTGCAGGGTCAGAAATCCTTTGGAGGATCCAAGAATCATAAAGATGGTTGCCGTAATATCGAGTACAACGCCAAGCGTGAGAAAAACCCATACGCGGCTGATGATTTTCTTTTTACGTTGTTCGGTAATAATGGCGATGCTGTAGCTGGCTAAAGCAAAAAAAACGATTGTTGTTCCTGTGATCAGTAATGAATTCATGTGATTTATTTTAGGCTGCAAAACTAACAAATCCCGGGAAATCAAAAATCCGGGAAATCATGAGGCTCTGATTTTGGAAATTGATGTTTTTTTGGCACAAATCACAAATCACAAATCACAAATTAAACTTAGGAATTATTTGAGTTTTGTTTTTTGTTTCTTGTCTTTTTTATCCTCGTTAGGATTTTGTGGCTCGTGTGATATGCCGCTTTCCGGGAGGACCGGGCAGTTTTTCGACGGTAAAGCCCGCACTTTGCAGGTTGCGACGGATTTGTCCTTTAGCGGAATAGGTGGTAAGAACGCCTCCTTTTTTCATCGATTTTCCGATTTTTGAAAATATTTCTACGGTCCAGAGTTCAGGCTGCACATCAGGACCGAAGGCATCAAAAAAGACCAGATCGAAATGCTCGTCAGGCAAAACAACAGCTTCGATTTTTGAATGGCGTTTTGTGATGAAGAAATGATCAGAAATGATTTGTTCTGTTTCCCAGGGCACCTGATGAAGTAAACCGAAAATCCTGCCGGCACTTTCGGATTTAAGAAAATCAGTAAAATTCAGGGCTTCGATGATGTTCTGATCAACCGGAAAAGCTTCGATGGTGGTGTAATGAATGGTTTTACCGGCTGCTGCCAGAAAACTGAGCAGCGCATTCAATCCTGTGCCAAATCCTACTTCCAGCAAATTTACAGAAGAAGATTTTTGCAAAACCGGCTTTAATCCGGCATCAATAAACACAACTCCCGACTCGGTAATTGCCCCGAATGTCGAATGATAATGTTCGTTCAGGTCGCGCACAAACAGCGTGGTGGAACCGTCGCCGGTAATGATTAGTTCGGTTTTCATGATTTCGCAAATGACGAATATTTTTGGCGATTTTGTTGTAAATTATTTTTTCTGTTTACATTTACAAATCTAAACGCAATTAAAACAATGTTATCATGCTTGACAAATTAAACCTCGAAGCTGTTCTTTTTCTCGACATCGAAACGGTGCCGGCCTTTTCGGATTACGGTCAGATGCCGGATAATTTTAAGAAATTATGGGATCACAAAGTTACGCGGCTTACCAAAGAAAATGAGACCGACACGCCTGAAACCATGTATCATCGCGCCGGAATTTATGCCGAATTCGGCAAAATTATCTGCATTTCAGTTGGGTTTCTTGCCAAACGTCAGTTCCGGATAAAATCGTTTTATGGCGATGACGAAAAGTTACTCTTAAAGGATTTTTCGGATCTTCTTAACAAACATTACAACACCCCGCAGCACCTGCTTTGCGCGCATAACGGCAAAGAATTCGATTTCCCCTATATTTCACGGCGGCTGCTGATTAACGGCATGCCTCTTCCGGCCATCCTGGATTTGCAGGGACGTAAACCCTGGGATGTCCACCACCTCGACACGATGGATCTCTGGCGGTTTGGCGATTACAAAAATTATACTTCGCTTAGCCTGCTTACTGCCATTTTCGACATCCCAAGCCCCAAAGACGATATCGACGGAAGCATGGTTGCCGGCGTTTATTATCAGGAAAAAAACCTCGAACGCATTGTAAAATATTGCCAGAAAGATACGCTCACCGTTGCCCAGATACTTTTACGCTACATGGGGAGGCCGCTCCTCAAAGACGAAAACATCATTTATACGTGAT
>CAYOWJ010000234.1:2262-5806 GCA_964407625.1 uncultured Lentimicrobiaceae bacterium
TTACGCTACATGGGGAGGCCGCTCCTCAAAGACGAAAACATCATTTATACGTGATGGCACAGGACAACCCCAACTCTTAGCCAGACCTACATCCCTCTTGCCTTACGCCTTACGCCTTACTCCTTACTCCTTACTCCTTACTCCTTATGCCTTACACCTTACGCCTTTCTCCTTTCTCCTTTCTCCTTATGCCTTACGCCTTACGCCTTACGCCTTACGCCTTTTTCCCTATTTTATTTGCGCATCAACCACTTTTAAAAACTCAACGATGTCGAATGGTTTGGCCAGGTAGTCATTGGCTCCTGCAAGCTTTATCCGCTCAAGCTTTTCGGGCATTGCACCGGCGCTTACAATTATAACCGGGTTAGCTTTTGCTTCTGTATCTACTTTCTGGTTTTGCTCCTATTGGCTTTTTTGATTTCACGCTGCCGGCAGTTCAATCCAAAAAGTATTGCCTTCAGCCGGATTACTTACCACTCCTATCTTTCCACCCATGGCATCCATCAGTTTTTTAACTACCGTGAGGCCGAGACCGATGCCCTGGATGTCTGTTTTTTCGGCTCCAATCCGCTCAAAAGGCTCGAAAAGCTTCCGGGTGTTTTCGGCTGAAATGGCCTCGCCGGTGTTTGTTATCGAAATTCGGACAGGTATAATTTGGTTGGTATTTGCTGGCATCATTTCGGTTTTTATAACCACCGAACCTCCGGTTATGTTGAACTTTATGGCATTGCTCAATAAGTTGAGCAGCACTTGTTTTAACCTTTTGAGGTCGGTTTCAACAAAAAGCTGTTCATCTACCTGATTTTCAAATCCGAGGGTTAATTGTTTTTCGATAATTTGTGGCCGGATACTGTCCATCAGTTCATCAATAACAGGAATTAACTTTACGGGTTCGGTCGCAAGCGCCAGTTTGCCTGCTTCGGTACTCGAAATATCGAGAACTTCATCAATGAGCTGGAGCAAGTACCTGCCGGAGGTCAAAATATGACTGGTGCTTTTCTTTTGTTTTGGGTTAAGTTCGCCCATTTCGAGCAATTGTGCAAAGCCAAGAATTGCATTCATCGGAGTTCTCAGCTCATGGCTTACGCGTGAAAGGAATTCGCTCTTGGCAAGATTTGCCTTCATGGCTTCATCTCTCGATTTGATAATTTCTTCTTCAGCCCTTTTAAGCTCCAGAATATTCCTTTCGAGGTGTTTGTTGGCTTCACTCAGCTCCTGCGTTCTTTCTTTTACTTTTAATTCGAGGTTTGCATTGAGGTCATGGATTTTCTTTTCGGCAATTTTACGTTCGGTAATATCTTCTTTTACTCCCAGGTAATGTGTGATTACGCCGTTTGCATCGGTAACAGGAGCAATTGCTGCCGATTCCCAGAAAAGATCACCGTTTTTCTTTTTATTATGAAACACGCCTTTCCACACTTTACCGTTACTGATGGTTTTCCAGAGTTGATTGTATTCCCCGGCAGACATTTCTCCTGATTTCATCATCCGTGGATTCTTACCAACCAATTCGCCATAAGTGTAGCCGGTAATTTCGCTGCCTTTTGGATTAACATATTCGATGGTTCCATCCAGATCGGTGATAATAATATTGACCGGACTTTGTTCGACGGCTTGAGCGAAAATTCTTAGCTCTTTGCTCTGCCGGTGAAGTTTTAGATGTGTTTTTACCCGTGCTATAACTTCTTCGGCCTGAAAAGGTTTATTGATATAGTCGACTCCGCCAACGGCAAAAGCTTTTACAACATTAGCCGTTTCGCCCATGGCACTGATAAAAATAACCGGTATGTCTTTTAAACCGGGGTTTTCCTTTAACCGGCGGCAAACTTCAAAGCCATCAATTCCAGGCATCATGATGTCGAGCAGGATCAGGTCGGGTTTCTCTTTTGCCGCTGCCCGCAAAGCCAGTTCACCATTGGGGACCGGACGTGTTTTGTAGCCTTCGGATTTTAAGATGTCGTCCAATAATTTGAGATTGGCAGACACGTCGTCAACAACAAGAATATTTGGAATGTTCCTGGATGATTCGATTTGATTTTTCATTTGTTTGAAGTCTTTATAATTAGTATTTTCTGTAAATAATCGTAGTCATAATTGTTGGCCTTCGACAGGAGGTGCGAGGCAAGTTCTGAATTGTCGTTTCCGATGGTTTTGATGAGGTGGATGAGCAGGTGAAAATCAGCTCCTTCGATGGCTTCCTGCATTTGCAATATTAGGGTGACGGGTAATTTTGATAATTCCTCACCAATCATTCCGGGGTTTTCCAGATATCTGGAAGGCGTGTCGGCGGCTGTTTCTTCTTCATAGATGTAGCCGATGCCAAGCGCTTTTCCGATGGCAGCAAACAACTCATTTTCATGAAATGGTTTGCGGATATAGCCCTGTATTTGCGGAGCGGGTGCATTTTCTATCTTATCTTCAAACAAGCTGGCAGTCATGGCAATAACCGGTGTCTGTTTTCCCTTTTCGGTTGCTTTAATGCGGTGGGTTGCTTCATAACCATCCATCACCGGCATGCGAAAATCCATCAAAATAAGGTGAGGGTTCCACTGCTCAAATTTTGTGATGGCTTCTACACCGTTGATGGCTTCGTTTGTTTGGAAACCAATTAGTTTCAGAAAACTTACTACCACCTGCCGGTTTTCTTCTTTATCGTCAACAACCAGGATGCGATAAATATCGCGCGGGTTATTAATCCGAATCACGCGTTTGGTAATTACAGCTTCGCTACCGTCGGCTACTCCGGCATGAACAACCACGTCTATCGTAAATACCGAACCTTTGCCTACGGTGCTCTTAACGGTAATATTTCCATCCATAAGCGTGGCCAGTTCGAGACTCAGGGCAAGGCCGAGGCCAGTGCCGCTGCTGGTCCTGATTCCGGCGCTTGCTTGTTCGAACTGTTTAAAGAGTTTCCCAAGTTCATCTTCAGGAATGCCGGGGCCTGAATCCTGTATTTCGACGATAAGGCGGTTTGTATCGCCATTACCTTTATTAACCCGCGCACGCATGGTAACTCCGCCCTGGTCGGTAAATTTGATGGCATTACCGATAATGTTGATAAATATCTGGCGTAATTTCTGGTCATCGGCAATCAAATACTGCGGGAGATCAGCGGGGATTTCGACGCTCAGTTGAATTTGTTTGTACTGCGCCCTCTCTTTGAACAACATCTGCATATCTTTCAAAAGTACCTGTAAATCGAAATTTACAGGTTTTAACTCGATGTGGCCAGCTTCGATTTTCGACAATTCGAGGACGTCGTTAATGAGTTTGAGCAGATGTTCGCCGGCGCGGTTGATAGAAGTGATGTACTCTTTTTGTGTAACTGATAATAATTTTTCGCGGTTGAGCAGTTGCGAAAAGCCAATAATCGCGTTAAGCGGCGTTCTGATTTCGTGCGACATGTTGGCCAGGAAAGTACTCTTGGATCGGTTGGCGGTTTCGGCCTCTGATTTTGCTTTTATGAGGGCGGCTTCTGATTTCTTTTGTTCGGTGATGTCGCGATAATTAAGCAAAACGCCATCTATAAACAGATCATTCA